>JAIYDY010000017.1 GCA_027487245.1 Hyphomicrobiales bacterium
CGCTGACCAGCGAGGTTGGCTATTATCACCGCAGGGTCTATCGCACCCGCCCTGTCCACTACCGGCGCGTCTATCGCCCTCGTCCGGTCTATTACCGCCCGGTGTATTATCGTCCGCGCCCGGTTTATCACCATCGTCCGGTCTACCGCCGGCCTGTCTACTATGGCCCCCGCTGCTTCACCAAATGGCGGACCGTCTACACCTGGCAGGGCATCGTCCACAAACCGGTGCAGCGCTGCCACTACTGATCGGGTGGCCTGAGGCCAGAACTGACTTACGCTCTCACGCAGCTCCGGCACGCCCTGCCGGGGCTGTTCTGCTTTTTTCGGCCTGATCAGCTAAACGCCGGCTGAACGGCGCGCTCGGGGTGCATTCAGCCAGCCTGTGCGATGGTCCCGGTGTCGCAGGCGCACAGATCGGACATGGTGTCCGGTCAGCCTTCGCAACAGACGGGTTTCAGATCCATGTCGCGTCAGCTTGTCCTCGGGATGGCCGCTGCATTTGCCCTTGGCGCCGCCACGCTCGCTCCCACCACGGCCACACAGGCACAGTCCTGGTCGCTCAGCATCGGCACAGGCGGCTATCACGAAGGCTATGGCCACCAGCCGCGCAGGCGGCATGATGGCTGGGGCCGCTCGCAGTGGAGCGGCTATGGCGGCGGCTACGGTGGGTGGCGTCCGCGCCATGGGCATGGCTACGGTTATGGCGACGGACATGGCTATCATCAGCCGCGGTGCCATGTGCGCAGCGTGCGCTACTGGGATGGCTGGAGCTGGGTGGTCGATCGCAGGCGCGTGTGCCGTTGACGTGACGCGCGCTGCGGGCTGACTCTCAGAACGCGATCTGGCCTTCGCCGGCGTGGATGGCAGCAGCCTCGTCGGTGAAGCTGCCATCGGCGCGGTGCAGTACCAAGGCCGGGCAAAGCCTGATGGGCGCCCGGCTGCCCAACGTGCCGGAGATCAGCACACGGCGGGCCGGCTCGCCGCTTCTGGCATGGACCGGCAGCAGCGCGAGCCCCCTGAACCGGCACTCCAGCAGTGGCAACAACCAGACCAGCGCCTCGGGCCGGTGGATCAGCACGAAGCGGCCTCCCGGCTTCAGGGCGCGCGCCGCCGCGCGGCACCACGGCTCGAAGCCGGCAGGCATCAGGGCGTGGGCATCGGCGCGGCGCGCATCGGGGGAGGCCCGATGCCGGCCTGTCGTATTGTAGGGCGGATTGGCCACGACGACATCGGCCTGCCCGGCTGGCAAGCCCGCTGCCACGAGCGTGCGGGCCGGGGCCGCGACATCGGCCTCAACCACATGCGCCAGGGCAGAGAGGCCATTCAGCGCGATGTTGCCGCGCGCCAGCGCCGCTGTCTCCGCGTCGCGCTCGACGAGACTGACGAAGCTTGTCCTGCCCAGACGCACGAGACCCAAGCCAGCCGTGCCGACGCCGCTGCCCAGATCGACCATGCGCGCGCTCTGCCCCGCTGCCGCGATCAGCAGCACGGCATCGGTACCGGCGCGATGACCCTGTGCGGGCTGGCGCAGCAGCAGCCGCTGGCCGAGCAACCGATCCTCTGTGACATCCGCCGGCAGCGGGCTGGACGCCGGGATAGAGGGCGGGTTCTCGTCAGCGCGTCCGGGCATCGCGCAATTCCGCGCCGAGACCGGCTTCGATGAGGAGGGCGCGGGCTTCCTGCTCCTCGTCGTCGACCACCATGACACGCCGCTGGAAGGCCCCGATGCCGCCCTCCAGCGCGCTGATGTAGCCGTCGAGCACGAGCACATGAACGCCGGCAGAGGTCAGGATCGCCTCGGCCGCGCTGATCGTCACAAGGTTGTTGGTGCGCATCAGTTCGATCATTGGCAACTCCCCGAAGGCGGCCCTTTGCCGCAAGTGGCCTTGACGGGACATCTTGCAGCCGCCTTCCAATTGTCGCATGGACGACACAGTTGCAAGTCGAAGCGCATGGAGGCAGCCATTCCTGCCCCCGGCGAAGTATGTCGACAGGCTGGGTGCCGGCGGTTTGGGCCTTGGGAGTTGGTCTTGGGACTGGTTTTGCCATTCGAAGAGAAGGACGCCGCGCGCGATGGCGTCGCAGCGCTCGTTGCCCTCACCCGGCCCGACATGGAGCGCGTCAATGCGATGATCCTGTCGCGCACGGGCTCGCAGGTCACCATGATCCCCGAGGTCGCCAACCATCTGATCTCGTCAGGGGGCAAGAGGTTGCGCCCGATGCTGACGCTGGCGACCGCCAACCTCTGCGGCTATCGCGGCGAAGGTCATGTCAAGCTCGCCGCCTCGGTCGAGTTCATGCACACCGCGACGCTGCTGCACGATGACGTGGTGGACCAGAGCGACATGCGCCGGGGCAAGCTCGCGGCACGCATGCTCTGGGGCAACGAGGCCAGTGTGCTGGTCGGAGACTTCCTGCTCGGCCAGGCTTTCCGCATGATGGTCGAGGTCGGCTCGCTGCGCGCCCTCGACATCCTGTCCACGGCTGCGGCCGTGATTGCCGAGGGCGAGGTGATGCAGCTCGCCGCGGCCAAGAACACCGAGACCACCGAGGACGAGTATCTCGCCGTGATCCGCGGCAAGACCGCCGAGCTGTTTGCAGCAGCCTGCGAGGTCGGCCCTGTGATCGCCGAGCGGCCCAAGGCGGAGCATACGGCTTGCCGCGGGTTCGGCCTCAACCTCGGCATCGCCTTCCAGTTGATCGACGATGCGCTCGATTATGGCGGTGTCGCTTCCAAGCTCGGCAAGAATGTTGGCGACGATTTCCGCGAGGGCAAGATCACCTTGCCGGTGGTGCTGTCCTTCCGGCGCGGCAACGCCGAAGAGCGCCGCTTCTGGCAGCGCACCTTGCAGGACGGCGACGTGCAAGAGGGCGATCTTGATGCGGCGATCGCCATCATGAAGAAGCATCGCGCCATCGACGACACAATCGAACGGGCGCGCCACTATGGTGCCATGGCCCATGATGCGCTGGCTCTCTTCCCGGACAGCGAGATGAAGTCGGCCATGCACTCCACCGTGGAATTCTGCATCGCCCGCGCCCATTGAGAGCAGCGGTCCGGAAACCGGGCTGTGCTGCCTCGCTTCAATCAGCGCAGGATCGTGGGCTTGACCCACCAGTCCGGGTGCGCTGACCTGATCATGCGCGCTGCGTCAGCGCTCGCGCCGCATGAGTCGAACAGCCCGAAACAGGTCGCGCCCGAGCCGGACATGCGTGCCAACCGGCAGCCAGGGGCAGCGGCCAGCAGGCCGATCACCTCGGCGATGACCGGTGCAAGAGCACGCGCCGGCGCTTCGAGATCGTTGGGCAGCGGCGCAAGCACCCCGGCGATGAAGGCATCCATGCCCATGGCGGCCAGGTGTTCCGACGGCAACGGAGCAGGCTGGGGCGCCGGCAACGTCGCGCCCGGCGCAAGCCCGAGCCTGCCGAAGACGGCCGCCGTGGAGACTGCAACACGTGGGTTGACCAGAACGGCGAACAGGCGCGGCAGGCGCAAGGGCGGCCCGAGCACATCGCCCGTTCCCTCCATCACGCGCGCCCTGGAGGCCAGGCACACCGGAACATCGGCTCCGGTCCGGGCTGCGGCCTCGCGCAAGGCGGGATGATCGGGCGGCAACCGGTTCAGGCGGGCTACAAGCCGCAATGCCGCCGCCGCATCCGCCGATCCGCCGCCGATGCCGGAGGCGATGGGCAGGCGCTTGAGCAAAGTGAAATGGCCGGCCTGAAGGCCGGGGATCAGGCTTGAAAGGTGCGCGACGGTCCGGAGCACGAGGTTGCTGTCATCTGTTTCCAGCCCATTGCCAAACGGGCCAGCCACGGTGAGGCCGGTCACGGGGCCAGGGACGAGAGAGAGCAGATCGCCGACGCCGGCAAAGGCCACGAGACTTTCGAGGCGGTGGTAGCCATCCGTCCGGCGACCGAGGACACGCAGGCCCAGATTGACCTTCGCAGGCGCGCGGCTCGACAGCATCAGCGCGCCGAAGCCGCCTTCACGGCGGCAGCAGGGCTGGCCACCGTCCGGTCAGCCATCATTCTTCTTCGGCGGCTCGGCCACGGCCGAGGCCGGCTTGACCTCGTCCTCAAGGCCATTCTCGATCTTCTGGAGGATCTTGGGCAGATCCTCGGGCTCCGGATTGAGATCGCGCGCGTGGTTCCACTGGAAGCGGGCCTCCAGCTTCCGGCCCACGCGCCAGTAGGCATCACCAAGGTGGTCATTGATCACCGGATCGGCGGGGCGCAACTCGATGGCGCGCTCCAGTTCGCGCACCGCATCCTCATAGCGACCAAGGCGGTAGAAGGCCCAGCCGAGGCTGTCGATGATGTAGCCATCGCGCGGCTTCAGTTCGACGGCCTTGCGCAGCATTGCGAAGGCCTCATCGAGATTGATCCCCTGATCGACCCAGGAATAACCCAGATAGTTGAGCACGAGGGCACGGTTCGCGCCCATCCCCTCGGGAATCAGCTCCAGCGCCTTCTTGAAGTCCACTTCGGCCAGCGCCCAGCGCTTGGTGCGCTCGTAGGTGATGCCGCGTGCATAGAACAGGCTCCAGTGGTGCCGCTCCGGTGTCTTGATGGTGGCGATTGCCCGCTCGTAATAGGTCGCGGCCCGCGCGAAATCCTTGCGGGCACGATAGACGCCGCCGATGGCCGACAGGGCTTCCAGATCGTCCGGGTCGTCCTTGATCGCCGCTTCGAGATGCTGGATCGCCTCGTCCTTGCGGCCGAGCGTTTCGAGCCCGAGCCCGATCTGGACCTCGGCATTGGAGCGCAACGGCGAGTTGGCCGGCATGCGGTCAAACACGGCGATGGCATCGTCGGGCTGCTTGGCACGTTCCAGCGTGTCGCCGAGCGTCAGGATGGCCAGTTCGTGAGCCGGATCGAGATACAGGGCAAGCCTGAGGTAAATGATGACGATCGCCGCTTCGTTGTCCTCACGGTTGCCGGCGCTGCCAAGACCATAGAGCGCCTCGGCGGCTCCCTGCTGCGCATTGGACACCGTGCGCGACAACGCGCGCGGGGCTGTGCCGGGCTTGGACGGGTTCAGCGTCTCCAGCGCATCGCGGATGATCGGGTGGTTGGGCAGGAGACGATTGAAGCGCTCATAGGTTTCGCGCGCGCCCGCGAAGTCGCCACGGCGTGACTGGAAACGCCCCCAGGCATCGACAATGCGCAAGGTGGCGGGGTCGTTGTCATGGGTCGCCTTGAGGCGCTTCTGCGCCTCGGCGGTGTTGCCCAGCACGTCATGGACCAACCCTGCGTGATAATCCCGGAAGGTGGTGATCGAGCCATCGCCGCGCAGGCGCTCCAGTGTCTCGATGGCGCGGGTCTGTTCGCCCGCGCCGGCGAAGGCCCAGGCGGTCAGCAAGGTCGAGGTGATGTCGGCTGCCCGGCCACGCCCACCGCCGCGCAGCCGTTCGCGCGCCTGCTGGAACTGGCGGTTCTTGATGGCCCGAACGGCCAGCGTCATCTGCGCCAGACCATTGGTCGGATCACGCTGGAGGATGCGTTCTGCCACGCGGAAGGCATCCGGCATCGCGCCATCGGCGAGGAAGGCGATGAACGAGCGCTCGACCAGTTCCTGATTGCGCGGATCTGCCCTCAGGGCCTCGCGCAGAAATGTGGCGGCAGCGCTGGTATCGCGTGACGAGCCGGCGATCAGGGCCGCGAGGTAGTTGCCCTCGATGCTGTCGGCGGGTTCGAAGCGCTCCGGCTGACGGCTCTGCGCATTGGCCAACGCTGCGCCGCCGGCCAGGGTCAACGCGGCAGCAAGGCCGATGGCACGCAGGAATCGCGCCGGACCGGTGAGCGCGCGCATGATGCGCGCAGGAGCAGGACAGGCTCCGGCCTCGGCGTTGGCCTTCCTGAGCTCTTGAAGATCGGTCACGGTGGTCCCTTTCACGGGCCGCATGTCCGGGTCAGGCTGCACAAAAAAGCCTGTCCCGCGCATGCGCCCTGGTCGTCGGCCGGCGGGCCCTTCGCGCTGCGAAGTTCCTGTGCTGGCAAGATGGCTGCATCGTGGCTTTTGCACAAGTCGCACCCGATGTCACACTTGCGTGGGGCACCGGCAGCTCGCAGCAGAAAGCCCTGGCGAACAAGCGAGCAAGACCGGTGCCCCCCGCCGACCCGATCGGGAGGCGGCCACCGGCATGGATAACCGGCAGTTAATCTCTCCGCCCTAGGTTGCCGCAACCCGATCTGGCGGGGTGCAAAGGACAAGCAATCCCGCATGATTGGTCAATGGCTCAGGCGCTTGTCGATCTCCGCCCGCATTGGCATGCTGGCAGGGCTTGGTCTTGCTGCCGTTGCATGCGTGGCTGGCTTCGGCCTGCATGCGCGCACCACCTGGCTCAAGGCCCAGGCAGGCATCGCGAGGATCGAGCAGTTGCGGATCGGCGTGCTGGACCTGAAGCTGGAGCAGGCACGCAGCCAGGGCCGTTTTCTCGAATTTGTCCACACACCGATGGAGCACCTGCTGGACCGGCTCAAAAGCGGGCTGGCCCAGGGAGTTGCCGACGCCGAAGCCTTGCAGGCGAGGGCTCCAGACGGCCAGATCGCCAGCAACCTGGCAGAACTGCGCAGGCTGACGGGCGAGGCGCTGGCCCAGGTTGACGTGACAAGATCGACCCAGGTTGCCCTTGGCGCGACGCAGAACACCGGCCTGCGCGGCCAGATGGCGGAAACAGCGACACGGCTAGAGAGCACTGTGCGGTCAGAACTGGACGCTTCGAGCGCGCCGATGCTGGTGCGCGTTTCGACCGCCATCCAGTCTGCCATGCGGCACAAGGAAATCCTGCTGGCGACGCGTGACACGGCGGCGGAAGCGGCGCTCGATCTCGACCATGCCCGAATCATGCGGCTGATCGAGGCCCGGCAATTGCCGGCCGAAGTGACGGCCCGCACCGCCTCCGAACTGGTCAACCATGTCGAGGCCGTGAACGCGTGGCTGGCCATGGCGAGGCGGCTCGATGCGGAAATCCTGAGGATCGAAAACATCTTCACCCTGATGCGCGAGCCGCTGGCCGCGCTGACCGAAGCTGCCGATGGCATGGTCGCGCAACTGCGTGAGGACGCGAACGCAACCCAGGCCCATGACGACGTCGCGGCGCTGCTTGGCGCGCTGGCGGCTCTGCTGGCGTGCGCCTTTCTCGCCATCCTGATCATCCGTTCGATCAGTCAGCCGCTGCACGCGCTGAAATCGGCCATGGAGAAAATCGCCGAAGGCGATGCGTCCATCAATCTCGCAGGCCAGTCTGCATGTGACGAGATCGGTGCCATGACGCGGGCGACAGCGATCTTCCGCGACCAGATGTTCGCACGCCAGCGCGCCAGCGAGAATGCCGCCGAACAGGCTGAAGCCAGGAGCCTGCGGGCGGCGGTGATCAGCCTGTCCGTTTCGGACTTCGATCAGGCGATGGGCGAAGTCCTGTCCGCGCTGGAGCAGGCCGGCGACAATCTCGGCACATCATCCGGGCAACTCGACGAGGCCTCCCGCGTGGTGGCCCGCCGGATGCAGATAGCGCAGGACGCCACCGAAACCATGACCAACCGCATCTCGACCGTGGCGGCGGCGACGGACGAACTGACATCCTCGATCGCCTCGATCACCGAGGGCACGAGCCGCGCGGCGCTGGCTGCGGACGTGGCCATCCGCCAGGTCGACCAGACCGACCGGCGCATGGCTGAATTGCTCGCGACATCGGCGCAGATCGGCGATGTCGTGGTCCTGATCCGGCAGATCGCCAGCCAGACCAACCTGCTTGCCCTCAATGCCACGATCGAGGCAGCACGCGCCGGCGAGGCAGGACGCGGCTTTGCCATCGTGGCATCGGAGGTGAAGACCCTTGCCGCCCAGACCCAGACCGCGACCGAGGAAATCAGCCGCAAGATCGAGGCGATCCAGGGCGGGGCGACGAACATGTCGCAGTCGATCCACGACATGGCGCTGGTGGTTCAGGACATGCGCGGCATCGCCGTCGAGGTGGCCGCCGCGATCCGCCAGCAGGACGCGACCGTGGTCGAGATCGCCACGACCATGGCGATGCTGGCGGACGATGCCAGTCTGAACCTCAGTTCCGTGCGCGACACAGCCCAGGCGGCCACTGCAGCCGATGCCGTGGCACGCGAAGTGGGCGGCACCGCTGCCAGCATGCGCCGGATGGCCACGCGCCTGTCCGGTGACGTCGGCACCTTCATCGACCGCGTGCGCGCGGCGTGATTTTCCCCTAACGCGCCTCGCGCTGCCTGAGGGGTTACATGTTCGGGTAATTGGGGCCGCCGCCGCCTTCGGGTGTGACCCAGTTGATGTTCTGCGACGGATCCTTGATGTCGCAGGTCTTGCAGTGGACGCAGTTCTGCGCGTTGATCACGAAACGCGG
This sequence comes from Hyphomicrobiales bacterium, assembly GCA_027487245.1. GTDB lineage: Bacteria > Pseudomonadota > Alphaproteobacteria > Rhizobiales > Beijerinckiaceae > Allobosea. Next base: position 8,378 of record JAIYDY010000017.1, read on the forward strand.
ATCGGCCTTGGTTGCCGGGTCGGCATAGACCACCTCATAGACGCCGGCCGGGCAGTAAAGGCGCGCCGGCTCGCCATAGCGCGGCAGGTTGACCGCGATCGGCACAACCGGATCAAGCAGCTTCAGATGCGCCGGCTGGTCTTCCTCGTGGTTGGTCGAGGACATGAACACCGACGAGAGCTTGTCGAACGAGACCACCCCATCGGGCTTCGGGTAGATGATCGGCTTGACCTGATCGAGCGGCTTCAGCGTCTCGTGGTCGGCCTTGCCGTGCGTCATCGTGCCGAAGGGCGAGAAGCCGGTCAGTTCGTTGAGCCACATGTCGACACCACCGAGCACCACCCCGCCGATGGTGCCGAACTTCGACCACAGCGGCTTGACGTTGCGCACAGGCTTCAAGTCACGTCCGATGGCTGACGAACGCCACGCCTCCTCATAGCCGCTGACCTCGTCGTGGGCCCGGCCCGCTGCCAGTGCATCGCTGACATGCTGCGCGGCGAGCATGCCCGAGATCACGGCATTGTGGCTGCCCTTGATGCGCGGCACGTTGACGAAGCCTGCCGCACAGCCGAGCAACGCGCCGCCGGGGAAGGTCAGTCGCGGCACAGATTGCCAGCCGCCCTCGGTGATCGCACGCGCACCATAGGACAGCCGCTTGCCGCCCTCGAACACGTCACGCACCATCTCGTGGGTCTTGAAGCGCTGGAACTCGTCGAAGGGCGAGAGCGTGGGATTCTGGTAGTTGAGATGCACCACGAAGCCGACCGACACCAGATTGTCGTCGAAATGATAGAGGAAAGAGCCGCCGCCGGTGCTCATGTCGAGCGGCCAGCCGAACGAGTGCTGGACCAGCCCCTTCACGTGCTTGCCGGGCTCGACCTGCCAGAGCTCCTTCAGGCCGATGCCAAACTTCTGGGGCTCCTTGCCGCGGGCCAGATCGAAGCGCTTGATCAACTGCTTGGAGAGATGGCCGCGCACGCCCTCGCCGAACAGCGTGTATCGGCCGCGCAACTCCATCCCGCGTGTGAAGCGCTCGGAGATCGAGCCATCCTTGGCAATCCCCATGTCCCCTGTAGCGATGCCAGTGACGGCACCCTTGTCGTCGAACAGGATCTCAGAGGCAGCGAAGCCGGGATAGATTTCCACACCCAGCGCTTCCGCCTGAGCCGCCAGCCAGCGGGCCACATTGCCCAGCGAACCGACGAAGTTGCCGTGATTGTCCATCAGCTTCGGCATGGCAAAGTTCGGCAGGCGGATGCCGCCGGCGGGGCCAAGGAAATAGAAGCGGTCCTCGGTGACCTCGGTGGTCAGCGGCCTTGCCGGGTCGTTCCGCCACTCGGGCAGCAACTGGTCGAGGCCGAGCGGATCGATCACCGCCCCCGACAGGATATGGGCACCAACCTCGGAGCCCTTCTCGACCACCACGACCGTGAGGTCCGGATTGATCTGCTTGAGGTGGATCGCAGCGGACAGGCCGGCAGGACCGGCCCCGACAATCACCACATCATAGTCCATGCCTTCGCGTTCCGGCAGGTCGTGGTTTTGCAACTCGCTCATCTGGTCCTCGCATCATGCGCCGGCGCGGCGGGGCGGTTTGGTCACCCGAGATAGTTTAGATATGAACTATCCTGTTCTGGCGAATTTCTCAAGTCCGTGTTTGGGCGAGGGCGCGCCTTGGCGCAAGAGGGCGAGGCGATCAGCGCGGGTGGTGACGCCCCAGCCATCGCGAGCGCAGCAAAGCCATCAAGAACGATGTGGTGGCGCGGCTGGATCGCTTTGCTGCGCTCGCGATGACGGGCGCAGCGTGCTAAGCTCATCACATGCCATCTGCTGACACCCTCACCCCTTCCGAGCTTGCCGACATCCTCGCCATTCATGCCGAGGCAGGGGTGGATTGCGCACTGGATGAGGCACCGCATGACCGCTTCGCCGAAACCGCAGGCGGTGCCGCGAACCGCGTTCCGGGGAGTGGAGCAGGACCGGAGCCGGCCGCCACACTCCGCAGCGAAGGACGCGTTCTGAACCGTGGCTCTGTGCCCGCGCCTGAGCCGCCCAGGCCTGCGCTGGCCAGCGCCGCGATGAGCGCCGACGATGTGACCCGCAGCGCGACGGCGCTGGCCCGCGCGGCTCACAGCCTCGACGATCTGAAGGCCGCGCTCGCCAGCTTCGAAGGCTGCGCCCTCAAGGCCACCGCCAAGAGCCTGTGCTTCAGCGATGGCAATCCTCAAGCGCGGATCATGCTGGTGGGCGAGGCTCCCGGTGCCGACGAGGACCGACTTGGCCTGCCGTTCGTGGGCGTGTCGGGCCAGTTGCTCGACCGGATGCTGGCGGCCATCGGGCTTTCGCGCGCCAGCGACGTCTACATCGCCAACATCGTTCCCTGGCGACCGCCGGGCAACCGCACGCCGACGACGCAGGAAATGATGATCTGCAAGCCCTTCATCGAACGGCAGATCGAACTGGCGGCACCCGACATCCTGGTGACGGTCGGAGGGCCCTCGTCGCAGGCGCTGCTCGGCGTGCCGGGCATCATGGCGGCGCGCGGCAAATGGCGCGAGTATCAGGCGGGCGGGCGGATGATCCCGGCTCTGCCGACGCTCCATCCTGCCTATCTGCTGCGCAACCCGATCGCCAAGCGCCAGAGCTGGATCGACCTGCGCAGCCTGAGGCAGGCCTTCGACGCCCTGCCGCCGCGCGGCTGAAGCCCTGCGACACTGCGCCAGCCCCCTGGCTGGCCCTTGCGCCGTTGCTACCCGCTCCCCATCATCCTGTCATGCCCACAAAAATGCTCTCGCGCCGCTCATCCGACCTTGCCGCCATGCTCGGCAAGGTCATTCCCGCCCGCTATCTGCCGAAGGCGCTGACGGCGCCGCGCCCACTTGTGCCGGTGGTGCGGCTGTATGGCGCGATCGGGATGGCCTCGTTGCCGGGCCAGAGCGGCCTGTCGCTGGCCGGCGTCGCGGCGCAACTGGAAGCGGCCTTCGAGGCCAAGGGTGCCGTCGCTGTCGCCCTGCTGATCAACTCACCGGGCGGATCGCCGGCGCAATCGCACCTGATCCATCAGCGCATCAAGGCGCTGGCCAGCGAGCACAAACGTCCCGTTTTCGCCTTCATCGAGGATGTGGGCGCCTCGGGCGGCTACATGCTGGCCTGCGCCGCCGACGAGATCTTTGCCGACCCGACCTCGGTGGTGGGCTCGATCGGCGTGGTCTCGGCAGGGTTCGGGCTGACCGGACTGATCGAGAAGCTCGGCATCGAGCGGCGCATCTACACGGCTGGCGATTCCAAGGCGATGCTCGACCCGTTCATGCCGGAGCGTGACGAGGACGTGATGCGCCTCAAGGCCTTGCAGGCCGATGTGCACGAGAGCTTCATCGATCTGGTCAAGGCCAGCCGGGGCGAGCGGCTGACCGGCGGTGACGAGAACCTGTTCAACGGGGCCTTCTGGACTGGCCGGAAGGCCATGGACCTCGGCCTTGTCGACGGGCTCGGCGATGTGCGCGGCATCATGCGCCAGCGCTTCAGTGAAGAGGTGGATCTGCGCCTTGTGCCAGCCGCACGGCGCGGCGGCCTGCTGCGTCTGCTGATCCCGAACCTGTCTGCCGGGACGGCAATGCCAGACGGACGCGTCAGCCTGATCGACGCGGACAATCTGATCGGGGCGCTGGAGACGCGGGCGCTGTGGGGACGCTACGGGCGGTGAATGTCCGATCCTGCCGGGGCCATCCACTTGCCTTGCCTTGCCTTGCCTTGCCTTGCCGTCACATCGCTGTCACATGACAATGGTGCGTGAGGCCGCACTGGCGCGTGCCCCGTCGCCGGCCTTCCTGCTGCGGGTTGCCCCATGATCATCGCCTACGTGCCATCAGCCAATGGAGCAGGCCTCGAACGGCTGGTGCTGACAGACGGCATGCCGGTGCCGGACCAATCCTTGTGGATCGACCTGATGGAGCCGACCCGCGAGGAGGATCGTCAGGTCGAGGAATTTCTCAAGATCTCGATCCCCACCCGCGAGGAGATGCTCGATCTCGAACCTTCGGAGATCATCTACACCGAGGATGATGCGCGCTACATGACGGCGCGCATTCTGTGCCACTCCGACACGGACCAACCCCGCCTCGTGGCGGTGAGCTTCATCCTGACAGCCCAGACCTTGGTCACGGTGCGCTATGACGAGCCGCGCTCGTTCGTGCTGTTCACACAGCGGGCCTGCAAGCCTAGCGGATGCGGGCATCAGCCGGAAGCAGTGCTCGACGGACTGATCGAGGCCATCATCGACCGGGCGGCCGAGATCCTCGGGCGCGTCGGGGACCAGATCGAGGATCTGTCACGCTCCGTGTTCGAGCGCGATAGCGGCCGGCTCGAACGCTCGGGCGGCTATCAGGGCGTGATCCGCAAGCTTGGCCGGCAGGCCGGCCTGATCTCGAATGTCCGCGAAAGCATGGTGTCGCTTGAGCGCATGCTGATCTTCCTGCAGGCCAATTCGGTGAGGCCAACGAAACGCTCCGGCTTCCAGGCCGAATGGCGCACGGCCATCCGCGACGTGCAGTCGATCGAGGATCATGCCGGCTTCATCAACAACAAGGTGCAGTTCATCCTGAACGCGACGCTCGGGCTGGTCAGCCTTGAGCAGAACAAGATCATCAAGATCTTCTCGGTGGCGGCGGTGATCTTCCTGCCGCCGACCCTGATCGCCTCGTCCTATGGCATGAATTTCAAGAACATGCCGGAACTCGACTGGCTCTATGGCTATCCGATGGCATTAGGCCTGATGGTCGCCTCCGCCGTGGGCACTTACACCTTCTTCAAGCTTAAGCGCTGGCTCTGACCTTCTTGGCCTTGCGCCAGCCGGCGACCTCGCCGCATGGACACATGCCCGCAAGGTGCTGACAAGCTGCCTTGGCGTCATCGCGAGTGCACTGGACTGCTTCGATGCGCTCGCAGTGACGAGGCCTGTGACGCTTGCAGAAGCCCGCTAGAGCGACAGGATCCGGTCGATGGCGGCCTGCAATTCGATCTCGTCGTAAGCGGCCATTTCCATGTCGCCGCCTGAGTTGATGAAGGCGTTGGCGCGGGAAAAGAGATTGCGGAACGCTTCGGCGGCAATCTCGATGACCGCCGCATGCGAGCCGGTCTCGCCACCCTCGTCGAGCGTGATGATGACCGTCTGGACCAACTGGTTCTTGGCGCTGCACAAGGTCTCGAAGGCTCGGCGAGCCGTAGGGTCAAGGGCCATGTAGGCCTCGCTGGCAGCGCACGCACAGCGCAGGCTTGATGCCTGAAAGTGATCGAGATAGCCCACGGGCTTCCACGCCTTCAGTTCGGACAGCACGTCGGGATCGAGCGCCGCCATCTCGATCAGCATCAAGGCTTCGGCATAGAGGTTGAGGTAGTCGGTCGAGAGCCTCGACGACGCAACGAACCTGTCACTTTGCTGGACATCAAGATGCGACACGGAGGCAACCACGCGGAACTCGGACGGCCCATCAAGACCACAAAGATGAAAAGAAATGATGTTCGCAATGGGCTGGAAACATAGTCCAGATGGACTAGTCTTGATGGATGTGTGGACGCTACGCGCTGACCTTGCCGCCGGAATCGGTGCGAAACCTGTTCGGCTACGCCGAGCAGCCGAACTTCCCGCCGCGCTACAACATCGCGCCGACCCAGCCCGTGCCTGTGGTGGTGGCAGACAGGGGCGGGGTGCACTTCGGGTTGAAGCGCTGGGGGTTCCTGCCCGGCTGGGTGAAGGACCCGAAGGCGTTTCCGCTGGTCATCAACGTGCGCTCCGAAACGGTGCGCGAGAAACCGTCATTCCGGGCGGCCTTCACGCGGCGGCGCTGCCTGATGCCGGCTGACGGGTTCTATGAATGGCACAGGGTCGGCAAAGAGAACCGGGCCTGCCTGTTCCGCCGCCCCGATCGCGGGCTGTTCGCCTTCGCCGCGATCCACGAGACCTGGTCGGCGCCTGATGGCAGCGAGATCGACACGGTGGCGCTGCTCAACACCCATGCCAACGGCCTGATGTCGGCCATCCATCCACGCAGCCCGGTGATGATCGCGCCAAGCCAGCATCAGGCATGGCTGGACCCGGAGACAACGCAGGACGAGGCTTTCCGCCTGCTGCAGCCACCACCTGATGATGCGCTGGAGATGGTCCGGATCGGGCCTGCCGTGAACAAGGTTGGCCATGACGGACCGGACCTGCATGCGCCATGGGAACCGGCGCCGGAGACCGACGGTTCCGGCAGGTTGGCTGCTGCGCCTGCGAAGACGCCGAAGGCCGGGAACACCCGCGCGGGAACGACCCGGGCCAACACGGATGGCGGACAGGGTTCGCTGTTCTGACGGCGGGCCGACGCTGCCGGGCTCACTCGTTGGGGTGGCGCGCGCCCCACGGCCCGCGCGCCTCAACGATCGCGGTCAGCGGCGGACGCAAGGCCATCTCGTTGAGACGTGGCGGCAGGCGGCCGCCAGCGGCCCCGACCAGCGCCTGAACCCGCTTGGAAATCGACGGATGCGTCGAGAAGATGTCGGACATGTCGTCAGGATCATTCTCGATGCACATGTCCATGATGCCGGAGGGCACGCCGGCAATATCGGCCCGTCCCGAGATCTTGAGCAGGGCCGATATCATCGCGTCGGGGTTCTTGGTCAGTTCCACCGCGCCGGCATCGGCCAGATACTCGCGCGAGCGGGACAGCGAGAACCGGATCACCGAGGCCAGAATGCCGGCCACCGCCATGATCAGCAGCCCGATCAGGATCGCGGCACCCGCCCCCTTGTTGTCCGAGGAGCTGCGCGAGGACGAGCCGGAGAACCGCATGGACCGGAAGGCCACCTCGCTGAGGAAGGACAGCACGCCGGCAATCACCACCGCCACAACCATGAGCTTGACGTCGCCATTGCGGATGTGGGTCAGTTCGTGGGCCAGCACGGCCTCGATCTCGGCATCATCGAGATGATCGAGCAGCCCGCGCGTGACGGTCACGGTGAACTGGCTGTCCTTGACGCCGGAGGCGAAGGCATTCAGCGCCTGATCCTCGATGATCATCAGCCTGGGCATGGTGATGCCGCGCGAGATACACAGGTTTTCCAGCATCCCGTAGAGCTTGGGTGCGTGGGCCCGTTCCAGCCCTCGCGCGCCGGTCACCGCGCCGATGATGGCAACATTGATCTGGTAGCCGATGAATATCCAGATGGCGACGCCGACCGTGATGAACGGCGATGCCACGATGAAGGTGTTGAGGGCATAGGTGTAAGGGTCGACACCCCGCGGCGTGCCCATAAAGCCGGTTGCAGCCAGGATGCCGCCGAAACTGGCAAGCCAGGCCAGCAGGAACAGTCCAGCCAGCAACAGCCGCGAGCGGATGCGGTTGTTGCGGATGTGGGTATAGAGGCCGAATGCCTCGCCGCTCATTGCTCACATCCCCTGAGGGCAGCAGTAGCCCATGGCCTGCTCAGAACTTGACGCTGGGTGCCACTTCGATCTCGGCGCGCTTTTCCGGACCGACATCGAAGAATTCGCGGGCCAAAAAGCCGAACTTCGAGGCGAAGAACACAGAAGGTACGGACTCGATCTGGGCGTTGTATTCGCCGACCGCATTGTTGAAGAAGCGCCGCGCCGCCGAAAGCTTGTCCTCGACGCCGCCGAGGTCTTCCTGGAGCTTGAGGAAGTTGGTGTTGGCCTTGAGGTCCGGATAGGCCTCGGCCAGCGCCATCAGGCGGCCAACGGCACCGTTGAGTTGCTGCTCGGCCATGGCCTGCGCCTGGGGGCCAGATGCGGCGACGGCACCGTTGCGGGCCTTGATGACCGCGTCCAGCGTTTCCTTCTCATGGGTGGCGTAGCCTTTCACGGTTTCCACCAGATTTGGAATGAGATCGTGGCGCTGCTTGAGCTGCACGTCGATGTCAGCAAAAGCTTGGTCGGCCCGGCGGCGCAAGGTGACCATGGTGTTGTAGGCGGTGACCAGATAAATCGCGACCGCGGCGATGATCGCCAGCAAGATCCAGCCTGACATGGGGAACTCCTCGGGGGATTGAACAGCAGGGTTGGCCAAGCGCCCGATGCGGCGCACTGCCGCAGAACATGCCCATCGCGCTGGCAACCTGCAAGGGGCAGCCGGAAACCGTGTTTGCCGACAAGGCTTGCGCCCACCCGGCAAAGCTCGCCACTATGCAGCAGCAGGACATGCATAAGGACGGGCAGATGGCGCGGGCGGACAAGGGCAAGGCTGGCAAGAAGGGCTCGAAGGCGGCCAAGGGCAGCCCGTCAAAGCGCAAGGATCTCGCCGTGGTTGTGTCTGCGCAGGCACAACCCGCCATGGACCGGCGCGCGCAGGCGTCCTTGAGGCCCAAGGTCATCATCGCGGGCGCCGGCATCGGCGGGCTGGTGCTGGCGCTGATGCTGCACCGGCGCGGCATCTCCTCAATGATCTGCGAGCAGGCCAGCGCAGTGCGCGAGGTGGGCGTCGGCATCAACACCCTGCCCCACGCCATCAAGGAACTGGCCGATCTGGGCTTGCTGCCGGCGCTCGATTCGGCCGGCATCCGCACCCAGGAGTTGTTCTACATGAACCGCATCGGGCAGATCGTCTGGCGCGAGCCGCGCGGCGTGGCGGCAGGTTTCGAGGTGCCGCAGTTTTCGATCCACCGGGGCCGGCTGCAAAAGCTCATCCATGATGCCGTGGTCGAGCGGCTTGGCGCGAGCGCAATCCGCACGGGCCGCAAGCTGGCCGGCTTCATCCAGGACGAGGGCGGCGTGACGGCGCATTTCGTCGACAGCATCGATGGATCAGGTAGCGAGACGTTGCGGGCCGAAGTGCTGGTCGGGGCCGACGGCATCCATTCGGTGGTGCGGGCCCACTATGCCCCGCAGCAGGGCCTGCCGCGCTGGAATGGCGTCATGATGTGGCGCGGCGCCGCCGATCATCCGGCCTTTCTGGGTGGCCGCTCGATGATCATCGCTGGCGGCATGGGCGCCAAACTGGTGCTCTATCCGATCGCGGATGGCACTGCGCCGGGCACGCGGCTGACCAACTGGGTGGTGACGGCACGGGTCAGCGACACGCCCCATCCGCCCGGCAAGGAGAGCTGGTCGCGGCGCGGGAGGCTCGATGAGGTTCTGCCCTATGCCCGGCGATATGCGATTCCCGGCTTCGACGTGACCGGTCTGATCCACGCCACCGACGCCTTCTACGAATACCCGATGTGCGACCGCGATCCGCTGCCGCGCTGGAGCCATGGCCGCGTGACCCTGCTGGGCGATGCCGCCCATCCGATGTATCCGGTCGGCTCGAATGGCGCGAGCCAGGCCATCCTCGATGCCCGCTCGCTGGCCGACCATCTGGCGCGGGCCGAACATCCCTATCAGGCGTTGCAGGCCTACGAAGCGGACCGCCTGCCGAAGACCGCCGAGATCGTGGCGCTCAACCGCAAGGGCGGACCGGAGCGCGTGATCGACGAGGTCGAGAAGCTGGCTCCTGCCGGCTTTGCCGACATCGAGCGCGTGCTCTCCCATGACGAGCGCAAGGCCATCGTGCGCGGCTATGCCGGCACAGCGGGCTTTGCGCTGACGCAGGTCAACCGCAAGGCAGGATAGCCGCGCAGCCGGACCTGACCGCGTGTCAGGCCCCGGGTGGCGGCAGGAAATCGACCTCGTGCCGGGCCGAGAGGGCGACCACCTCGGCCGGGTTCTGGTCAGCCATCGAATGGATCGCCCAGAACAGGTCGTAGAGCCGGCGTGTCGGTGACACCCAGAACAGGCACTTCACGGTTTCGCCGCTGCGGTTGAAGATGCCGTGCGGCAGACCCATCGGCATCCTGACGAGATCGCCGGGTCCGGCCTGCATCTCGCGCCCGTCGAGCATCAGCTCCAGCCGGCCTTCGAGCATGTAGATGAATTCGTCCTGGGTCGGGTGGATATGCGGCGGCACGAAGGTGTCGGCGGGGAACGTCGCGTGCCAGGCGAAGGAATGCTCGGAGACCTCCTTCGGCACATAGGTCTGGCCAAGGATATTCCAGGCGATGCCCTCAAGGCCCTCGCCTGCGCGTGTCACGCCCGGATTGAGTGTCATGTCGGTCCCTCATGTTGCACCCTGTCCGGGGAGCCCGACAGGGTGTGTTCCTCGCATTGGCTCGGGCGCGCGTCGCGCTTGCCATCGGCCCAGAGCTGGTCCGACGGGTTACACATGCAGATAGCGGTTCTTCAGGGCAGGGTCAGCCATCAGTTCGGCCGAGGTGCCTGTCCAGACGATGCGGCCCTTCTCGATTACCGCATGATGATCCGCCAGCCGGGCCAGTGCATCGACATTCTTGTCGATGACAAGGATGGATTCGCCCTCTGCCTTCAGCATCGCAAGGCAGGCCCAGATCTCCTGCCGGATCAGCGGGGCGAGGCCCTCGGTCGCCTCGTCGAGAATGATCAGGCGCGGGTTTGTCATCAGCGCCCGGCCGATCGCCAGCATCTGCTGTTCGCCGCCGGAGAGCTGGTTGCCCATGTTGGCGCGGCGCTCCTTCAAGCGCGGGAACAGCGCGTAGACACCCGGCAGCGTCCAGCGTGGCGCGCCGAAGCGGGCCGCGGCGGTGGCGATCAGGTTCTCCTCGACGGAGAGCGTTGGGAAGACCTGCCGGCCTTCCGGCACCAGCCCGATGCCGAGTTGCGCAATGGCGTAGGGGGGCTTGCCGGTGACATCGACACCGGCGAAGCGGACCCGCCCGCCCCTTGGCCTGAGCAGGCCAAGGATGGCGCTGATGGTCGTGGTCTTGCCCATGCCGTTGCGGCCGAGCAGCGTCACCACCTCGCCCTCGGCGATGGCCAGATCGACACCGAACAGGACCTGGCTGTCGCCATAGGAGGCCTGAAGCGCTTCGACCGTCAGCATCACAGGCCCTCTTCGCCAAGATAGGCTTCGCGGACGGCGGGATCATGCCGCACGGCATCGGGCGTGCCGCTGGCGATGATGCGGCCATAGACCAGCACCGACACCCGGTCGGCCAGCGCGAACACGGCGTCCATGTCATGCTCGATCAGCACGATGGTGTAGCGGCCCTTGAGCTTCCGAAGCAGGGCAATCACGGCAGCGCTTTCCTCCGGGCCGGTCCCGGCCAGCGGCTCGTCCAGCAGCAGCACGCGCGGCTCGGTAGCCATGGCGATGGCCAGTTCCAGTTGCCGCTTCTCGCCATGGGAGAGCAGCCCGGCGGGCAGGTCGGCTCGTCCGAGCAAGCCGACGGTCTCGAGGATGGCGCGCGCCGGAGCGTTGAGCCTTTCCTCGCGCGAAACGGCACCGAACAGGCGAAAAGAACTGCCGAGACGGGCCTGCACCGCCAGCGCCACATTTTCGAGGCCTGTAAAGCCGGGAATGATCGAGGTGATCTGGAAGGATCGGGCCAGCCCCTTGCGCACCCGCGCAGCCATGGGCAGGCCCGTGATGTCCTGCCCATCCAGCAGGATGTGTCCGGAATCGGACCCGGCCAGCCCGGAAATCTGGTGGATCAGCGTGGTCTTGCCTGCGCCATTGGGGCCGATAATGGCGTGCAGTTCGCCGGGCGCAAACTCCAGCGAGACCTGGTCGGTGACCTTGAGCGCGCCATAGGCCTTGTTGAGGTCGACCAGCGCGAGGGCCGGTTTTGCGGCTTTGGCAAAGTCTTCGGCTTTTGCAGGAGTGCCGGCCATGTCAGCGCCCTCCCCCGCTCTTGCCGCGCACCTTTGCGAGAATGCCCAGGAGGCCGCCGCGTGCGAAGAGCACGACCAGCACGAGGAAAGGCCCGAAGATCAGCTTCCAGTGCTCGGTGTAGCCGGAGAGGATTTCCTCGAGCAGGAGGAAGGCCGCAGCCCCGATGATCGCGCCGTGAAGCGAGCCGAGGCCGCCCAGGATGACCATCACAATGAGTTCGCCGGAGCGCTGCCAGGCCATGTAGGCCGGCGCGACGAACTCTGCCTGGTTGGCGAGCAGCACGCCGGCCAGCCCGCAGATCATGCCAGAGATGACATAGACGGCAAGCTGATAGCGGAACGGCGAGAAGCCGACCGCCTCCATCCGCACGGGATTTTCCTTGGCGCCGCGGATGACGCGCCCGAAGCGGGAGGCCACGATGGCGCGCGTCAGCGCATAACAGCCGATCAGCAGGGCCAGCACCAGCGCGTAGAAGAAGCGGTCATTCTCCAGCCACGAGAGGCCGAAAAGCTTGCTGCGCGAGGCCAGCGTTAGGCCGTCATCGCCGCCATAGGCCGAGAGCGAGATGGCGAAGAAGAAGGCCATCTGCCCGAAGGCCAGCGTGATCATGATGAAATAGACACCCTTGGTGCGCAGCGAGATCGCGCCGGTGAGCAGGGCGAACAGGCCCGAGGCCAGCAAGGCCACGGGCACCTGGAGCGCCGCATCCTGAAAGCCATGGGCCGCCAGGATCCCGACCGCGTAGCCGCCGATGCCGAGAAAGGCCGCATGCCCGAAGCTGACCAGCGCGCCATAGCCGAGGATCAGATCGAGCGAGATCGCCGCCAGCGCGAAGATCATCACCCGTGTGACAAGGCTGAGCGTGTATTTCTCAGGCCCCAGCATGGCCGCGAATGGCAAGAGCGCCAGCAGCACGAACAGGATGATCGGCAGCCACTCGCGCCGGACAAAGCCGGGGCGGGATGCCGGGCGCGGCGGTGCGGCAGTGGTTGAAGGCTCCGGCAAAGGCGTCATTTCCTGACCGGGAACAGGCCGGCAGGCCGGAAGAACAGCACCGCCGCCATCAGGATGTAGATCAGCATCGGGGCCAGAGCCCGGCCGGTCTGGCTGGCGGCGGAGGGATCCATGATCAGGCGCAGCAGGAAGGGCCCGAAGATCCGCCCCAGCGTGTCGACAAGGCCGACCAGCAAGGCCGCGATGAAGGCCCCCCTGATCGAGCCGATGCCGCCGATGACGATGACCACGAAGGTGAGGATGAGCAGGTTGTCGCCCATGCCGGGCTCGACCGAGAGGATCGGCGCCACCATGGCCCCGGCGAAACCGGCGAGCATGGCACCGAAGCCGAAGACCACCATGAACAGGCGGCTGATGTCGACACCGAGCGCCGACACCATCGGCGCATTGGTGGCCCCCGCCCGGACCAGCATGCCGATGCGGGTGTAGCTGACAAGGATGTAGAGGATGAGCGCGATGGCAAGCCCGGAGCCGATCAGCGCCAGCCGGTAGACCGGATAAAGCAGGCCATCCATCAGCACGACCGTGCCAGACAGGATCTCCGGCACCGGCACCGACAGCGGAGCGGCCCCCCACACCACCTTCACGGCCTGATTGAGGAAGATGATGATGCCGAACGTCGCCAGCACCTGATCAAGATGATCGCGCGCATAAAGATGCCGGAAGATCAGGAATTCGAGCAGCAACCCGAACAGCAGCGCCGATGGCAGCGCCAGCATCAGCCCGAAGAAGAAGTTGCCCGTCAGCGCCGTGAACATCGCCGCCAGATAGGCGCCGATCATGTACTGCACGCCGTGGGCCAGGTTGATGAAATCCATCACGCCGAACACGAGCGTCAGCCCGGCGGCGATGAAGAACAGCAGGATGCCGAACTGAAGCCCATTCAGCGTCTGGACCAGAAAGAGCGACAAGGTCATCGCTGCGGCTTTCGATGAAAGAGGTCAGGGCTGCGCCGCACAGGCAGGCGCAGCCCCTTGGCCATGGCAGCCTCAGTTGGTCGGCTTGCAATCCTTGGCGTAGACATCGACGTAATCGTCGAAGACCTTCTCGCGGATTTCGGTCTGGAACTTGCCGTCGGCGCGCTTGGCGGCCTGAACCAGATAGAAGTCCTGGATCGGGAAGCCGTTGAGGCCCATCTTGAAGTCGCCGCGCAGGGACTTGAAATCGGCCTTGCGCAGACCGGCCCGGACAGCGTTGCGGTCGGAGACCTTGCCGCCAGCACCCTTGATGGCGGCATCGATCAGCAGCGCGGCGTCATAGGCCTGCATGGCGTAGGTGCCCGGCACGCTGTTGAAGGCCGCTTCATAGGCAGCGACGAATGCCTTGGACTGCGGATTGTCCGCATTAGGTGCCCAGTTGGCGCCACCAAAGAAGCCGAGCGCCGCATCCTGCTGGGCCGGCAGTGTCGATTCATCCACCGTGAAGGCCGAGAGGAACGGGATGTTGGCCAGACCGGCCTGACGATACTGGCGCACGAGGTTCACGCCCATGCCGCCGGGCATGAAGGTGAACAGCGCATCGGGCTTTGCTGCCGCGATCTGGGCGAGTTCCGCCGAGAAATCGAGCTGGCCAAGCGGGGTGTAGAGTTCAGCGACGACCTCGCCCTTGAAGTGGCGCTTGAAGCCGGCCATCGAGTCGCGCCCGGCCTGGTAGTTCGGGGTCATCAGGAAGACGCGCTTGAAGCCCTTGTCCTGCGCATACTTGCCGAGAACCTCGTGGTTCTGGTCATTCTGGTAGGAGGTGACGAAGAAGTTCGGGTTGCACTGCGCGCCGGCGAAGTTCGAGGTGCCGGCATTGGGGCTGATCAGGAAGGCGTTGGATTCGACCACCGGCTTGTGGATGGCCTGAAGCACGTTGGAGAAGATCGGGCCGACCACGAAGTTGACCTGATCACGCTCGATCATGCCGCGCACCTTGGTCACGGCCACATCGGGCTTGAGTTCGTCATCGACCACGACGACCTCGGTATCGACGCCGCCAAGCTTGCCGCCGAGCTGGCGGACCGCGAGCTGGAAGCCATCGCGCGCCTGCTGTCCGAGAACGGCGGAAGGCCCCGACAAGGTGACCATGATGCCGACCTTGAGTTTTTCCTGCGCCTGCGCTGCACCGATCGAGGCCGCCAGAATGCCGGCCGTGGCCAGCCATTTCCATTTCAGAACCATCGCCCAACTCCCTGTGAGACCGTTGTCTGCCTGCCCGCCCGACCCTGCTGCCTGAAATGCACCGGGTTCGTATCCGGAAGGTATTTTAAGCTTAAAACAATTCGGGTGTGAAGCCCTCACCTGAATGTCCAAGCCACTGCCGGCATGATGACGGTTGCGGGCCGAGTTTCAAGCGCTGACACCGAGGTTCCCGCGATTTGTGCCTGGGATCAGGGCAGATCAGGCGCTGACACCCCGTCATTGCCGGCCGCAGCGGCGAAAACGGTTGCGTTCGTGCCGGGCTGCCCTACATCAGCCGCTGGTCGTGGTCACAAGTTCGCTTCGGTTCCTGTTGTCCTCGCGGCCTGCCCTGTCTGCTTCCGCGACAGTTCCGCCAAGTCCCTTCCGTTCTCCTGACCCCCGGATCGTCATGTCGTCGTCTGCCTCGTCTCCAAGGGTTCCGCTGCTGCTCGGCGTCGCCGGGCTGATCCCATTTGCGGGTCTCAGCCTGGCGCTGGCGTCCGGTTTCGTCCTGCCGCTGTTTGCCGATGACGACAGCATGCGCGTGGCCCTGGTGGGCTATGGCGTCGCGATCCTGTCCTTTCTGGGCGGGGTGCGCTGGGGCCTCGCGATCCGGGAAAGCGAGGCGGGCGACGGCAGGGCCAACCGCGATTTCATCATCGCGGTGGTGCCGGCGCTGATCGGCTGGTTTGCCTGGTTCCAGCCCTCGCCTGCCGACCTGTGGTGGCTGGTCATGGCCCATATCGTGCTGGCTCTGCTGGACTATGGCCTGGCCTGCCGTATCATCGTGCCGGAATGGTATGGACGGCTCAGGCTCGCCCTTGGCGGCGCGGCTGCCGCCTGCCTGATGCTGGCAGCAATCGTCGCGGGCTGATAACCGCGCTGATCAGTCGGGCAGCAGCAGCGCCGGGCTGACGGCGAACACGCGCCCTTCGCCCAACATCCAGACCTCGCGCGTGCCGGCGAACAGCCCGGCAATCGCCAGATCCCGCACGTTGAGGCCACCGGCCAGGGAGCCCATCGCCGGCAGGATGAGACGCGTGCCGTCAGCAATGAAGCAGCGGCGGCGCAAGGTCTTGCCGCGCAGCCTGATGCGGGCCACCGGGTGCAGATGCCCGGCGATCTCCGGCGCGGCGGAAACCGGCGAAGGCTCATGGCGCAAGGTCAAGCCTGCCACCACAGCCTGATCCGCCACATCGCCGCCAAGACCGGGGGCGGCATCAGGATCGTGGTTGCCGGTCAGCCAGAGCCAGTCCCGCCCGGCCTGCAAGGCCGCGAGGGCATGAGCATCGGCCTCGTCCAGCCGGCCGGCCCCGTGCCGGTCATGGAAGCTGTCGCCCATGGCGATGATGCGACGGGGGTTGAAGGCCGCGATCGCCAGCGCCACGACACCCAGGGTGGTGCGCGTGTCGTAAGGCGGCAGGAAGATGCCGCGCCGGGCATAGGACGAGGCCTTTTCAAGGTGCAGGTCAGACAGCAGCAGCGTGCGCTCCGAAGGCAGATACAGCGCGCCGCTGGCATGGGGCCACGCCTCGACGCCGCCAATCACGATGGCCGGTGGCTGCATCGCCTGGTGCGCGGGCATCGCCGTCATGCGGACGCTTCCTCCATCATCATCGCCTCGGCCTCGGCCAGAATGGCATCCGACGCCTCGCCATAGACCGCCTCGCGGCCGATCTCCAGCATCACCGAGACCCCGAGCGGCGAGACCCTGTCCAGCGCCTTGTGGATGATTCGCCCCCGGATGCGCGAGAGGCATTGGCCAAGCCGCTGGATATCGAGCAGGCCGGTGGCGGCATCGGCGCGGGCGGCGCGGAGCAACAGGTGGTCCGGTTCGTGCCGCCTGAGCACGTCATAGACCAGGTCGGTCGACATGGTGACCTGCCGGCCCGATTTTTCCTGACCCGGAAAGCGACGCTCGATCAGCCCGGCGATCACGGCGCATTGCCGGAAAGTGCGTTTCATCAGGGCCGATTCCTGCAACCAGGCTTCGAGGTCGTCGCCCAGCATGTCCTCATCGAAGAGTTCGTCCAGCGAAAGACGCCCCGCGGCGATGGCAGCCGAAAGGTCCGACAGGCCCCAGACCGAAAGGCCGTAGTCGTTGCAGACGAAGCCCATGGGTTTCAGCCTGAGCCGTTCGAGCCGCCGCGTGAGCAACATGCCGAGGGTCTGGTGTGCCAGCCGGCCCTCGAACGGGAAGGCCACCAGATAAAACCGCTCGCCCCGCGGGAAGGTTTCCACCAGCATCTCGGTGCGTTGCGGGATGACGGACTTGCGGGCCTGAAGGGCCAGCCAGTCGCTGACCTGCCGGGGCAATCTCGGCCATTCAGCCGGGTTGGAGAGCATGCGGCGCACGCGCTCGGCAAGGAAGGTCGAGAGCGGGAACTTGCCGCCCGCATAGGACGGGATCTTGGGGTCGGTGCCCGCCGGCGTGCGCGAGGCCACGACCTCATTGCCGGAAATCCCCTCGAAGCGCAGCACCTCGCCGCCGAAGATGAAGGTATCGCCGGCCATCATCGTCTCGGCGAAGTATTCCTCGATCTCGCCGAGCACCTTGCCGCCGAAGGCCGGCACACGTGCGGAACTGCCGCCCGCTCTGGCAGGTCGGGCACGACCGAGGCGCACGCGGAGCATCGGCGATTCGACGATGGTGCCGACATTCATGCGGTACTGTTGCGCGATGCGGGCGTGGGCAATGCGCCAGAGGCCATCCTTGCCGAGCACGATCTTGGCAAAGCGTTCGTAGGATTTCAGCGCATAGCCGCCCGTGGCGACGAAGTTCAGCGCCGCGTCGAAGCTCTCGCGCGGAAGGGCCGCGTAAGGAGCGGCGGACGTGACCTCGGCATAGACGTCGTCGGCCCGGAACCCTTCGGCGGCAGCGAGGCCGAGCAGATGCTGGGCCAGCACATCGAGAGCGCCGGGTTTTGCATCCGGCGTGTCCTGCGCGGCCTCCGCCACTGCTTCGAGCGCCGCGTGGCATTCCATGATCTCGAAGCGGTTCGCTGGCACGAGATAGGCCTTGGACGGCTCGTCCATGCGGTGGTTGGCACGGCCCACGCGCTGGATCAGCCGGCTCGCCCCTTTCGGCGCGCCGACATTGATGACCAGATCGACATCGCTCCAGTCGATCCCCAGGTCGAGCGTGGCGGTACAGACCACAGCCTTCAGCTTGCCTGCCGTCATGGCGGCCTCGACCTTGCGCCGCTGCTGCACATCGAGCGAGCCATGGTGCAGGGCAATGGCGAGGTTATCCTCGTTCACGCGCCACAATTCCTGGAAGACGTATTCGGCCTGGGCGCGGGTGTTGACGAAAACCAGCGTGGTGCGATGGCCCCTGATCGCGGCATAGATCTCGCCCATGGCGTGGCTGGCCATGTGGCCGGCCAGCGGCAGGACGGCATTGGGTTGAAGAATGCTGAGATTGGCCGCAGCCCCGCCCTCCACAGTGACCAGATCGGCCATTGTGCCCGGCGCATCGCCACTGGCCAGATAACGCCGAAGCTGGTCCGGCTCGCGCACCGTGGCCGACAGGCCGACCGCGCTTGCCTCGGGAGCGAGCTTGCGCACCCGTGCCAGGCCGAGGGCCAGCAGGTCGCCGCGCTTGGAGGTGACCAGCGAATGGATCTCGTCGAGCACGATGCGCCTCAGACCCTTGAACAGCGTGCGCGCATCGCGGTGGGCGATGAGCAGCGCCAGCTGTTCGGGCGTGGTCAGCAGGATGTCCGGCGGGCGCTCGAACTGGCGGGCACGCTTGGCGGCGGAGGTGTCGCCGGTGCGGGTTTCCAGCCGGATATCGAGGCCCATCTCGGAGGCCGGGCGCTCCAGATTGCGCGCGATGTCGACCGCCAGCGCCTTGAGCGGCGAGATGTAGAGCGTGTGCAGCGCTGGCTCGCTCTGCCGTTCGTGCCCTGCCAGTTCGATCAGGCTGGGAAGGAAACCGGCGAGCGTCTTGCCCGCACCGGTAGGCGCGATCAGCAGCGTCGAGCGGCCGGCCCGCGCCTGGGCGATCAGGTCGAGTTGGTGGGTGCGCGGGGCCCAGCCGCGCGCGGCGAACCAGCGCGCGAACAGGGGTGGAAGCAACTCCGTCATCGGGGGAGGGTCAGCACCATGACGTAGCCCGGCACGTCCAGCCCGCGATCCTGCCGGGTCGACACGGCGGCGAAGTGGGCAATCGCGAGCCCCGAATCCTCGGCCACGGTGCGCAGGTAGCGATCGGAATGGGCAAAGCGCGAATCGATTCCCAGTTCGAAGCCCTGGCCATGGTGGCCCTGCGCGGTGAAGGCGAACAGCCCGCCCGGACACAGCACGCGTGCCGCCTCACGGAATAGCGGGAACAGGTCGCCGAGATAGACCACCACGTCTGCCGCCACGATCAGGTCGGCGCTGGCAGCCGCGCGCCGGTCAAGCTCGTCGACCACCTCGCCGACATGGAGCGCTGCGTAGAGGCCGGTGCGGGCCGCGACAGCGATCATGCGCGGGGAGATGTCGACGCCCTCGATGCGGCGCGCCAGTGGGCCGAGCGCCTTGGCCATCAGCCCGGTGCCGCACCCCAGATCGAGGGCGAGGTTGAAGGCCGGCTTGCGCC
>JAIYDY010000110.1 GCA_027487245.1 Hyphomicrobiales bacterium
AGAAGGAGGTAATAGTCCCAATCCTGACGTGCAGCTTGTGCTGTCTGGAAGGCCAGGACCATTCCCCGGTTCCAGAACAGCGAGCCGGATCCTGCCACAAGCGCCACGTTTGGAAACTGTCGGGAGACTTCGTCAGCCGTGCCATCGCTTGAAGCATCATCAACCAGAAATGTCTTGGTTTGCAGATCACCATGGCGCGCCGTTGCCTCTTCAAGCTGCGCCAGGATGCGCAGGGTCAGGGCCTTGCGGTTGTGGCATGCCATCAGCACGGCGACTTTGACAGATGATATCGTCATCGTGGATCTAGATTTCTGTGCTGTCTGCTCATTCTAGGTCACAATTTTCGATTGTTTTCATGCTAATTATTTATGATTTGATTGCGGGTTTCCATTAACTTCAACTCAATACTGATTCAAGTTTCATGCGCTCTTGAATGAGAAATTAAATCGAGAAAGTGCATTATTAAAAATTCGCACGATACTCTGCTGCAGCGCTTCGTGTCTCAGTTCAGATTCGATTAAATCGCCGGCGCGCGTGCTTGCTTGAAGTATATTTTCAATTGAATCATTTTCTTCACCGCATGTATAAATACTAATGTCATTCATTATAATTTCGTATAATCTTCTAAAATTAAATATATGATCTTTAATTCCATGAATGTGATGATCTAAGTTGTGCATTCTGCAAAAATCATCAATCCAATCGTTCAGCACAGACTTATGCGGTGAGCGTTCCCGGGTCACCATTGTCACAACTCTCTTCAGCAGTTCAAGGCGATCGGACCCCGACAGTCCTGCTACCCGAATATAAGGTTCAATTACAAATAAGTTCAAGGATGGTACGAAAGATCCATCTCGTGCAAGAGGTAAGTCAGAATGGAAAGGAATGCTTTTTTCTGATATAAATTTTCGAGAAACGTCTGTATTTTTTTTCATTTGTGCGGTCCCGTTGCTGTGAATAGATGCTCCATTTATGAACTCGGGGCGATATGAATAAATATAGCTATTTACTGTCTTGCAGATTGCCATGCCAGCGAACACGTCAGGAATTGACGAGCAAAAAAAACGCCCGAATTTATTCTTGATTGAAATCATAATATCATAACGGACAATTCCACCATTATATATAATGGGTAGATTAGTATAGTGTAAATTCTTGAATATAACGCGGTCAAGAAATTGATTTGTTGATCTTTTCTCGATGCCGCGTTTCAGTGGTATACTGAGCCTACCAGATTTCGAATCAAGTACTTCTGGCCACGCAAAAGAGCAGGCTGTGGTTCGGAGGGCATCTGTGCCGGTTTCGTCGAGGATGCGCGAGAGGCGCTCGATCGCTCCTGGCATGAGTCCATCGTCATCGCCCATAAAGCCAACAAAGCCGCCAGAGACGTGATTGAGAGCAAACTCCCAGTTGTCAGACATGCTGACCCGTTCGCTCGTTCGAACGTAACGAAAGCGCTCGTCTGCGATGGATTCGTAAACGTCACGTGTCTCATCAACACTTGCATTGTCACTCACAATCACCCGGAGTTTATCGCTGGTCTGAGCGGCAAGCGTCCGTAGCGAGAAGCGAAGCACATCTGCTCTTTCTCGCGTCGGCACAATGATCGTAATGAGATCCGGCATCCGAGTTCCCTTGTCCATCATTCCCGCTTCAGGCACATGACCAGCATTCCGGATTTACTCTATTGAAATAATTATTTCGGAAAAATTCCTAGTATATTGTATTCCTAATTTCAGAAACATAGAAATATTCACAAATCATGAATGTTTTTATGAGTAGATCGCAGAATATCAAAACTATAGTATTTTGATAATTAGCTGATGCGCTTCAGATAGCCCTCTGGTGCGACGGTGATCTGAAGCTTGTTCTCGATCTGCTTGTCGATGGCGAACTCCGGATGGGTTTTGAGAAACTCCCACACAGCGGTCTTTGCATTGTTGCCCGGTCCCCACGGCCTGTCGCCAGAGTTGCTGGCGGGCATGTCTTCGATGACCGTATCGAACACGATGCAATAGCTGTCCTTGCTGACCATTGGGCCAAACGCCTCAAGTTCGGCCAGAACATGATCATGCGTGTGGTTGCTGTCGAGGCTGACGAGCACGCGCTTGGCGTCGCCTACAAGAGAGCTGATCTGACTGACGATAGCTGGATCAACCGAAGAGCCTTCGAGCATGGTGATGCGCTTTGCCAATGGGTGTGCCTCAATGGCGACGCGGTTGTGCTGGCGAATGTCGATGTCGACGCCGATGACCTTGCGCTTCGGCCTGGCCGGATCGAGCACCTCGCCGTTGGCCGTCGCTTCGCACAGGTCCAGCATTGCCAGCAGCGAAGCAGACAGGATCAGTGATCCACCATGGGCGATTCCGGTCTCAACAATGACATCTGGCTGAATTTGCCAGACGATCTCCTGAAAGGCCACAATATCTTGCGGATACTGGATGATCGGGCGGCCTAGCCACGAAAAATTGTAGGAATATTGAACGCGCAAAGTTTCAACCATGAAACGCCTTGCTGCCATCAGCAGGTTTGCGTCGTGCTCGTTGGCATCGATCCGCGTCTTCGTTTCCTCGGCAAAACTCAACATATCACATGCCTTTGCAGTTGAAGCGCGGTCCGACCAATTCCCTGATCTCCGCCAGATAGTTCGGGTTCATCACTTGAAGCGTTGTTCCATCCGGCAATCCGGCCAGGCCCTCTTGGGGAGGGTGCACCTTCAGACCGGTTACCGGCAAGTACTGTCCTTGCTTGCTTGGATTGATGTCGATGATTCGATCCACGGGGCGGCCGACGCGCTCAGCCATCAATGAGAAGATCACGCCCTTGGAGGCGGCGCCCCATACAACGAGCGGCCCTTCGACAGCGCCGACTTTTTCAATTCCGTCCAGAAAGCTCTTTGGAAACGACACCCGGTGACGTTCGTCATGCGTTGGACGGCGCAACTTGGCGAGGTCTGCAACGACACTGAGATACTGGCCATTGAAGCTGTGCGTGATCAGAGGCCTTCCATCAAACATATTTTCAAAATCGACGCCTCTGAAGTAGTTCACATGCTCATAAAAGATATCAAACCAAGTCTTGTTCTCCATGATCCAGTCGAGGCAAGGGACTTCGATATAGATCAAGCCTTTGCCGCCATTTGCATCACGCAACTGTTCGAGAAATTTGACCGGATCGGGCACATGTTCAAGCACATGCCTCAAAATGAGTCCGGATCCGGAGAGGCCGGTGTCAGGGTTGAAATAACTCCTGTGAATGGCCGCATTTGTACCTTCGTAAGTCGGATCAAAGCCCGTGATTTCGACGCCACGGCCTTGGAGCAGTTCAAGGAAATAGCCCTTTCCGCATCCAACCTCGATCAGCGCTCGCTGTCCGAGTTGCTCCTCGACAATTGAGGCTACGCTATCGAGGTGCGTCTGAAATCGCTTACTTGTCGCTTGTTCGTTGTTATATGATGTATCGTATATGACATCATCGGCACGAAACGCAGCATTTCTAACAAGACCACTCGTCAGGTCCTGAATCAACTCGATGTCCCCGGTTGGACACGATTGAGCTTCTTCGCGAGAGGCGTAGACCCGGTTCTGGAAAACTGGAAATGCGCGCTCGGTGTACAGCGCTTGCATCGGCTCCAAGAGGTTTCTCCTTCCGGTCTACGCGGGCAAAGGCGTAGGAATACCTACAACATAGGCGGGATCATCGGGTGAGTTCGGCCTGGCCCCGAAACGAAGGAGATCTTTTCGTCCGTATTGATCTGCGATGCCCTCCGCCAGTTCTCTTATTGTGATCGGCTGTCCAGAGCAAATGTTGATAGCGCCCGCAATGTTCGAAAGTGCAACCACAGCAATGCGTTCCCCGGCCTCGGCGACATTTAGATAGTCGCGCACGGCATCACCCGAGCCGAGGTTGACCGGTTTGCCGGACGCAAGGCAGGTGTGCAGATACGGAACGAACCGACGCGCATCCTCGTTTTCCCCGAACAAATAGAACAAGCGGCACCACGCGAATGACACGCCCATGATCGGCAGCAACCGCTCGAGAGCAAGGTATGCCGCGGCTTTGGCCGCGCCATAGGCGGTTGAAGGTCGCAGGCTTGTCTCAGTGCCCATCGGATGCGCCACAAGCCCATACTCTGCACAAGTGCCGATGCCGATGATGCGTGTGATGCCAGCCTGAGAAGCGCCTTGAGCCATGCGCAGTGTGCCAATCAGAGCATCCATATTGTTTGGCGAGTGAAGATAGGTGCCGTGCGTCACAGGCCATGCCACGTGAACGAGACGTTCCATGCTTCGACACGTCTTGGCCCACCATGCTGGATCTTCTGCAAAAACGTCTTCAGTTTCCACCGTGTCAGCGACGCCATCTGGCGGGCTATGTCCGGGGCGTAGCACCACGCGAACGTCCGCGCCGCGCTGGATGAGTGACCTGAGCACTTGTTTGCCGACGAAGCCTGTTGCGCCAGTCAAGACCACGCGCTCATTCATCGCACTTGCAACTCCGGCACGGCTGTCACGAACCTGGTGCCCTGTCGGGACAGCGGCGCGAGCTGGCTTGAGATTTCGTCCGCCAGGTTCCACGGCAGGATCAGCACGAAGTCCGGCCTGCGATCGGTCAGTGCCTGGGGCGGCAAAATCGGGATATGGCTGCCGGGCATGAAGCGCCCCTGCTTGGATGCCGCCGCGTCGGCAATGAACGAAACCAGGTCTGGTCGAATTCCGGCGTAGTTCATCAGCGTGTTGCCCTTCGCCGCCGCGCCATAGCCGGCAACCGTGCGGCCTGCCCTTTTGGTCTCGATCAGAAAGGCCACGAGAGCATCCTTGATGGCGTTCGCCCGGGCCTGAAAGCCATCATAGACGGCTGTGCCAGCCAGTCCCCCGTCGCGCTCGTCTGCAAGGCATTGCGCAACGGAGTCATGCTGAGGGTGCGCTGACTGCACGTGGCATCCGTAGATGCGCAGGCTGCCGCCATGGGTCGGAAGCCGTTCCACATCGAACACGCGCAAGCCTGCGCTGTCGAAAATCCGGCAAACCACCGAAAGGGACAGATAGGAGAAGTGCTCGTGATAGGCCGTGTCGAACTGGCACTGCTCGATCATGCGCAAGAGGTGAGGGAACTCCAGCGTGATGACACCTTCCGGCTTGAGCACAATGGCCAGACCGCGCGTGAAGTCATTGATGTCAGGAACATGGGCATAGACGTTGTTGCCGCAGACAAGATCGGCCATGTGTCCCGACGCGGCGAGATGCCGGGCCGTCGCTTCGCCAAAAAACGCACGCAGCACAGGAACCCCCAACGATTCTGCGGCATCGGCCGTGCCATCTGTCGGCTCGATTCCCAGGCAGGGGACGCCGGTCCGCACGAAGTTCTTCAGCAAATAGCCATCATTGCTGGCAATCTCGATCACCTTGCTCCCGGAATCGAGGCCGAGGCGTGCCGTGATCATCGCCGCGTAGGCTTCCGCATGTGCGAGCCAGCTCAGCGAGGTCGATGAAAAATAGGCGTAGTCCGCGCTGAAAAGCTCAGTTTCGGAGGTAAAGTCATCGGTTTGCACAAGGTGGCACGTGTCACACACAAAAACGCGCAAAGGATACGTCACCTCAGGAGCGCTGAGATCGGCCGGAGACAGATAGGCATTGGATGGCGGTGCATGCCCGAGATCAAGAAACTGCCGATGCAAAGGCGTGGCACAGTGACGGCATTTCATTCGGTGAACGGCTCCAACGCAGCAAGGTGTGGCAATCCGGCATCCCGAAGCGACAGTTCCGTCACAGGCAGCGGCCAGACGATGCCAACCGTGGGATCGGCGTGATGAAGACCGGCATCATGCTGGGGGCTGTAGGGCATGCCGTGCATGTAAAGCAGCTCTGTATCGGCCTCAAGAGTCTGGAAGCCATGGGCGCATCCTTTCGGGATGTAGATCATGCTCCTGTTGCTCGCCGTGAGCGTCACGGACAGCCAATGCCCGAATGTCGGCGACTGGCTTCGCATGTCGACGATGACGTCGTGCGCACCCCCGCGCAAGCACCGGACCAGCTTGACGTCAGCAAAGGGTGCCCGCTGGAAGTGCATGCCTCTCACGGTTCCCGGTGTTCTGGTCAGCGAGGTGTTCATCTGCGGCCAGTGCGTTGTCAGAGAGCGGTCCGCGAACTCCGCTTCACAGAACAGGCGGGCAAAAAAGCCGCGTGTATCCTCTCTCTGCTCCAGATCGATCTGAAAAGATCCAGGAATGGCCAATGGTTTGAAGATCATGCGTGGCTATCAGCCTCGAACATTGAAATCTGGCGTTCGACCAGCGCTTCCGGTGCGGTTCCGCGATGCTCATCGCGATACCAGCCTATCGTCTCCTCGACAGCCGTTTCGAAGTTCCAGACCGGCGACCATCCAAGCACGTTTTTCGCCTTCTCGGTCGCCAGTTGCAACCTTCCTGCTTCGTGCAGATCGGAGGGCTTGGAGGCATCGAGCCACGTGCCCGGCCAGGTCTTCAGGCTGTGCTCGACGAGATGACGCACGCTTCTCTGGTCCTCCGCGTCAGGGGCGAAGTTGAAACTGTCCTCAGCCGTTCTGTCTCCGGCAAGCAGTCGCTCTGCCATCATGATGTAGCCGCGCAACGGATCCAGGACATGCTGCCAGGGGCGGATGGCTGCCGGGTTCCGGACAGGCAAGGCATTGCCGCTGGCCAGGGCGCGTATCAGGTCGGGGATGATCCGCTCCTGTGCCCAGTCGCCGCCGCCGATGACATTGCCCGATCGCGCGGACGCCAGCCTGATGCGTCCATCCGCAAAAAACGAGCGCCTGTAACTGTCGACGACGAGTTCGGTGGCCGCTTTGCTGGCGCTGTAAGGGTCATGCCCGCCGAGCCGGTCGGTTTCGCGGTAGGCGTGGACCCATTCGCGGTTGTGGTAGACCTTGTCGGTCGTGACGACCACGACGGCACAACTCCGTTTGGCCGCCCGCACGGCCTCCAGAAGATTGACCGTGCCGAGCACATTCGTTGCCCATGTTTCCTGCGGCTCGCGGTAGGAGCGAAGCACAAGGGGCTGCGCGGCCAGATGGAAGATCACGTCGGGTGCTACTGTCTCGATGCAGGCCGTCAGCGCTGACGGGTTCCGGACATCGCCGACGATATGCTGCAGCCGTGTTTCCATCCGCAGCTGGTTGAACAGCGCGGGGGTCGTGTCCGGCTCCAGAGCGAAGCCACCCACATGCGCGCCAAGGCGGCCAAGCCACATGCTCAGCCAAGTGCCCTTGAAACCGGTATGTCCGGTCACAAGGACGCGGCGACCTGACAAAGGTGATGTCACGGCCACACCTTCCAGGGGGCGGTGCCTGACTTCCACAGGTCTTCGAGGAAGACCTTGTCTCTCAAAGTGTCCATTGCGGCCCAGAATCCCTGGTGACGGTAGACTGAAAGCTGCCCTTCACTGGCCAACTTCTCAACCGGGCCCCGCTCCCAGATCGTTTGATCCCCTGCGATCCGGTCGATGACCGACGGTTCGCAAACGAAGAAGCCGCCGCTGATCCAGCGGCCATCACCATGCGGCTTTTCGAGAAACGACGTCACACGGGCGCCGTCAATCTCGATAGCGCCACGCCGCCCCGCCGGCCGGACCGCTGTAACGGTAGCCTCGGTCTTCTGCTGGCGATGGAACGCCACCAGTGCCCCAATATCCACGTCGCTGACCCCATCGCCATACGTCATGCAAAACGTGCCATCGATATGATCGCGAACACGCGCGATCCGTCCGCCGGTCTGCGTCATTTCACCGGTGTCCACCAGCGTGACGCGCCATGGTTCCGCGTTCTTCTGATGCACTTCCATTGTGTTTGCTTGCATGTCGAACGTCACGTCAGACATGTGCAAGAAGTAGTTCGCGAAGTATTCCTTGATGAGATAGCCCTTGTAGCCGCAACAGATGATGAAATCAGTAATCTGATGCGCGCCATACAGTTTCATGATGTGCCAGATGATGGGCTTGCCGCCGATCTCGATCATCGGCTTTGGCCGCAGATGCGACTCCTCGCTGATGCGGGTGCCCAGACCGCCCGCGAGAATGACTGCCTTCATCGCCTGTCCACCTTTGCCTGACCAAAAGCCGAAAACCCGTTGCCGTACAGCGGGAATGTTCCGGTTAGCGGGCTTTCGCCGCCTTTGCTACTGGCATGGACGTTTTTGACCAAACCACGCAGCATGGCTAGCGCTTTTCGATGCCGGATCCGGATGGTTGATGACACTGGACGTGAACCGGTTCGCAGGATTCGCGTTCCGGACTGATCAACTCCCGGAGAGAGCCGGCTGACGAGAGCCCGGGGATCATGTCCAGCTTGGCTGGTGCCGGCGGAGAGGATTGAACTCCCGACCTTCGGTTTACAAAACCGCTGCACTACCGCTGTGCTACGCCGGCGTTGCGGGTTCATTAGCTGCGTCGGGGCGGGCTGGCAAGATGGATGGCTGCGTGATCGACAGGCTGTGATGGGCAGTCGGCATGGGGCAGCCTGACAGGGGCCGGGATGGCTGACAATGTCAGCAAATGACCGGAGGTGCCCGCACAATGCCAGCAAGGGCAGGGAGGGCGGGTCGGCGGCTCGGGTTATGCCGAATGGCGGCTCATGCCCTTGCCAGATGCAGACAAGGGCCCCTCGCGGGGCCCTTGCCGGTCGTTTCGTGTCTTGGGCAGGGCGGGTTCGGGATTGTCCGGTCGCCGCTCCAAGAGGGTTCACTTCCGAAGCTTCACTTCCGAGGCTTCACTTCCGAGGCTTCACTTCACCGTGTCGAGGTCGCGGTCCTTGGTTTCGGTGACGAACAGGGCACCGATCACGAAGGTCATCAGGGCGAAGCCGACCGGATACCAAAGGCCGGAGTAGATGTCGCCGGTCGATGCCACGATGGCGAAGGAGGTTGCCGGCAGCAGTCCGCCGAACCAGCCATTGCCGATGTGATAGGGCAGCGACATGGCCGTGTAGCGGATGCGGGTCGGGAAGAACTCGACCAACGCTGCCGCGATCGGGCCGTAGACCATGGTGACGTAGATCACCATCACGGTGAGCAGGGCGATGATCCACAAAGCCTGCGGATTGCCGAGGGCTGCGAAAAAGCCATCGACCTTGACCTTGCCCGGGTCGTTTGCGGCCGGGTAGCCGGCCTTGATGGCTTCAGCCGTCAGGGCAGTCGTGAAGGCAGCGGCGGTCGTGAAGGGCACTTCCGTGTTGTTCACGATGACCTTCATCGCGGAACCAGCGGGCGCCGTGACGAGGCTGTACCGAAATGCCTGCTGGGACAGGGCACGGCGTGCCACGTCGCATGGTTCGGTGAACTGGCGGATGCCGACCGGATCGAACAGAGAGCCACACTTGGCAGGGTCAGCAGCGACCTGGATGGCCACTGCGGACAGCGCCTTGTCATAGGTCGGGTTGGCAGCCTTGGTCAGCGCCCCGAAGATCGGGAAGTAGGTGAGGGCGGCAATCAGGCAGCCGGCGAGGATCACCGGCTTGCGGCCAATGCGATCCGACAGAGAGCCGAAGACAATGAAGCCGCCCGTGCCGAGGATCAGCGACCATGCAATCAGCACGTTCGCGGTCAGAAGGTCGATCTTGAGGATCGCCTGCAGGAAGAACAGGGCGTAAAACTGACCCGTGTACCAGACGACGGCCTGGCCGACGACGAGGCCGAACAGGGCGATGATCACGATCTTGGCGTTCTTCCACTGGCCGAAGGCTTCGGAGAGCGGAGCCTTGGAGTGGGTGCCTTCTTCCTTCATCTTCTGGAAGGAGGGCGATTCCTGCATCTGGAGACGGATCCAGACGGAGATCCCGAGAAGCAGGATGGAACCCAGGAACGGAATGCGCCAGCCGCCCTTGAGGCCGAAGAAGATCGGCAGGTCCGTCTGGAAGTTTGCTTCGCCCATCTGCAGGCGCAGGCCCACGATAACGAAGAGCGAGAGCAGCAGGCCGAGCGTGGCCGTTGTCTGGATCCATGAGGTGTAGAAGCCGCGGCGACCCACAGGGGCATGTTCGGCCACATAGACGGCTGCGCCGCCATATTCACCGCCGAGTGCGAGGCCCTGAAGCATCCGCAGCGCGATCAGCGCGACCGGTGCGATCCAGCCGATCTGGGCATAGGAGGGCAGAAGCCCGACCAGGAAGGTTGAGGCACCCATGATCAGGATGGTGACGAGGAAGGTGTATTTCCGGCCAACCAGATCGCCGAGGCGCCCGAAGACCAGCGCGCCGAACGGACGCACCAGAAAGCCGGCAGCGAAGGCCAGCAATGCGAAGATGTTGCGGGTGTTGACGTCAAACGCGGAAAAGAACTGCGCGCCGATGATCGCGGCCAAAGAGCCGTAGAGATAAAAGTCGTACCACTCGAAAATCGTGCCGAGCGAGGAGGCCAGAATGACCTTTTTCTCGCCAGTGGACATGGGACGCGCAGCGCCTGCGGTCCCGGTTGCTGCCATGCTCATGGCTTTCTCCTCTGGTTGCTTCCCGACGAGGCCTGACAGGCGTGCAAGGCAAGAACTCAGAGCGATCCGTAACCGGTCCTCGCCCAACCTGCCGTCTGCTCACACTTCGTTAAGCTCATCGTTACGCCGCGCATGCACCCGGATAAATCTACCAATTCGTCGTGTGACTTAAGGTATAAGACTAAAGGCATCGGTGATTTGCGGGAGGCGCACCGGACGGTGCAATCGCACTGGCCAATGGCTGAGGGCTGGGCTAACGTCATGGATGGAGGCCGTCTTGATCGGGAGAGCGCCATGCTGCGCGCCAGCCTCTATGCCTGTGCCTTTCTGGTTGTTTCGAGCCTGGCCTTGAGCCCGGCTGTGCTTGCGGGCGGGCCGCATCATCATCACGGGCCCGGTGTGCAACCTCGTGTCGCAGCAGTTCCGGGCAGCGTGACAGTGCGGGGCTCGCATGTCGCAAGGCCGGCAATGCCAGCCATGCACCGTCGCATGGCGGCCTTGCCGTTCGGGCCGAACCCGGTCTTTTCACCCTTTCCGGGGCCGTTCTTCTTCAATGGCGTCTACGGGGCAGGGCAAACGCTGCTGCTGGAGCCGGCGGCCTCGACGCGGACCATCAACCTGACCATCAACCGGATTCCGGTGGTCATGGGTATCCGGCGAGCGCCGGAAGCTGCCCCGCTGATCTATCGTATCGAGCACGGCGGTGGCCGGCATCATGGCGCCGCGCATCGATCCATGACTCATGCCCGTCGCTCGGCGCCGGATGCAAAGGTGTTGTCGCTTGCCGAACCGCACGCCCACGCGGGCCAGCAGCACAGGCGTGCAGGTGGGTATCATCCATCAGCGGGTGTGCAGCGGCGTGAGCCTGCCGACACCACGACACCCAGGATCATCGTGGTGCGTGCACGCTGAGGCGATGATCGCCTTCTGGGTGGAGCTTTCGCGTGGAGTTCCTCCCTAAAGGAGAAGCCACTAGCCGCGCAGCCTGAGGTTCGCCGAATAGAGCGCGATGGCGGTGGCATTGGAGACATTCAGGCTCTTGATCGAGCCGGGCATGTCGAGCCGCGCCACCGCATCGCAGAGGCCGAGCGTGCGCTGGCGCAGGCCCTTGCCCTCGGCGCCCATGACGAGCGCGAGCGGACGCGTCAGCTTGACCTCCTCATAGGCTGTGTCGGCTTCCGAATCGAAGCCGACGCGCATGTAGCCGGCATTGCGCAGTTCCAGCAGGGCATCGCCGAGGTTGCGCACGGCGATGATCGGCACGTGTTCGAGCGCGCCTGAAGCGCTCTTGGCGAGCACGCCAGTGGCATCGGGGGAATGGCGCACGGTGACGATCACTGCGTCCACGCCGAACGCGGCCGCCGAGCGCAGCATGGCGCCGACATTGTGCGGGTCGGTGATCTGGTCGAGCACGAGTACCAGTGCATCGGGGCCCAGCGAGCGCAGGTCCGGCGCTTCGAGAGGCTCGCACTCCAGATACAGTCCCTGATGCACGGCATCGGGCGTCAGGAGCCGGTCGATCTCGCCGGGCCGGACCAATTCGACCGGGCAGGGCGGCTCGCCGATCTCCTCGCGCACCCGGATCATGGCGTTCTCGGTGGCCATCAGCCGGCGGAAGGTCCGGGCCGGATTGCGCAACGCTTCAGCTACCGGGTGCCAGCCATAGAGCACCGTGACATCGAGCGGCATCGGCGGGCGCGGCCCGCGTGGCCCGCCGCCGCGAAACGGCCTGCCAGCGCCAGGGCCCTTGCCACCGCGCTCCCATGGCCGTTCGCTGCCGCCGGCGCGTGGCCGGTAGGGTTTCTTCTGGAAGGGCTTTTTCGGCCCGGTGGGGCGTTCGTCGTCACTCATCTCGTGGTTCCAGCCGTGAGCGCGCGTTATGGACCAGTGCTGATCCCGAAGCCAGCCCGGCTACATCGCCCGGAGCCATACAACAAACCAAGGCGAGAAAATCCGCCCGGCCGTTGTTTCGGTTGACAGCGCCGCCGCGTGGCCCGTAGAAACGCGCCGCTCCCGGTCTCGGCCGGTTGGTTTGTGGTCCCGCTCCGGCGTGGCAGCTCAACCCAAGTGGGGGAATGTCCCGAGCGGCAAAGGGGGCGGACTGTAAATCCGCTGGCTAAGCCTTCGCAGGTTCGAGTCCTGCTTCCCCCACCATCCCACCTGCCCGGTCTCTTTCACCATGCGCCGTCTGGTCCTGTCCGCAGGGGGCAGACGCAAAGTGCCGATACCTGGAATGAGGTTGAGCGCCGCATCTGCCTCGACCCTGACCACGGCCGCTTGGTGACAGATGAACGCCGGTCTCGGGTTAAATCGAAAAGTGGCGCGTCATTTCTTGCCAGATGAGATACCAGATTCAACATTTATCTGAAGTGCAATATCTCAATTTCATCGCTATGCAGTGAAAATCTGAGATTAAATTTAATAATATTGACGCTATATAATAAATAAAACAAACATTTTTCAATATGCTATCAAATATAATTCAAAAAATAAAACGCAGACCGATTTTTCTATCATCTCACTTGAAAAGTATTTTATCGTCACTAGGTCTTAAACGACCCCTGATCCGGGCCCCTCTGGCGAGCGCTGTCGGCGCGAACGCGATGTCGGATCGTTTTCGACACCGTTGCCGACCTGGATGCCAGTTCATGGAAGACGCTGAGTTGCTTTCAGAACGCCGTTTTTTGACGGTGTCAGCTTGGCTTCCTTGCCCGGTGCAGCTGGCAACCAATCAGGCTTGCAGATGCCTGTGCTGATGCCGATCCAGCGCAGCCCGACATGCTGCTGCTGGTCGAGCCACCCAAACCTCTCCAGAATGAAGGAACATTTCCATGCTTCAAGATCTCTTCGCGTGGCTTCTCGCGACATTCGTGATCGGGCCTGTCCAGGCGGAATTCGCCACCAAGATGCAGGCGGCGCAAGCACCTGCTGCCATTGTTCAACAGATTCAGGGATGCGTGGTCAGCGCGACGCCAACGCTGATCAACCGTGCGACAAGTGACATCTGGTGGGGCGTCACCACCACCATCAGTGTTGCTACGGGTCTTACGGATGCCACGGCGGTTCTCGCGGAAACCTCACCTGCCTGCTCAGCGGCCGTGGCGGCAGTGCGGCCATTCCTGGACAGTCCAAGTGTCTGAACGCACTCATGACAAGGCCAGTGTCGCATCCGTGCAGTGTGCGACATTGACGACGCTTACCGACGGGCGGGCGGAACCCTAAATCCGGGACAGACAAAAGAGTGAAGCCCCAGCCAAAACTGCGGCGCGACGCACAGGTCTGCATCCGGCGGGCCTGTGGCAAGCGCCGGCAACCCTGCGTTTTGGCACTTTGAGCCCAGGAATTTACCGATGGACCCGATCCTGCTCGCACGCATCCAGTTTGGCGCGAACATCTCGTTCCACATCCTGTTCCCGACGATCACCATCGCTCTTGGCTGGGTGCTGCTGTTCTTCAAGGTGGCGTTCAACCGGACGGGTAACGAAAAGTGGATGAATGCCTACCGCTTCTGGGTGAAGGTGTTCGCGTTGTCCTTTGCGCTTGGCGTGGTGTCTGGCATTACCATGAGCTTCCAGTTCGGCACCAACTGGCCGGGCTTCATGGAGCGCGTGGGCAACATTGCCGGCCCGCTGCTGGCCTATGAGGTGCTGACGGCGTTCTTTCTGGAGGCAACGTTCCTCGGCATCATGTTGTTCGGTTTCCGCAAGGTGCCGAACTGGATGCACACATTGGCGACGTTTCTGGTCGCGTTCGGCACGACGATGTCCGCCTTCTGGATCCTTGTGCTGAACTCCTGGATGCACACCCCGGCAGGCTTCGAGTTGCGCGATGGCGTGGCCTTTGCGACGGATTGGTGGGCCATCATCTTCAATCCGTCCATGCCATACCGGCTGGCGCACATGCTGCTGGCGTCGGGCCTGACCTGCGCCTTCCTGATCGCGGGCCTGTCGGCTTTCCGCTGGCTGCGGCAGGATCGTGGCCCGGACGTGATGGCGGCCCTGCGCACGGGCGTTGCCATCGGCGCGGTCCTGATCCCGGTGCAGATCTTTGTAGGTGACCTGCACGGCCTCAACACGCTTCAGCACCAGCCGGCCAAGGTTGCGGCCATGGAAGGCAACTGGGAAACGAAGGGCCATGTGCCGCTCCTGCTGTTTGCCTTGCCGAACGAAGCGACACGCAGCAACAACTTCGAGATCGGCATTCCGGGTGGCGCGAGCCTGATCCTCAAGCATGAATTCGCGGGCGTTGTTCCTGGCCTCAACGATTTCGTGGCGCCAGATGGAACGAGGCTGCACCCGCCGGTTGCGCCGGTGTTCTTCGCCTTCCGGATCATGGTCGGCATCGGCATGCTGATGCTGGCGGTGTCGTGGTTTGCCGGCTGGCAGCTCTGGCGCAAGGGCGATATCGGGGTGCCGCTCGCGTGGGTGCTTGTCGGCATGACCTTCGCCGGCTGGGTCGCCACCTTGTCAGGCTGGTATGTGACAGAGATTGGCCGCCAACCTTGGCTTGTGTCAGGCGTGCTGACCACGGCGCAGGCGGCTTCGACGGTGCCGGGCGGGATGATTGCCGCCACGCTGGCCATGTATCTTGCCATCTATGCCGTGCTGATCGCAGCCTATATTTCCGTGCTGTTCCATCTGGCCGGAAAGGGCCTGAAGGGTGTCGCATCGCCAACTGGCGCGGGTGTCGCCAAGGGCGGTGCACCGGTCCATCCGGCCGGCGCGACCGCCAAGGGCACGTGAGCAAAGGTCATGTTCAGCTTTCTTGACGGCCATACGCTGCCGCTGATTTTCGCCGCACTCATGGCGATTTCCATCCTGGCTTACGTGATCCTCGATGGCTATGACCTTGGCGTCGGCATGCTCATGGCCCATGGCGACCGGGCGGAACGGGACAAGATGGTCGCGACCATCGGTCCGTTCTGGGATGCCAACGAAACCTGGCTTGTGCTCGGCATCGGGTTGCTGCTCGTGGCCTTTCCCACCGCGCACGGACTGGTCCTTCAGGCGCTCTATCTGCCTGTGGCCTTTATGCTGCTGGGTCTGACATTGCGCGGGGTTGCCTTCGAGTTCCGTGTGAAGGCACAGGCCCAATACCAGCGCTGGTGGGACTGGGCCTTCATCGGCGGCTCAACCCTGTCGTCCCTGACCCAAGGATACATGCTTGGGCTTTACATCATGGGCTTCAAGGAGGGCTGGGCGACGCATGCCTTCGCGCTGGCTGCTGCTGCCGGGCTGGCTGCCGCCTATTGCTTCGTCGGAGCCACGTGGCTGATCGGCAAGACCGATGGCGCGCTTCAGCACCGCGCTGTCGGCTGGTCGCGCTGGACACTCGCGGCAACGGCCATCAGCATGGTGGCGGTTTCGCTGGCGACTCCTCTGGTCAGCGCGCGCATCTTCGAACGCTGGTTCGCTTTCCCCAACATCATTGGCCTGCTGCCGATCCCGCTGATGACCGGCGCGCTTTTCCTGTCGCTGTGGGTGTTCCTCAAACGCATGCCGCGCACTGATCACTCGCTCGATTTCGTGCCTTTCATGGGCGCGGTGAGCCTGTTCGTGCTCGGCTTTCTCGGCCTCGCTTACTCGTTCTACCCCTACATCGTGCCTGAAAAGCTGACGATCTGGCAGGCAGCGAGCGCGCCGGAAAGCCTGTTCATCATCCTCATGGGGGCGCTCGTGGTGCTGCCGGTCATCGCGGCCTACACGGCGTTCAGCTACTACGTGTTCAGGGGCAAGGCGACCGAACTGCGATACGATTGACGGGCCTTGCATCTGGCCTGTCGCGGGTCAGGCAGCTTCTGGCAACACCGCGCGTTCGACCCTGTTCCTGCCGCGCCTCTTGGCTTCATAGAGCGCCTTGTCGGCGCTGATCATCAATGACTTCAGGTCGGCTTCATGCCCCGGGAACAGGCTTGTTCCCAGGCTGACCGTCACGAAGATGCTGTGATGGTCCCAAAGGATCGGCGCTGTCTCTACGGCTCTTCGTAGTGCCTCGGCCATCGTGGCAAGCTCGCGCGGGGTAGCACCATCGACGCAGATCGCGAATTCCTCTCCGCCTTGCCTTCCAACCACGGCCCGGCCCCAACTTGCCGCGACATTGGATAAGGTGGACGCGACATTGCGAATGACATGATCGCCGCCTTCATGTCCGTGCACATCATTGATGCGCTTGAACAGGTCGATGTCGCACATCAGCACCGCGATGTTGCGATTGCCCTGCTTGGCTGACTCGATCAATTCAAGGGCCGCACGGTCAAAGCCACGGCGATTGAGCAGCCCGGTCAGCGAGTCTTTTCTGGCCATTTCATCCAGTTCAGCCTTGGCCAGGTTCAACTCGCGCACTGTTGTCAGCAAGGCGTGAACGACGAGCGGGCAGATGAAACCGGGTATCAAGGCCGAAAACAGGAGCGTGTTGGCCCACAGATCCTTCTCTGCGATGACGGCACCGGGCTTTCCGGTGGTCGTGAGCAGGAGTGCAACGGCGCTCAGGCACATCGAAACGGCGATCGACAGCATGGTGAGCAGCACAAGCGAGCGCCATATCTGCGCTTTTGACAGGATCGGGTTGTCGTTGCGGCGCATATGCGACCTCCTCGACCCAGTTTAGTCGTCAAACGCTAATGCACCTTTGACGAAAGGTTGGGCAGCGGTTGAGATAACCTTAATCCCAGTTCACTTTGTTCGAACCGGCAACGCCAGGATCGAGTTGCCCCTCGAAAAGGTGCCCCACCAGCTTGCCGAGTCTGTTGCTTCCGTTGTGGAGCGGAGGTGGACTCAGGTGGTTGGATGGGGCACGGGAAGTGCGATGTTTTAGGTCGGATCAGTCCCCACTGCGCGGCCGCGCCACGTTGCCGGAATCGGTGCGGCATGGCAGGTGAGGGTGGCCCGTCCCTGTTCAGCCAGACCCGCCCATGCCCATCGAGACACCCTGCATCAAGACCTGCGTGATCGACCCGGCCAGCGGCTTCTGCATCGGCTGCGGGCGCACCGGCGCGGAGATCGGGGCGTGGATCAGCCTCCAGCCCGGCCATCGCCGCGACATCATGGCAACCTTGCCCGATCGCCTCAGCAGCATTCAGTCCCGCGCCAGCCGCTGCGTGGTTCCCGGGCAGCGGCGCCGCTGACCGAAGGCGGCTGAACCGGCAGGCTCGTCGCGCTGGTTGCCTTCTGCATCGATTTTTGACTTGCGCGATTTCACCAAATCTGGTCCTCAGGAGCCAGCGCGGGTGTAGCTCAATGGTAGAGCAGCAGCCTTCCAAGCTGAATACGAGGGTTCGATTCCCTTCACCCGCTCCAGCTTTTCAAACGGCTGACGCGCCTTTCGTGAAAGTGTGATCCGGACCCATTTGTTGGACCGCCGGAGGATGGAGCTTCCGGACCGCTTGACGGCGTCTGGCTGGCTGCGCCGTGAGACGTTCTGCAACGAGATCGGAGGCTTGTTGCCGGTCGCCCCATGCTGCGGGCGGACATCGTTGTCGTATTTGAGGCAGCGCTCTGTTTTTTTGCTCGCCTCCGCAATCGTCAGGAACCAGTGGGCCTTCAAGCCGGGGGAGCGGGTTTGCGCGCTTGTCTGTGGTGCTGGCGTGGATGGCTTGGCCCAAGCCTGACGAGCGCCCCGAGCCTGGGCGCAATTGGCCGCTCAGCCGGCTGTGACGCCGCCATCGACCAGGAGCACATGGCCCGTGACGAAACTTGCCGCCGGCGAAAGCAGGAAGCGTATGGCGCTGGCGACCTCGTGCGCCTCGCCGAAGCGTCCCAGTGGTATCGAGGCAATCATGCGCGCATGCCGTTCCTCATCGGCGCGCGCGACTGCTGTCATCGGCGTGGCGATGGGCCCAGGCGCGACCGCGTTGACCCTGATGCCATCGGACGCGAGCTCAAGTGCCAGCGCCTTGGCCAGACCGTTGAGGCCTGCTTTCGAGGCAGCATAGGCTGCGGCGCGGGGGTGCCCGATCAATCCGATCTGGCTCGACACGAGGACCATCGAGCGGCTTCCCTGAGCGCCGGCCCCGGCGCGCATCGCCCTTGCGGCGTCGCGTGCGAGGATGAAGCCGGCAGACAGGTTCAGGTCCAGAGTACGGTCCCAGGCATCACGGCTCGTCTCGAGGCCGGGCAGATGTTCGAAGATGCCGGCACAGCCCGCGAAACCGTCGAGTCCGCCGAGGATAGCAGACGCCTCAGCTACGATGCCTTCGGGGCCTGCGCCGAGAAGATCGCGCACAAGTACATGCCGGCTCGGCAGGAGCGCTTGCAGCGTACTGGCTTCCGCTGCATCACGAGCGAGGGCGACGACCGCTGCGCCGTCCGCGATGGCCTGATCGACCAAGGCGCGACCAATGCCCGATGCGGCTCCGGTCACGAAAAGGCGCAGGCCGGAAAGATCGGAGCGGGACATCATGGTAAGATCCGGGAGTTGAGCATGGAGGACCACAAGGATGGCACAGGGACTGCACGCGACATAGGCATGAAGTTGGCGGCTTTGAAAGCCAAGCGCGGCTACCTGCTGCCACATCATGGCCTGATGGCGGTGACCTCCGAACGGCTGCTCGAAGCCTATGACGCCACTTACACGGCGCTCGCGCTCGATATGCGTGTCCTGAACGTGCATGACCGCGAGTTTGTCTGGCTCGCTGTCCTCATTGCGACGGATGAGGCGCTGGCGACCCACCATATTCCGAAGTTCCGCAACGCTGGCGGCTCGGACGCCGAGATCGCGGCCATCCTGCGGATCACGGCCTGGGCGGTCGGTGCCCGTGCCTATGGGTTTGTCGGCCGCCACTGGATGGACCACTTGCCGGGCTTCGATCTGGATGCAGCCTATCGCGCGGCGGTCCCCAAGCTCGCGGAGGATTGCGACATGCGGCTTGCCGTCATGGCGCTGGCTGCTGTCCATGCCGCCAGCGGCGATTTCGACCTGCTCGGCAGGGCGATCCTGATGGCCTACGATCATGGCATCCCCGAGCTGGAGCTGGCCGAGGCGTTGTCCCTGATGATGTTCCCTGGAAGCATCCCTTACTTCGTCGAGGCCGCGCGGGTATGGCTCGACCTCATCCGCGCCGGCAAGGTGTCGCCTTCGCCCGACTTCGCGGCCTGGGCGCGGTTGGAAGGGCAGGGGGGCTATGATGAAGCCAGCGGTGTCGCGAGCCGCTGAGGCAGTCAATAGGGACCGGGAACAAGACCTTCACGCGCGGCGTCCTCCCAGAAGGAGACAGCCTCGATCAGGGTGTTGCCTCCGCACGGCAGCAGCAGGTAGCTGAGGCCTTCGCAGATCTCGCCGGGCACGGCGCCGGCTTCGATGGCGAGGCGCAGATGGAGCGTCATGCCCGCCCGCTCGCGCCGCGCCGCATGACAGACGAGCGCAGTCAGATGCGTCAGCTTTGGCGCAAGATCGCCGCTGATGGCCTCGACCATCACCAGATAGGCTTTCTCCAGGGCGGCTGGCAGCGTCCATGCTGCCCAGTTTTCGCCGGAAAAGCGCATCGTCGCGTAGCTTTCAGTTGCGGCCGCGATGGCGACAGCCCTCACGATGTCGGCCTCTGTGAGCCCGGCCTTCACGGCGCGCTTCATGTGGATGAAGCCATGCACTTCACGTGCTGCCGCCAGAAGGCCGGCCCAGACCGTCTCGCGCTCGACCGGGGTCAGTATGCGCGGCACGAGCGTGAGGGATTCATAGAAGGCGTCATAGCGCTGGAGCAAAGCAGGCGCCGAATCCGCGAACATGCGGTGATAGGGCAGCAGATAGCCACGCTTGGCCTCGACAGCGGCGAGGATGGACGCAGCGTCGGCTGGCAAGGGGCGGGGCGTTATCGGAGGCTTGTCCATGGTCGGTCCTGTTCAGGGCTGGCTGGCGATCAAGTCGGCTGCTCGTTCGGCGATCATGATGGTAGGAGCAGCTGTGTTGCTGGAGGTGATGTTGGGCATGACCGAGGCGTCGACGACGCGAAGCCCTTCGACCCCGCGCACGCGAAGGCTGCCATCGACGACGGCGTTTTCATCATGGTCGGCGCCCATGCGGCACGTCCCCACGGGGTGATAGACGCTTTCGGCTGTGTCCGCGATGAAGCTGTCGATCTCGGCATCGCTGCGGAGATGTGGACCCGGCGCGAGTTCTGCACCCCGGAAGGCATCGAATGGAGCCGTGGCGAAAATCTCCCGAAGCCGTTTCACGCCCTCCCGCAAGACGATGCGGTCAGGCATGGCTGACAGGTAGCGAGGCTGAATGCGGGGCGCTTGCCTTGGATCAGCCGAAGCCAGTGTGATTTCGCCCCGGCTCGCTGGGCGCATCTGGAAGATGTTCGCGAAGAACCCCGTGCCGGGATCAGCGGTCCGGCTCATGCCCGCGAAAGGCAAGCGGATCGTTGCGCTCGACAATCCGGGCATGAAGCTGGCCTGGAGATCGGGCAGGTCGAGGTCAGGCTGCGAGCGGAAGAGGCCGCCCACCTCGATCGGGAAGCTGGCGGCCGGGCCTGTCCCAAAGAGCCAGGCCTGCAGGGCGGCCAGCCCCGCGCGGTCGATCCGGCGCAGGCGGTCAATGGTGTCAGGAGCGTTTGTCGCGTGCATGACCCGGATGAGCAGGTGATCCTGAAGGTTCTGGCCGACGCCGGGCAGATCGGCCACGACCATAACTCCATGCTTGCGCAGCTGTTCCGCGGGCCCGATTCCCGACAACATGAGAGTCTGCGGGGAGTTGACGGTTCCGCCGCACAGGATGACCTCGCGGCCCGCACGCACGAGCCGCTCGCGGCCCCCATCCGCCAGCATGACGCCGATCGCCCGTCCGTGTTCCATGGCGATGCGCGTCACCAGCGCCCGTGTGATGACCGTCAGGTTCGGACGCCCCGCGACGGGGTCCAGGAAAGCACGCGCCGTGCTGGCGCGGCGGCCGGCGGCGATGGTGAAGTCATAGGGGCCAGCGCCTTCGGGGGCAGGTCCGTTGAAATCCTCGGTTCGAGGATGTCCGGCCGCCGACGCGGCATCGAGGAAGGCGCCGAACAGCGGATGACCCAGCTTCCGGCGCGAGACCCGAAGCGGCCCGCCGCGCCCGTGCCAGCTCGGGTCGCCGTCTGGATTGTTCTCGCTGCGCAGGAAGCTCGGCTGCACCGAAGCCCAGTCCCAGCCTGGCAGGCCGGCCTGCGCCCATCCGTCAAAATCCGAGGGCAATCCACGCATGTAGACCATGCCGTTGATCGCCGTGGACCCGCCGAGGCCCTTGCCGCGCGGCCAGCGGATGCGACGCGAGCCCAGTTGCGCTTCGGGTTCAGTGACATAGGACCAGTTGGCGATCGTGCTCCGCAGCAGTACGCCCGTCATCACCGGAACCGAGAAGAGAGGCCCGCGTGCCTTGCCTCCCGCCTCAAGCAGCAGCACGGAAACATGGGGGTCTGCAGAGAGCCGGGCGGCCAGCACAGCGCCGGCAGCGCCGGCTCCGACAACAATGAAATCCGCTTCGCGCATGAGGCTTGCCTATCCCGAAACTTGGTATAGGTTCTGTATTACGAGTGATACAAGTTCAAAAGTCGTATCGGGAAATCTCAGGTCGACCCCTGAAGGGGTTACGACCATCCTTGGGAGGGGAAGACGTCATGCTTTCACGCCGTAATCTGGTCGCTGCCTCGGGGGCTGTGCTGCTCGCTCCTGCCTTTTCCCATCGTGTTTTCGCCCAGACAGCCATTCCCGAACTCCAGACGATGCGCTCGACCGCGAAGTCCTGGCTCTGGGCAGCCGAAGATTATGCCAGTTCTGCAGGCTTTTTCGAGAAGGCCCGGGTCAAGGTTGTCTCCAACGCCTCCAATCGCGGCACCAATATCGCGGCACTCGCCGGCAGCGGCGTTGACGTCGTGCTGGGCGATCCTGGCGAGGCCATGCGCGGCAAGGGATCCGGCATGGCGATCAAGACCTTCATCCAGACCGTCAACAAGTACGCTTCGAACGTCGTGATCAAGAAGTCCGTGCTGGAGCGCCTCGGCGTGAACGAGGCCTCACCCGTCGAGCGCAAGATTGCCGCGATGAAGGGGCTGCGGCTCGGCACGACCGGTCCCGGGGCAGCGCCGGATGCGCTGTTCCGCTGGCTTGCCGTCTCGGGCGGCATGAACCCCAATACCGACATGCGTCTCGTCACGATCCAGGGCGGCGGACCGGGCATGCTCGCCGGCCTCCAGCAGGACGTGATCGACGGCTTCTGCCTGTCCTCACCCACCTCCGATCTGGCTGTGCAGACTCGCGATTGCGCCTATCTGTTCAACATGGCGCTGAACCCGCCGCCGTACTTCCAGAATTATCTCTACATCTGCGCCTCGACCTCGGAGGCCACGCTGCGCAATGCCGACAAGCGCGAAGCGCTGGTGCGTTACTCGCACGGCATCTCCATGGCGCTCAAGTCGATCAATTCGGAGCGCGCCAAGCTGAAGGAATGGGCTGACAAGTGGTTCGAGGGACTGCCCCCCGAGATCGCCCAGGTCTCCTTTGACATCAACTCGAAGATTTTCTTCAACGATCCGACGCCGCAGCCGACGCTGTTTGCCAGCAATGTTGACTTCATCAACACGGTCAACAAGACCATGAGCGCCGACCTCATCCCGGCCTCCCTCACCTTCGAGGCACAGTTCGATACGGCTGTGGCGCGAGAGGGCGTGGCGCGCGGCTGAACGACGGATCCGATGAGCATCGTCATCCGCGGAGCGGCCAAGCGTTACGTAAGCCGTGGACGCGAGATCCGTGCGCTCGATCCCGTTGATCTGGACATCAAGGCAGGGGAGTTCATCGCCTTCGTCGGGCCATCAGGTTGCGGCAAGTCGACCCTGCTGAACATGGTCGCGGGCATCCTGCCGATGACAGGCGGCACGATCAGCCACGATGGCAAACCCGTCAGCGGCATCAACCGCGCAGTCGGATACATGACGCAGGTCGACTCGGTGCTGCCCTGGCATACCGTTTTCGACAATGTCGAGTTGCCGCTCAAGTTCCGCGGCGTTCCGGTTGCCGAACGTCGCCGGCGTGT
Source organism: Hyphomicrobiales bacterium (assembly GCA_027487245.1). Taxonomy (GTDB): domain Bacteria; phylum Pseudomonadota; class Alphaproteobacteria; order Rhizobiales; family Beijerinckiaceae; genus Allobosea. Next base: position 23,454 of record JAIYDY010000110.1, read on the forward strand.
CACGGAGATGCTGGCGCTGGTCAACCTCACCGGTTTCGAGAACAGCTTTCCGATCGAGTTGTCGGGTGGCATGCGCAAGCGCGTCGCGCTGGCGCAGGTACTGGTCTATGACCCCACGACCCTGTTGATGGACGAGCCGTTCGGCGCGCTTGACGCGCAGCTCAAGCTGATGATGCAGGCCCAGTTGCTTTCGATCTGGGAGGCGACCGGCAAGACAGTCGTGTTCGTGACGCATGATCTTGCCGAGGCCGTCACGCTGGCTAACCGCGTGGTCGTTTTCTCTGGCAGGCCGGGCCGTATCAAGGTCATCGAGACCGTGCCGCTCAGCTATCCGCGCGATCCGTTCAAGGTTCGCTTCAATCCTCAGTTCGAGACGGCCTACGGCACACTCTGGGCAGCTTTGGCGCCCGAGATCGCCAAAGGGGAGGCCATCTGATGGCGGGTCATGCAGACGAAGCCGCTGCGATCGGCGGCGGCAAATCGGCGGCGGTTGCAGCCTGGGATGCTGAGAACAGCGCGCGGCGGCGGTTGATTCTTGTCGGTCGCATCGTCGTCGGCGTCGTTTTCGTCTCCTTCTGGGAGTATTCGTCGGGCCGGCTGATCGACAAGCTTTTCGTCTCGTCGCCGTCTGCGGTCTCGTCCCGGCTGTGGAAGTGGCTGCTGGATGGCAGCTTGTGGAACCACCTGTCGATCACGCTCTATGCGACGGCGCTCGGCTTCATCATCGGCTCTCTGGTTGGTTTCGTCCTTGGGCTCCTGTTCGGCCGCTTTCAGACCGTTGCCGACATCTTCGACCCGTACATCACGGCGCTGTACTCGATCCCGAAGATCGCGCTCGCGCCCCTTTTCATCATCTGGTTCGGCATCGGCATCGAATCCAAGGTCGCGGTGTCCGCCTCGATCGTTTTCTTCGTGGTGTTCCTCAACACCTATGCCGGCGTGCGCGATGTGAACCCGATTTTCGTGCATGCGACACGCATCATGGGTGGCAACGAACTGCACGTGCTGCGCCATGTCATGATTCCGTCGGCAGCCTCATGGGTCATAACGGGGTTGAAGGTGTCGGTGCCCTATGCGCTGGTCGGCACCGTCATCGGCGAGTTCATGTCGTCCAATCGCGGAATCGGCTTCATCATCGCGCAGGCCACCGGGCTGTTCGATACGACCTCCGTTTTCGCCGGACTTGTTCTGCTCGGCGTCGTGGGGGCAATCATCAATGTCGCGCTGCGCCATGCCGAGACGTGGCTGCTTCGCTGGAAGGCCTCGAACTGAGGTTGGCTGTTTTTCATCGCATTGCGCCGGTCTGATCGCTGACAGAATTGCGCCAGGACCGCAGTTCCCGGCTTGATTGGCATGAGCCAAGCTCTCAGCCACTTCCCCTGCCGAGCACGCTGCAGTCAGCCCGCACCAGTTTTTTCAATGGTTTGCTGCGCCTTTCCTGGAAATTGATTCAGGCGATGTCGGTTGTGGTCGTGGCTCTTTCACCATCCACGGTCCGGTCATGATGCAGCGAAAGCGGCCCGGCGCGGCGACGTTCGCTCGGCAGCCTGCGCGATGGGCTGGAAACATGGCGGATTGCCAAGGCAATGAGTCCGGTCATTTCGGCAAAGCCTTGATATCGAAGATGTTTGATTGCCGGGACCGGCTTTTTGCCTGGCCGTCCCGGCTCGATCTTCACGTTCCGGCAAGATGCTCCTCTGCCGGCTCCACCGCGCGCACAACGGTCACCGAACAGGTTGCTTCGGCGACAATGGCGGTCGAGACGGACCCGAGATAGCGCCTGACGCCGCCTGATCCGCGCGCGCCGACCACCAGATGGTCGACATGGTTGTTGCGGGCGAAGGTCAGCAGAACCTCGGCGGGGTCGGTGCCTTCCAACACGTGGAAGGTGAGCCTGTCGGCAGGCATCCGCATGGCGGCGGCCCAGTTCTTCAGGTCAACCAGCCGGTTCACATGGATCGAACTCCCGTCATTCTCGGTCAGCGTGTCGAGGCCGATCCTGGCCGTCTTGAGGACATTGACGCAGGCCAGCCTTGCCATCGGTCTTGCGTCCAGCAGGGTCGTTGCCAGTGACTGGATCGGCTCCGTGAGCGGGGCTCCTTCCGACGACAGATCGACCGCGACCATGATGATCGGGGCCGTTGTCGCGTGGCGATAGCCTGCGGTCGTGCCGAACGAGGCCGCGCCGGTATTCCAGAACCGGCCCGTCAGAAAGTTCCGCAAACGGCCGACGGGCTTGCGGTTGCTGCGCTCGGTCAGCGTGACGTGCTCGGGGTGGCGAAGATCGAAGGCGAGTTGCCGCGCTGTCGGGTAGCGCTGCTCGGGTTTCACCTCAAGACAACGCAGGATGATTTCCTGGAGGAAGCCGGGCATGTCCTTGCGCAGCGAGCGCGGCGGTTTGGGCACCTCGTGGAGACGCCGGATCAGGGCCTTGGTCTTGTGTTTCGGGTTGCCGAAAGGCCTCTCGCCGGTGGCAAGCGCATAGAGCAGTACGCCAAGCGCAAAGATGTCGCTGCGCGGTTCCTCGCGCAGTTTCAGCACCTGCTCGGGCGCGATATAGGGCGCGGTGCCCATCGGAATGCGGAACTCCTCGGCCAGCAGATCCGGCAGGCGCAGGTGGCGCGAGAGCCCGAAATCGATGAAAACAGCTTCGCCGCTTGGGCGGAGCATGATGTTCGACGGTTTCAGATCGAGATGGATGACGTCCTGCTGGTGCAGGCTGGCGAGGGCAAGGGCGATCCTGGCCCCCAGATCCACCATCTCATCGAGCGGGAGTGGGGCCTGCCTGAAACGGGCCAGCAGCGATTCGCCCCCGATCCGTTCCAGCACCAGATAGGGTTGCGAGGCGAAATCGCCGACGCCGTAGCAGCGGGGCACATGCGGACCTGTCAGACGCGGCAGGATGGTCATCTCCTGCTCGAAACTGACGATCATGGTCGGATCATCCCCATCGAGGATGAGAGGAACCTTCATCACCAGCGGGACGTCGACCCCCTCCTTGGTGACCGAAAAGATCTCGGCCATGCCGCCCTGATGCAGCTTTTCGCCGACCAGAAATCCGTCGAGAAGGTCGCCGGTCCGAACGCGCATCCGCCCCATGTCTGTGCTCCCGTTCTGCCCGTCTCATCGCCCGTGAAGCAGGCGCTCGGCGAGCGACATCGGCAAGCCGGCCTCGCGGACCTTTCGGGACGCCTGATAATGATCGTAGGCGACACGCTCGAAGGCCAGCGTCCGGGTCTGCGTGTCGAGAACGCCGAAGGCGGCAGCGGGCGACCCGTCGCGTGGCTGCCCGACCGCGCCCATGACGCCAAGCCAGTTCTGGCTTGCCGCAAGGGGGATGTCCTGACCGCTCACCGGGACATGCCGTGTCGCCGTGCCGGCACTGACCAGGCGCCACAGGCTCGGAACGTGGACATGCCCAACAATGGTGAGCTTCGCGTCAGTCGCGCGCAGGGATCGTTCGGCGGATGCGGCATCAAGGATGTAGGTCCAGGCGAGGGGCGTGCGGGCGCTGGCATGGACCAGCAGAAGGTCGCCTTCCCGGTACGCCGGGACGAGGCGTGCCAGCACGGCATGGTGAGCGGAGGTCAGTTGCAACCGCGTCCAGTCGATCGCCGCGCGGGCCGCGCTGTTCATGTCTTCGGATGATCCGGTGACGGCAGCGTCGTGATTGCCCAGAATGCCGATCGCGCCGGCATCGAGCAGCGCTTCCGCCCGTTCGAGGCAATAGGCCGGATCGGCCCCGTAGCCGACGATGTCGCCGAGCAATACGATGCGGTCGATCCTGTGCGTTGCCAGACGGGCCAGCACTGCGTCCAGCGCTTCGCGGTTGGCGTGAATGTCGGAGAGAATGGCATACCGCATGCGGAACCTCACCCACGCCCGGACCGACCCCAAACGGAGCCGGCGTCGGCGGAGTTTGGCACGCATGCGCGCCCATTCCCATCCGCCATTGGGCCAACCCGCGCGGCGGGGCATGGACCTTTGGCAGGCCAGTGCAACGCAGATGGTGCCTGCAGTGCTGTTGAAGAACATGGCCGATGTGCGATAGATCCTGAACGAAGCGCGTTCCCGGTTTCCGCGGTCCGCGTTTGTCTCCTGTGTCCGTCTCCTTCTGTGGTGTCTGCCGGTCTGCTTTGATCGGCCTGGCTCGCAGACAACCCCTGCGAACCCATGACAGCCCCCGTCACGCTGCGCCGCATCGGCATGCTCACGCCTTCCTCGAACACGGTGCTGGAGCCGGTGACGCAGCGTCTGCTGGCGGGCCTGCCCGGCGTAACGGCCCATTTCAGCCGCTTCAAGGTGACGGAAATCGCGCTGGATGCCGGCGCACTGGCGCAGTTCGACGATAAGCCGATCCTTGATGCTGCCGAGTTGCTGGCCCATGCCAAGGTCGATGTGATCTCGTGGAACGGCACATCGGCGAGTTGGCTCGGCATCGACCGCGACTGGCGTCTGAAGGAGCGCATCGAGGCAGCAACCGGCATTGTGGCCAGCACCTGCATCCTGTCGCTGGTTGACATCCTGACCCGTATCGGGGCGGCATCGCAGGCACTGGTGTCACCCTACACAAGCGATGTGCAGGAGACGATCATCGCCACCTATGCCGCGCTGGGCTTTGCCTGTCCGGCCGAGCGGCATCTGGGCATCCGGGACAATTTCAGCTTCGGCACGGTGGATGAGGAGACCATCGGCCGGATGATCGCCGATTGCCTGCCGGCCGCGCCCGACGCCATCACCATCCTGTGCACGAACATGATCGGCGCACGCGTTGCAGCGGACATGGAAACACCGGACGGGCCGATGATGCTCGATTCCGTTGCGGTGACGTTGTGGGGCTGCCTGATGGCGGTGGGCCTGCGCCCGGGCCTGATCACGGGGCAGGGGCGCGTGTTCACGGACCCGCGGCTCAACCCCTGAGAGCGACCTACGCGCGCCGGCCAGCGCACCCATGGCCAGATGGTCGAGCACATGCCGGCCTCAGCGCGGCTTGCGCCGGCGGCCATAGAGTTCGAGCCGGTGGCGCACGATGTCATAGCCGAGTTCGGCTGCGATCTTGGCCTGGAGACGCTCGATCTCCTCGGAGGTGAACTCGATCACCTGCCCGGTCTCGATGTCGATCAGATGATCGTGGTGCTGCTGGTCGGCGTGCTCGTAGCGCGAGACACCATCATCGAAGGCGTGCCGCTCGATGGCGCCGCGCTCCCCGAGCAGTTTCATTGTGCGGTATACGGTTGAAACCGCCAGCGTCGGGTCATGCGCAAAGGCCCGTCCGAAGATCGTCTTCGCATCGGGATGATCGTTGGCTTCGGACAGGATGCGCAGGATCAGCCGGCGCTGCTGCGTCATGCGCAATCCGGCCAGCTTCAACTCCGCCTCGAACAGCAAGGCCCGGTTCTGGGCCGTGGTGCGCGGCAAGGTCTGGGACAAGGTCTCGGGCATTCCTGCGGTCCTGCCTCTGGCTGCATCCATGGCCGATCTCATAGCTTATTGCGTCGCATGTGCAAATACCAAAGCTTATCGCAAATCATTCGCAAGAGCATTGACAGATGCAATCCAGTTGCAATAACGTCGTGTTGGGGCACAATGCACATGGTGGAGCGGAGCATGACGGAATCATCTGACAAGCAACCTGATCGGGCAGGGCGCGAGAGTTCGCGTGGTCTGACCCGCCGCGGGCTGTGCGCGCCCCTTGCCGTGCTGGCGCTGGCCCCGGTTGTGTTGTCCTCCCCGGCGCTGACCGGCAGGGCCGTGGCGCAAGCGGGTCCGGCCCGGCGCGCGGCGAACACAGCTCTGCGTGTGGTCACGACCTTCACCGTGATTCAGGACATCGCGCAGAATGTGGCCGGCGCGGCCGCAATCGTCGAATCGATCACCAAGCCCGGGGCCGAGATCCACGACTATCAGCCCACGCCGCAGGATGTGGTGAAGGCGCAATCGGCCGATCTGGTGCTCTGGAACGGCATGAACCTGGAACGCTGGTTCGAGCGCTTCTTCGACAATGTCGGCAAGGTGCCAAGCGCGGTCGTAACAGACGGCATCGTGCCGTTGGCCATCAAGGATGGCCCCTATCAGGGCAAGCCGAACCCGCATGCCTGGATGTCGACCGCCAATGCGCTGGTCTATGTCGAGAACATCCGCAAGGCGCTGGCGGCTGCCGATCCGGCCAATGCCGCGACGTATGCCGCCAATGCCACCGCCTATGCGGCGCGGATCAGGGCGCTGGAGGCACCGCTGAAGGCGCGCCTCGCCAAGGTGCCGGAGCCACAGCGCTGGCTGGTCAGCAGCGAGGGGGCTTTCAGCTACCTCGCAGCGGATCTGGGCTGGCGCGAGGCCTATCTATGGCCGATCAATGCGGAGGAGCAGGGCACCCCGCAGCAGGTGCGCCGCCTGATCGATCTCGTGCGGGCCAACAAGGTGCCGGTGGTGTTCAGCGAAAGCACGATCTCGGACCGGCCGGCCCGGCAGATCGCCCGTGAAACCGGGGCCCGCTACGGCGGTGTGCTCTATGTCGACTCGCTCAGCGCAACTGGCGGGCCTGTCCCGACCTATCTCAAGCTTATCGAGACCACGGTCGAGACCATCGCGAAAGGCTTCGGAACCTGATGGCATACAGCACCGGCCAGCCCGTCGCCGGGATCAAGGTCTCAGGCATTTCGGTCAGCTACAGCAGTGGTGTGACGGCGATCCGCGATGCCAGCTTCGTGCTGGGGCCGGCGTCGATCTGCGCGCTCGTCGGTGTCAACGGCTCGGGCAAGTCCACCCTGTTCAAGACGCTGATGGGCTTTCTAGAGCCGTCCACCGGCCATGTCAGCATCAGTGGCCTTCCCGTGCAACAGGCGCTGAAGGCCGGCCTCGTGGCCTACGTTCCGCAGAGCGAGGATGTCGACTGGACCTTTCCGGTGCTGGTCGAGGATGTCGTGATGATGGGCCGCTATGGCCACATGGGATTCCTGAGGCTTGCCTCGAAGGAGGACAGGAAGTCCGTCGATGACGCGCTGGAGCGGGTCGGCATGGCCGCTTTCCGCTCGAGGCAGATCGGGGAGCTCAGCGGCGGGCAGCGCAAGCGCGTGTTCCTGGCCCGGGCGCTGGCGCAGGGCGCGTCGGTCATCCTGCTCGATGAGCCGTTCACCGGGGTCGACGTTAAGACCGAGGCCGCCATCATCGACCTGATGCGCGACTTGCGCGAACAAGGCTGCCTGATGCTGGTCTCGACCCACAACCTCGGCTCGGTGCCGGAATTCTGCGATCAGGTGGTGCTGATCAACCGCACGGTGCTGGCCTATGGGCCAACAGCGGAGGTGTTCACGCAGGCACATCTTGCGGCGGCCTTCGGCGGTGTCCTGCGGCATGTCCGTCTTGGCGGCTCCGACCTGCACGATGACGAGGACCAGCGCTCGATCACTGTCCTGACCGACGACGAGCGGCCATTGGTGCTCTACGGCGAGCGCCAGTCACAGCGCATCGTCTCGCCGGATGGCACGCCTGCGGAAGGTAGCGCGTCACCCGCCAAGCCACCTGCCCAGCCATGATAGCGCTTCTGCTGGAGCCGTTCGGTTATGGCTACATGGTCCGGGCCATCTGGGTCAGCGCACTCGTCGGAGGCGTCTGCGCCTTTTTGTCGTGCTATCTGATCCTCAAGGGCTGGGCCCTGATGGGCGACGCGCTGTCACATTCGGTCGTGCCCGGCGTTGCGGTCGCCTATCTGGCCGGCCTGCCCTATGCGATCGGGGCGTTCACCTCCGGGCTGATCGCGGCGCTCGGCATCGTCATCGTCAAGCGGCTGACAGTGCTGCGCGAGGATGCGGTGATCGGGCTGGTGTTCACCAGTTTCTTTGCCGCAGGGCTGATGCTGGTCTCGATCAACCCCACGACTGTCAACCTCCAGGCTGTGATCTTCGGCAATGTCCTGGCCATCTCCGATGAGGACCTGATGCAGGTCGTGATCATCGCCGGGCTGTCGCTGGCCATTCTCGGGCTGCGCTGGAAGGACATGATGCTAGCCTTCTTCGACGAGAGCCATGTGCGCAGCGTCGGCATCAATCCGCTGCATCTGAGAGTGCTGTTCTTCGTGCTCCTTTCGGCCTGCACAGTGGCCGCACTGCAAACCGTCGGCGCGATCCTCGTCATCGCCATGGTCGTGACGCCGGGCGCGACGGCCTACCTGCTCACCGACCGTTTCGGCCGCATGGTCTGGATCGCTGTCGCCATCGGCGCGGGAAGTAGCGCGGTGGGAGCCTATGCCAGCTACTTTCTGGATGGCGCGACGGGCGGGCTGATCGTGCTGTTGCAGACAGCGCTGTTCCTGGCCGCCTTCGTGTTTGCGCCCAAACATGGCCGCCTTGCCGCGCGGCGGGCGGCACGCCGCGCGCCGGTGGGTGAGGTGGCGCCATGACGGCCCTCGGTGCCTTTGTGCTCGATCCGTTCGTCCACGGCTTCATGCAGCGCGGATTGGTGGTTGCCGTTCTGGTGGGCACGGTCTGTGCGCTGCTGTCCTGCTACCTTGTGCTCAAGGGCTGGTCGCTGATGGGCGATGCGGTCTCGCATGCCGTGCTGCCGGGCATCGTGCTGGCGCAGATGCTCGCTCTTCCGGCGGTGATTGGTGCCTTTGCCGCCGGTCTCGCCTGCGCGCTGGCGACGGGCTACCTGCGCGACAACAGCCGGGTGAAGGAGGATGCGGTGATGGCCATCGTCTTCTCGGGCATGTTCGCGCTGGGGCTCGTGATGTTCGCGCGCGGCGGGGGCGGGCAGCATCTGATGCATATCCTGTTCGGCAACATGCTGGGTGTGCGCTGGAGCGATGTGGCCGAGACCGCGCTGATCGCCGTGCCGGTGACGATGCTGGTGCTGGCGAAGCGGCGTGATCTGATGTTGTATTGCTTCGATCCGGCGCATGCCCGGGCCATCGGGCTCCCGGTGCCATGGCTGCATTATGGGCTGCTGATCCTGCTGGCGCTGACCATCGTGGCGGCCCTGAAGGCCGTGGGCATCATCCTGGTGATCGCGATGCTGATCGCGCCGGGATGCATCGGATCGCTGCTCACCCGGCGCTTCGATGCGATGTTGATGGTTGCCGTGCTGGCTGCGGTGTTCTCGTGCATCACCGGCACGATTCTCAGTTTCCATATCGATGCCGCGACTGGCCCATCCATCGTGGTGGTGCAGGCTCTGGTGTTCTGCGCGGCGCTGGGCTGGCGGGTTGTGTCCGCGCGCTTCGGCATAGAAGGTGGCGCTGCTTCGCCCTGAAGGGCTCAATCGTCGTCGGAAATGCCGCGCCAGGCGGCTCCGTCGAGATCCTCGAACTGGCGGTTGCGCAGCGACCAGAAGAAGGCGATGAGGCCAAGCAGCCCCATGCCCAGCGCCAGAGGCATCAGCACGATCAGCACATCCATGGCGCATCTCCCGTTTCTCGGTGTCTTGGCGGCACCGAAGCAACGCTGCTCGGCTGCAAGGTGAACACCAAGGTGAACAATCTTGGCACGTCAGCCCCGTGCACGCAGCGCGTTGAGGGTGACAATGATCGACGAGCCCGACATGGCCAGCGCCGCGACCAGCGGCGTGGCATGGCCGGCAATGGCGATCGGCACGGCAATAGCGTTGTAGATCACCGCCAGCCAGAGGTTCTCGACCATGATCCGCCGCGCCTTGCGCGAGATGCGGATGGCGTCCACGACCGGGCCGAGCCTGTCACCGAGGAACACAGCATCCGCTGCGTTCTGGGTGAGATGGGCCGCGCTGGCAGGCGACATCGAGACATTCGCCGCAGCCAGTGCCGGGGCATCGTTGATGCCATCACCGACCATCAGCACATGGCGGCCGTCGGCGCGCAGGGCCTCGATCGCGGCGATCTTGCCGGCAGGCTTCATGTCCGCCGTGCCTTGCGCGATGCCCAATGCGGCGGATGCCTTGGCGACGGGGGCAGGGCGGTCACCCGACAGGATCGACAGATCGAGTCCAAGCCCGCGCAGTGCTGTCATGGTCTCGACCGCATCGGGCCTCAACGCCTGGGCGATGGCGAAGACCACGATGTGATCAGCCCGCCGGTAGGTGATGAACGAGGCATCGGGGTAGCGCTCCGACAGGACGTTGGTCATGGCCGCGATGGTGGCGTCCGCAGCGGCATCGCCGCCGCAATGGGCCGCACTGCCAAGCCTGAGATATTCGCCTGCGTGGTGGGCCTCCAGTCCGAAGCCGGGCCGCTCGGTGACGCCTTGCAGCGGATCGGAGGCCTTCGCGGATTTTGCCAGCACGGTGGCGAGGGGGTGGGTGCTCGACAGGGCCAGGCGGCCAGCGAGATGCAGGTCGCACAGACCGATCTCCGTGGCGTTGGCAATGCTCGCGTTCGGCAAGGTCAGCGTGCCGGTCTTGTCGAAGACGACGGTGTCAATCGCGGCGAGGCGCTCCAGCGCATCGCCGCTGCCGAGCAGAACACCTCGGCGGAACAGCGCGCCGGCGGCCACCACCTGCACGGCAGGGATGGCAAGGCCGAGCGCGCAGGGGCAGGTGATGATCAGGACCGTGATCGCGATGACCAGCGCCGGTTGCCAACCGAGGCCGAACAGCATCCAGCCGATGAAGGTGGAGGCCGCGATGACATGCACGACAGGCGCATAGAGCCGTGCCGCGCGGTCGGCGAGCTGGACATAGGTGGAGCGGCTCTCGGTGGCGCGGGCCAGAAGCTTCTCGACCTCGTCGAGCAAGGTGCCCTCGCTGGCGCGCGCTACCCGGATGCGCAGGGCACCGATGATGTTGAGGGTTCCGGCATAGACCGACGAGCCGATATCGACCGGCTGGTGGCGGGTCTCGCCGGTGACGAGGCTCTGGTCGATCTCCGACCGGCCAGCCTCGATGACGCCATCGACCGAGACGCGCTGGCCGGGACGAACCAGAACCAGATCGCCAGCAGCCACTGCCGAGATCGGCACCTCGGACAGCTCGTGCTCACCGATGAACTTGACGGCGGTTTCCGAGCGCAGCGCGGCAAGATGGCCAGCCGTGTCGCGCGTCCGGCGGCGCATGGCCTGGTCGAGGTAGCGGCCGATCAGCAGGAAGAACAGCAGCATCACGACGCCGTCGAAATAGGCATGTTCGCCGGAGTTCAGGGTCTCGAACACGGACATGGCAAGGGCCAGCACCACGCCGAGCGTGATCGGCACATCCATGTTCACGGCACCGGCCCTGAGCGCCCGCATGGCGCTCTCATAGAAGGGGCGGCCCGCATAGGCTGCCGTTGGCAAGGCGATCAGCGCCGATATCCAGTGGAACAGATCCCGCATTTCCGCCGGCATCTGGGTCTCGTGGCCGGACCAGACCGACACCGAGAACAGCATGACGTTCATCGCGGCGAACGCAGCCACGCCCATGCAGAGCAGCAGGCGGCGTTCCTCGCGCGCTTCGGCGCTCTCGACCTTGTCGGTGGCGAACGGGTAGGCCCGGAAGCCCATTTCATCGAGGCGGCTGATCACGCCTTGCGGGTTTTCGAGCCCATCCTGCCAGGATACGGTGACGCGCTTGCTGGCGAGGTTGACGCGGGCGGAAACCAGGCCCGGCTCGGTCTTGAGGCCCTTTTCGATGGTGGTCATGCAGCCGGCGCATTGGATGCCGTCCACGGCCAGATCAATGGCGGCGAGACCATCCTTGTGACGCACGAAACTGGTGAAATCGGTGGCGAGGCTGGTCATGAGGGGAGTGTCCGCTCAGATTCGGGTGCGGTTGCGGCTCTGGTAAAGGCGTGTGCCGTCGCGGCTGGCGGTGATGATGACGTCCCATGCGCCGCGTCCAAGATCACCAACCTGCGCACTGTAAGTGCCAGGCGCCATCGGCTTCAGCGATGCCGAGCGGTCAAGCTGCCGGCTCGTCGGATGCAGGATCTGCACGTCCACAGTAAGCCCGGGGATTGCAGCACCTGCCTTGTCGGTGAAGACCACAACGGCCTGCGTGCCCGACGCGTTGACGGCGAGTTGCGCATCAATGCGCCAGCCGCGCGCGACCTGCGCCTCGGCAGCCTGGATCTCGCCATTGTAACGCTGGCTGACATCGTAGCCGTTCCGGCCGGCATCCAGCCCCGGCATTGTCGAGATGGCAGCGAACATCATGTAGCCGTTGACCGCTGCGACGACGAGAAAGAACATCACGAAGCTGAGCAGCACATGCTTGCCCGTGAGCACAAAGGCGGATGCTGGCGCCGGCGAGGCCCCGGCGGGGCTGGCTGGCAAAAGGTCCATAGGCATGACAAAGGCTCCACAACAGCTCATCCGACGTCTCCGCCCCGTACCGCCCCGATGGGCCGGCAATTTCCCGTCACGGCGCGAAGAAATTCTCCGCGATGGTGACAGTCTCCCCTGCGAACAGGTCTGACGCCTTGATCCGGATCATGTTTGATCCGCTTTGCAGGGAGCTGCGCGGAATGGTCACGAGCACGCGAACTTCCTGTGTCGTGTCCGGATTGACGGTGATGATTGGCCGCCAGTCGCTGGTGGCCGTCGCGCCCTGCACTTCCATGGCAACGCTGGTCGGCCCGTCGATGGTCAGCGCGATCTGGCGGCTTTCGGTGCGCTTGTTGATCAGGCGCACAGTGTAGGTGTTGCGGATCGAGCCATCGCGCAGGGTGACAAACAGCGGCGTCCGGTCATGGAGCAGGCTCATGCCGAGGAATGCGCGGGTCGCAAGCTGGTAGACCATCGCTCCGCCCACGAGCGCAATGATCGCGGCATACAGGATGGTGCGGGCCCGGATCGGCTTGTAGGTCGGCGTCTGGCCGACCTCGCGCGCCTTGATCGCTTCGTCAGTGTCATAGGCGATGAGACGGACCGGCCGGCCGATCTTTGTCATCACCGTGTCGCAGGCATCAATGCAAAGCCCGCACTGGATGCAGCCGAGTTGCGAGCCCTGGCGAATGTCCACGCCGGTCGGGCAAACCGCCACGCACTGGTGACAGTCGATGCAGTCACCGGCTGGCTGCTCCGCCTCGCGGGCGCGCTTGGCCTCCTTGACCGACATCCTGGGCTCGCCGCGATCGTAGCGATACGAGACGTTGAGAGCGTGCTCGTCGGTCAGGGCGGCCTGGATGCGTGGCCACGGACACATGTGCAGGCAGACCTGCTCGCGCAAATGGCCGGCGAGGATGTAGGTGGTGGCGGTGAGGATTCCGATCCAGACATAGGCCGTAAATGGGGCCTGCAAGGTGGCGAGATCGCGCACCAGTGTCGGAGCGTCGGCGAAGTAGAGCACCCAGGCCCCGCCGGTCCACCAGGCGATCATCAGCCAGACAAAATGCTTGCCAGCCTTGCGGGCGACCTTGTCCGCCGTCCACGGAGCGTCGTCGAGCTTGATCCGGTCGCGCCGGTCGCCCTCGAAGAAGCGCTCGACCCTCAAGAAGAGGTCGGTCCAGACAGTCTGCGGGCACAGGTAGCCGCACCAGATCCGGCCTGCCAGCGCGTTCATCAGGAACAGGATGATGGCCGCCAGGATGAGCAGGCCTGTGAAGTAGTAGACCTCCTGCGGCCACAGCTCGATGAAGAAGAAGTAGAAGCGCCGGCGCTCGAAATCGACAAGGACCGCCTGATCCGGCAGGTTCGGTCCGCGATCCCAGCGCACGAAGGGCAGCAGGTAATAGATCGCCATGCCGACGATCAGCAGACCCCATTTGATGCGGCGATACGTGCCGCTGACCTTCTGGGGATAGACCTTCGGCGTCGGTGCGAACAGCGGGATGTCATCATCGTCGGTGTAGGGCACTGGTGCCGAAGGCTGTGTCACTGGCCGCCTCCGAGGCTGCCGACATAGACGGTCAGTGCCTTGATGGTGACCGGGTCAAGACGGCCCGACCAAGCCGGCATCGCCCCGCCGCGGCCGTTGATGAGGCCTTCGGTCATGGCCGCGCGGGAGTTGCCGTAGAGCCAGATGGCGTCGGTCAGGCTGGGAGCGCCAAGTTCCTGGTTGCCCTTGCCCTCGTCGCCGTGACAGCTGGCACAGTTGGCCGCAAAGACCTCCTTGCCCTTGGCGAGGTTTGCGGACTTCTCCACATCGAGACCGGCCAGCGAGCGGACGTACTCGACGGATTCGGCAATCTCGTCGCGCTTGAGCATCCCGGTACGGCCGAAGGCAGGCATGTTGCCGACGCGGGTGTCGGGGCTCTGCTCCCAGCGGATGCCGTGCAGGAGCGTTTGCTGGATCTGCTCGGGCTTGCCGCCCCAGATCCAGTCATCATCGGCTAGGTTGGGATAGCCGATGAAGCCCATGCCGCCTGCTCCGTGGCAGCCCATGCAGTTGTCGCCGAACGCGGCCTTGCCGCGGGCGAGCGCGATGCGGTTCAGGTCCGGATTGGCCTTGATCTGCTCGAAGCTGGCATCGGCGAGGCCGGCGGCCTGGATGTTGCGCTGGGTCTCGAGCTTGGCGAGTTCCACCTGGACCGCTGCGCGGTTGGTATAGCCGAGCAGGCCGACCGTGTGCGAACTGATCAGCGGGATGGCCGGATAGACCACCATATAGCCGATCGCCCAGACGATGGTGACGTAGAAGGTCCAAAGCCACCAGCGCGGAAGCGGGGTATTGAGTTCCTTGATGCCGTCCCACTCGTGGCCGGTCGTGGCAATGCCGGTCAGGCGGTCCACTTCGGGTTGGGTGTGCTTGTCATCAGCCATGGGATCAGTCCTCATTCAGCGGCATGGAAGCGGCGCGGTCGAAGCGCGCCCGATTGCTCGGCCAGAGTGCGTAGACGCACACGCAGGTGAAGATGCCGACGAAGTAGACGAGTCCGACGGACTGGGCGATGCCGGCAAGGTAGGCGTATGTGTTGGCCATCATCTCACCTCAGGTTGGCTTTGTTGTCGTAGAGTTTGAAGTCCACCATCGTGCCAAGAACCTGCAGGTAGGCGATCAGAGCATCGGCTTCGGTGACGCGCTTGGGATCGCCCGCAAACGAGCGGATGATGGCCTTGGGGTAGCGCTTCTCGACATCGGCTGCACCGGGGTCTTCCGGGTTGATCTGGGCGCGCAGGTCTGCCGCAGCGTTGAGGATCATTTCGTCGGTGTAGGGCACGCCGGAGAGACGGTTGACCTTCATGTCGATGGCGATGTCGTTGTACTTGAGGTCGGTTGTCGCCAGCCAGGGATAGGCAGGCATGATCGACAGAGGGACCACGGAGCGCGGGTCGTTGAGGTGGCGCAGTTGCCACTCATCCGAATACTTGCCGCCGACGCGGGCGAGATCCGGGCCGGTGCGCTTTGATCCCCACTGGAAGGGCTTGTCGTACATGCTTTCTGCCGCCAGCGAGTAATGTCCGTAGCGCTCGACCTCGTCGCGCAGCGGCCTGATCATCTGGCTGTGGCAGTTGTAGCAGCCTTCCCGGACATAGATGGCGCGGCCGGCCAGTTCGAGCGGGGAATAAGGGCGAACCCCCTTCACCCTCTCGATCGTGCTTTGCAGGTAAAAGAGCGGCGCGATCTCGACGAGCCCGCCGATCGAGATCACGAACAGCACGCCCAGGATCAGGAATATCGAGTTGGTCTCGAAGATCTTGTGCTTGGCCCAGAGCGAGGTTTTGCGGGGAGCAGTTGCGGGAATTTCGGTCATGAGAGTGTCCTCGCCTGTCAGCGGGTTGCGGGGAGGGCGTCACCGAGGCTCGCTTCGCGCGCCTCGGGTGCGCCACGCACCGTCATCCAGAGGTTGTAGGCCATGATCAGGGCCCCCGCGAGGAACAGGCCCCCGCCGAGCGCACGGATCACGTAGAAGGGCTTCATGGCGGCCACCGTCTCGATGAACGAGTATTCGAGGAAGCCGAGCGGAGTGTAGGCGCGCCACATCAGGCCCTGGAGGATACCGGAGACCCACATCGCCGTGATGTAGAGAACGATGCCGAGGGTCGAGATCCAGAAGTGCCAGTTGACCAGGCGGTCGGAGTAGAGCCCTTTCTTGTTCCACAGCCACGGCACGAGGCAGTAGATCGCGCCGAAGGAAATGTAGCCGACCCAGCCGAGCGCGCCGGAGTGCACATGGCCGATGGTCCAGTCGGTGTAGTGGCTCAGCGAGTTCACCGCCTTGATCGACATGAGCGGGCCTTCGAAGGTCGACATGCCGTAGAAGGCGACCGACACCACCATCATGCGCAGCACAGGATCGGTGCGCAGCTTGTCCCAGGCGCCCGAGAGCGTCAGCAGGCCGTTGATCATGCCGCCCCAGGAGGGCATCCACAGCATGATCGAGAAGGTCATGCCGAGGGTCTGAGCCCAGTCGGGCAGGGCGGTATAGTGCAGGTGGTGTGGGCCAGCCCAGATATAGAGGAAGATCAGCGCCCAGAAGTGGATGATCGACAGCCGGTAGGAATAGACCGGCCGCTCGGCCCGCTTCGGGATGAAGTAGTACATGATGGCGAGGAAGCCGGCGGTGAGGAAGAAGCCGACCGCGTTGTGGCCATACCACCACTGGATCAT
>JAIYDY010000059.1 GCA_027487245.1 Hyphomicrobiales bacterium
GCCGGATGTGGCAACGCGCGTTGCCGATCTTCAGACCGGCCGGGCTGACATCGTTCGCCAGCTCGGGCCGGACGAAGCGGTTCGCCTGAAGTCAGATGCCAGGCTGCAGACGCTCTCCGCGCCAACAGAGCGCATCGGCTACATGTTCATCAACGCGCAGGCAGGGCCGACGCAGGATGTGCGTGTGCGTCGTGCGATCGCGCATGCGATTGACCGCAAGACGCTGATCGATGCCCTGCTCCAGGGCTTCGGAAAGGAAGTCGATGTGGTGCTGACGCCCGCCAACTTCGGCTATGTCGAGGGCATTGGTGGCAATGCCTACGATCCCGCGAAGGCCAAGGCGCTGCTGCGCGAGGCCAATGCTGTCAACGCTCAGATCAGCTTCCTGACATCGCCCGCCTATGACCGCCGCCTGGTCGAGGCATTGCAGCAGATGCTGCAGGAAGTCGGTTTCCGCGTGGATATCCAGACCATGGACCACCCCACCTTCCTCAGGCGAAGGCAGGGCCGGCCTGATGAGGCAGGCTCGATTTCGCTCGGCCGCTGGAGCTGCGCCTGCCAGGACGCCGACGGGGTGATCTTCCCGCTGTTCCGCAGCGGCTCCATCTGGGCGAAATACGCCAACACCGATTTCGACAAGGAAGTTGATGCAGCCCGGTCGACCCTCGATGAGGCCAAGCGTCTGGTCCATTATCGCCGCGCCTTCGAAATCCTGCGCGAGGACGTTCCGGGTCTTGGCCTCTATCAGGATTACGCGATCTACGGCGCGCGGCGGGAAATCCGCTGGCAGCCCACGGCAAACGAGGCGTTCTTCCTGTTCGACATGCGGTGGCAGCCCTGATCGGCTGAGGGGCCGGGTCCGTGCCGCGCTATCTGGCCAGCCGTCTGCTGCAGGCGATCCTCACAACCTTCGGCGTCATGACGATCGTTTTCTTCGTCATGCGCCTTTCGGGTGATCCGGTTCTGCTGCTTGTTCCGGAGGGGGCCACCCGCGAGCACATCGACGCGCTCAGGCGTGAACTCGGCTTCGACCAGCCCATCTGGCGTCAGTATCTGACGTTCCTCGCGGGACTCCTGCGTTTTGAACTTGGGGTCTCTGTGGTGCAGCGCGTTCCTGCCTGGGACATTCTGGCCAGCCGGATCCCCTACACGCTGGCGCTGGCAGGTGCCGCGCTCGTCGTGGCTATCGGGCTTGGTGTGCCGGCCGGCGTCATCATGGCCGTGTGGCGTGGTCGCTGGTTTGAGCGGCCGATCGCTGCGATCGTCGTGGCGGGGCAAAGCATGCCGACCTTCCTGACCGGCATCCTGATGATCATGCTCTTCGCTGTCACGCTGCGCTGGTTGCCCTCCTCGGGTGTGGACGGCCCACAATCGGTCATCATGCCTGCCATCGCACTCGGGATGCTGTCGATGTCGACCTTCGCACGGATGGCCCGCATTGCTGTCGTTGACGAACTGGGCAAGGATTACGTCCGGGCAGGTCTTGCCCGCGGACTTTCGCCCGGCAAGGTCGTGACCCGGCATGTGCTGCGCAATGCGTCCATCCCCGTCGTCACCATCGCGGCTCTGGAAATCGGCAATCTCCTGGCCGGTGCCATCATCGTCGAGACCGTATTCGCGTGGCCCGGGATCGGCCAACTGGCAATCCAGGCCATCCAGTCACGGGATTTCCTGGTGGTTCAGGCCATCGTCCTGTTCGTGTCGCTGGTCTATGTCGCCGTCAATCTGGCGGCGGATCTGCTTTATGCCGGCATTGACCCGCGCATCCGCTTCGGCCGCTCATGAACGCTGTCCAGAACCTTCGGGCGTGGCTTGCGCGCACGCCGACGTCGATCATCGTGATGGGCAGCTTGCTGATCGCTTTTGTGGTCGTGGCGGTGTTTGCCCCGCTTCTGGCACCATTCGATCCGTCGCGGCAGAGCCTGATCCTGCGCTTGCGGCCACCCGGCTCTGCCGGTCCCCAGGGCATGACCTTTCTGCTCGGCACCGACGATCTGGGGCGTGACCTGCTGTCCCGCGTCATTTACGGAGCGCGCGCATCGATGTTCGTGGCCGTGGCGTCAGTCTCCGTCTCGCTGCTGATTGGCACCGCGCTCGGTATGCTGGCAGGCTGGCGAAGAGGCTGGGTCGAAATCGTCATCATGCGCTTCGTCGACGTGATGCTGTCGATCCCGGCAATCCTTCTGGCCGTGCTGGCTGTCGCCGTTGCAGGGCCGGGCTTCCAGACATTGATCCTCGTTCTGGGTCTGACACGGTGGCCGCGCTATGCGCGCGTGGCCTATGCCCAGACGCTGCAGGTGGCGACATTGCCCTACATCCGTGCTGCCGAACTGGCGGGGGCATCTGCGACACGGCTGCTGCTGCGGCATGTTCTGCCCAACATTGCGGGGCCTCTTCTGGTGGTCGCCACGGCCGAGTTCGGGCTGATGATCCTGTTTGAAGCAGGGCTGTCGTTTCTCGGCCTCGGCATCCAGCCGCCGACCCCGAGTTGGGGAACGATCATGAGCGCTGGCCGGCAATACATCGAACGAGCCTGGTGGCTGACGGTCTTTCCCGGCGGGTGCCTTTTCCTTCTGGTTCTGTCGGTCAACGTCCTGGGTGACTGGGTGCGTGACCGGCTGGATCCCCGTGCAAGAACAAGAGGATGAAACGGACATGGAATTCAAGGACAAGGTTGTCGTCGTCACAGGTGCAGCCGGCGTTTTCGGACGCTGGATCACGGAAGCTTTCTGGCGCGAGGGCGCAAGGGTCGTGCTCTCCGATGCGCGGCGGGACCCGGCCGAGGCTGTCATTGCCGAGAACGGCATAACCCCGGAACGGGCCCTGGTGCATCAGACCGAGTTGCTGGATGAGAAGTCGATCCTCGATCTGGTGGCGACGGTGACGGCGCATTGGGGCGCCCCCGACGTCGTCGTCAACAATGCCGGCATTTATCCCGCCGGAGGATTGCTGCAGATCGACACGGCGGAATGGGACAGGATTTTCGGCATCAACGTGCGGGCGCCCTATCTCGTCACGCGTGAGTTTGCGAAAGCCATGATCGCGGCGGACAAGAAGGGTGTCGTCATCATGATCTCGTCCGGCGCTGCGCGCGCCCTGCGCAAGGGCACCGTGCCGTACTGCACCTCAAAGACCACGCTGGAGCGCATCGCCAAGGGCTTCGCCATCGAACTTGCCGAGCAGGGCATCCGTGTCAACGTGGTCGAACCCGGCTTTGCGCCAGGCAGTGTGGTCAGCCCGCTTTCGCCTGAGTATGTGGAGCGCATGCTGAGCCGCATCCCGCTTGGGCGCAGCAGCGGTCCCGATGATGCGTCCGGCGCGGTTCTGTATCTCGCTTCGGAGCGTGCAGCCTTCGTCACGGGAGCAACGCTTTCGGTCGATGGCGGCAATTCTCTGGGTGTGTTCGAGCCGGGACCGATCGGCGGCAAACGGTGAGGTGGCCAGGGTTCGGGCGGCAGGCAATCAGGTGACGGGCAACCAGGTGACACGGGATGGACCTGACGCGATGACGGGCGCGGTGCTGGACATCGAGCGTCTGCGCCTTGAGATCGACGGCGCTGCGGTCGTCGACGGGTTGTCCTTGTCTGTCCGCCAGGGCGAGATCGTGGCGCTGGTCGGCGAGTCCGGCTGCGGCAAGTCATTGTCTGCCTTCGCGGTGCTGCGGCTTCTTCCGGACGCGGTGACCCTTGCCGGCGGGCGCATCCTGCTGGAAGGCCGCGACCTTGCCTCGCTGGATCTGGCCGCCATGGCCGCCGTGCGGGGTCGCGATGCTTCCATCATCTTTCAGGAGCCCACCGCGTCTCTCGACCCGTTGATGCCGGTTGGCGAACAGATCGCCGAAGCCCTCACCGCTCACGGCGTCGTAGCTCCCCGGGTTGCCATGCAGCGGGCCAGGGAGATGCTGGTTTCGATCGGAATTTCCGATCCGGACCGTCGGCTGACACAGTATCCGTTCGAGCTGTCCGGCGGGATGTGCCAGCGCATCATGATCGCGATCGCCCTGATATGCGGGCCGCGCCTGCTGATCGCCGATGAGCCGACCACCGCGCTGGACGTGACCATCCAGGCGCAGATCCTGCACCTGATCAGGGAACTTGTGACCGCACGATCGACGGCGGTGCTGCTGATTACCCACGATATGGGTGTTGTCGCAGACATGGCTGACCGGGTGGTCGTCATGTATGCCGGGCGGGTGGCGGAGACGGCATCGGCGGAAGCCATCTTCAAGGCACCTCTGCACCCTTACACCGCATTGCTGCTGGCCAGCATTCCCCATGCTGCGCTGGCGCCCAAGTCACGCCTGGCCACCATTGAAGGCACGGTGCCGCGCCCCTCCTCGCACGGTGTTGGGTGCCGCTTCGCCAGTCGCTGTCCTTTGGTTGAGGACAAGTGTCGGAAGGAGACACCGCCTCTTGTCAATCACGGGGATGGCCATGAGGCGGCCTGCTGGCGTTCGCATGATGTCGGGATGCTGGGAGTGCCGGCATGAGCCAACCGGTCCTCAGCGTCGAGAATGCCGCAGTTCACTTCAGGTCGCGAGGCGGCTTCCTGCGAAAGGCCGGTCCTGCGCTCAAGGCCGTGGACGGGGTGACGCTGTCTGTGCAGCCGGGCGAGACGCTTGGCCTTGTGGGCGAGTCCGGTTGCGGCAAGTCGACCCTCGCCAATGCGATTCTTGGTCTGGTTCCCCTTGTCGGCGGAACAATCACGGTCGCGGGACGCGAGGTCAGAAGTGACGACGCGGAGAGCCTGCGGGCCATCCGCAGTGATGCCCAGATGGTCTTTCAGGACCCCGCACTGTCGCTCAACCCAAGGCTTTCGGTTGGTGCCGCCATCGGCGAGCCGCTGCAGGTCAGGGGTCTGGCGAAAGGCGCCGCGCTGCGCGACAGGGTTGCAGCCCTGCTGAAGGCTGTCGGGCTTGAGGCTGACCATGCCTCGCGCTTCCCGCATGCCTTTTCCGGAGGGCAGAGGCAGCGCATTGTCATCGCGCGGGCACTGGCCCTGCAGCCCAGGCTCGTGATCTGCGACGAACCTGTGTCCGCGCTTGATGTTTCGGTCCGTGCGCAGATCCTGAACCTGCTGGTTGATCTTCAGCGGGACACCGGCATGTCCTACCTGTTCGTGTCGCACGATCTGTCCGTTGTCCGGCATATCGCTGACCGGGTGGCCGTGATGTATCTTGGCCGCATCGTCGAAATCGCAACGATGGCCGTCCTGTTCGGCAAACCCCGCCATCCCTACACCCAGGCGCTACTTCTGGCGGCACCCGAGCCGGACCCTGTACGGCAGCGTGCCAAGACGCGCCGCATTCTCGAAGGCGAATTGCCGAGCGCCTCGAACCTGCCGCCTGGATGCGCGTTCAACACGCGTTGTCCAATCGCCACCGAGATTTGCCGCAAGGATGCGCCGCTTCTTGTGGCGCGCAAGGACGGCGCGATGGTCGCCTGTCATCATGCAGAGGATTGAACGATGAGCACGGATGCCGACAAGCCCTGGACATGGTCCGAAGCCATCTGGCGCGCCAAGGTGGAGCATGTGCGGGCTGGCCGCTCACTCGCTCCCGCCCGCTGGAAGAATGGCGCGCGCTGTGCGGTTGCCCTGTCGTTCGACAGCGACCATGAAACCATCGAGTTGCGCTTCGGCGGTGCGTCATATGGCAAGATGAGCCAGGGCCAGTATGGTGCACGCAAGGGCACACCGCGCATCATGCGTCTTCTGGAGCGCCACGGCGTGCCCGCCACCTTCTTCATGCCTGCCGTGTCGGCACTGCTCCACCCCGAAGAGGCCCGGGCGGTGGGAGCAAGCGGCCATGAGCTAGGGATTCATTCGTGGATTCATGAATTCAACTCCAGGCTTGACCACGCGACGGAGCGCGACCTTGCCCTGCGTGCTGCTGACACGCTGGAGAAGCTGTCAGGGCGCAGGCCAGTCGGGATGCGCACGGCTTCGTGGGATTTCTCGCCTTACACGCTCAAGATTATCCGCGAGATGGGCCTGCTCTACGATTCCTCGCTCATGGCGGACGACGAGCCTTACGAGCTCCTCGACGAAGGCGCGCCGACGGGAATAGTCGAACTTCCGGTCGAATGGATCCGCGACGATGCGATCTATTTCAACATGGACCGCATGGCAGCGTTGCGGCCCTACACCGGACCGGAGACGGTGCTGAACATCTTCCGGCGCGAGCTTGACATGGCCCACGAGGAAGGCGGGCTCTATGTCCTCACCATGCACCCCCACCACATCGGCCACCGCTCACGGATTTTCATTCTCGACGAGATCATCCGGCACGCAAAATCCCTGCCTGGTGTCTGGTTCGCCACCCACGAGGAGATAGCCCGCTGGTGCGCGACCGAGGCGGGGTTGCCGGCCAGGGCGTGACGCTGCGGATCAGAGGGGGTGAGTGGCGGAGCTGTCAGACAGAACAAGAAGGTCTCAGAACTCGCCCCAACCCGTCACTGCCAAGGCCGCGCAGGGCAAAGCGGGCAACTCAGAGATGACATTTTGTTATTCTGTTGTTTATCAATGCTTTAAGTTCTATTTTTGGCTCCCTTCCGGACCATAGCCCGTTTCGCGCGCTGCGCCGTGGCTCAGTGCGAGCGTGGCCCGCCAGCCTCCAGAGAGCGGCTCCAGCGCGACAGCGCAAAGCAGATCAGCCAATAGATCGTGCCGGAGAACAGATAGGCCTCCATGTTCATCCCCACCCAGGCGGGGTCGGCCAGCGAGCCTTGCGCGATGCCGAGCAGATCGAGGATCGACACCACAAGGACCAGCGTGGTGTTCTTGATCAGGGCGATGAACTCGTTGGTCATGGCCGGCAAGGAGATGCGCAGCGCCTGCGGCAAGGTGATCAGGCCCGTGGTCTGCCAGTAGCCAAGGCCGAGCGCCGCCGCTGCCTCGGTCTGCCCCTTGGGCAGCGCCTGCAAGCCGCCGCGCACGGCCTCGGCCATGTAGGCGGCGATGACGAGGCCAAGCCCGATCACAGCACGCGCCAGACGATCGACGCCAACTCCGGCAGGCATGATCAGAGGCAACAGCATGGACGCCAGAAAGATCACCGCGATGATCGGCACGCCGCGCCAGAACTCGATGAAGACCACTGACAAGGTGCGCACCAGCGGCAGCCGCGACTGCCGGCCCAGCGCAAGCAGAATGCCGAGCGGCACCGCGATCAGACCGGCATAGACGGCAATGAACAGGGTCAGCATCAGGCCGCCCCAGTCGCGCGTCTCGACCGGCCTGAGGCCGAGGCCACCGCCCAGCAGCCAGACCCCGAGCACCGGCAGCGTCAGCAGCACCACAAGGCCGAGCCGGAGCCGGCTGCGGCCTTCCAGCCAGAACAGCGGCACGATGCCGGCAAGGGCCAGACCGAGGAACAGGTTCGGGCGCCAGCGTTCCGCGGCAGGATAAAATCCATACATGAACTGGCCGAACCGGGCCTTGATGAACACCCAGCAGGCCCCACCCGGTGCGCAATCGGCCCGGGTTTCGCCCGCCCAGGTGGCATTGATCAGCGCCCAGCGCACCAGCGGCGCGAAGGCCCAGATGAGGCCGGCCAGCACCAGAAGGCTGATGGCGCTGTCGAGCGGGGTGCTGAACAGGCGGGCGCGCCACAGCGCGAGCGACGAGGGCCGGACATGGGGGCTCATCGGGTCACCAGCGCGATCCGGGCATTGTACCAGTTCATCAGGGCCGACACGATCAGCCCGAAGAACAGATAGACAGCCAGCGTCATGGCGATGATCTCGATGGCCTGCCCGGTGTTGTTGAGCGCCGATCCCATGAACAGGCTGACCACGTCGGGATAGGCGATGGCAGCACCGAAAGACGAGTTCTTCAGCACATTCAGATACTGGCTGGTCATTGGCGGGATCATCACGCGCAGCGCCTGTGGCACCACCACGAAACGCAGGATCTGACCGGGTCGGAGCCCCAACGAGGCGGCTGCCTCGCGCTGGCCCCTGACCACGGCCGCGATGCCGCCGCGCACGATCTCTGCCACGAAACCGGCAGTGTAGGTCACCAGGGCAGCCAGCAGCGCTACGAACTCCGGGATGATGACAAAGCCGCCCCGAAGGTTGAAGCGCCCGGGCTGCGGCATATCCCAGCCGGTGGCGCGGGCCGCGATCACCAGTGCCAGAACCGGGACGACAAGGCACAGCACGATTCCGGCCGCGAGGACCGGCGCGTCCTGCCCGGTGCTGGCCTTGCGTGCGGCGGCCCAGCGAACGACCAGCCATTGTACGACACCGGCCAGCAGGATGGCCAGCAAGGCCCAGCGGAAGACGCTGCCATCCATGGGCGACGGCACCGTCAGCCCGCGGTTGTTGAGAAAGATGGCGGAGAAGAAGCCGAGGCTGTCGCGCGGCTGCGGCAAGGCCGCGATCACGCCGAAATACCAGAACAGCACGAAGAACAGCAGCGGGATGTTGCGCACGAACTCGACATAGGCGCCGGCGGCTGTCGACAGCAGCCAGTGCGAGGAGAGCCGTGCCAGCCCGATCAGGAAGCCCATGATTGTGGCCAGAACCATGGCGAGGAACGACACCAACAGCGTGTTGGCCACGCCGGCCCAGAACAGCGCCCAGATGTTGTCGGACGCGGTGTAGGAGGTCAGCACGAAGGGCACGTCGATGCCCGACGAGCGCCAGAGGAAATCGAACCCGGACGCGATGCCGGCGTTGACCATGTTCTGGGAGGCGTTGCGCACGAAGAAGATCGTCAGCGCCACCAGCCCCACGCTGATCGCGATCTGCCAGAACAGATCGCGCACCCGGGCATCATAGTAGAGGCGGCGAAGCATGGAGCGGTCTGTCCGGCGGTCGGGAAGGTCTGGCCGGGATCCGTGCCCTCACCGCAAGGCGGCAAGGGCACGGATCCCGGATGGGCGGCGCAAGCCGCCGGGTCTCAGTGAAGCTGCGGCATCAGCCGCAGGTTTTCACTGGAAAGGCGGGGTGAAGAGCAGCCCGCCCTTGGTCCACAGGGCGTTCTGGCCACGTTCGAGCTTCAGGGTCGAGCCGTTGCCGACCGTGCGCTCGAAGCTCTCGCCGTAGTTGCCGACGGCCTTGATGGCGTTGAACATCCAGTCATTCGACAGGCCGAGCATCGCCCCGAAATTGCCCTCTGCACCCAGAAGGCGGCGCACTTCGGCGTTCTTGGAGTTGGCTCGCATGTCATCGACGTTCTTCGAGGTCACGCCGAGCGCTTCAGCGGCGATCATGCCGTTGAGCACCCAGCGCACCACGGCCTGCCAGCGCTCGTCGCCGTAGCGTGTCACCGGCCCTTGCGGATCGTTGGAGATTGGCTCGGCCATGATGATGTGCTCGTCCGGCGTCTTGAGCTTGGCACGCTGGCCCGCCAGAGCGCCGACACCGGCGGTGTAGGCATCGCAGCGGCCTGCATCATAGGCCGCGATGGCATCGTCATTCTTCTGGAAGTTGGTGATCGTGACCTTGAGGTTGCGCTCGCGGAACCAGTCGGCCGCGTTCTTCTCTTCGGTGGAGCCGGCTGCGACGCAGACCGAGGCACCGTCGAGATCCTTGGCAGCCGTGGCTTTCGAGGCCTTGCGGACGATGAAGGTCTGGCCCTCGTAGAAATTGATGCCCTGGAAGTTCACACCCAGCGAGGCATTGCGCGAAAAGGTGATGGTGGTGTTGCGCGACAGCAGGTCGACCTGCCCCGATTGCAGCACCGGCCAGCGCTGCTGCACGGTCGTCGGCGTGAACTTGACCTTGCCGGCATCGCCCAGCACGGCGGCGGCGAGTGCCCGGCAATAATCCACGTCGAGCCCGCTCCACTCACCCTTGTCATTCGGGAACGAGAAGCCCGGCACGCCGACATGGACGCCGCATTCAAGGCTGCCGCGCGTCCGGATGGCGTCGAGCGTGGGGCTTGGCACCAGGGTCTGCGCGGTGGCTGCCCCTGCTCCCAGCATGGCGAAAGCCGCCAGTGCCGATGTTGAAATCCTGTTGAACATGTGACGTGTCTCCCCTTGTGTCACGGTTGAACCCGCGCGGCGACATTGCCGCATGACAGGCCGTCTGCATTCGGAAAAAGGCATGGTTCGGCACCTGCCTCTGCCGCATTCCTAGCCCAGTTTTCCTAGCCCCAGAGTTCAGGACCGTAACTGTGGACGGTGCTGCCCTCAAAGCGCAAGCCCGGATCGCGATCTTTCGCCAGCAGCAGCGGCCCATCGAGATCCACGAACGCTGCACCTGCTGCGATCAGCATGGCCGGCGCCATGGCCAGCGAGGTGCCGAGCATGCAACCGACCATCACCGGCATCTCGTGAGCCCGGGCCGCTGCCGCGACGGCAAGCGCCGCCGTCAGCCCGCCGGTCTTGTCCAGCTTGATGTTGATGGCGTCGTATCGCTCCATGATCAGCGCGAGCGAATCCAGCCCGTGAAAGCTCTCGTCGGCACAGATCGGGATCGGGCTGTGCAGATGCGCCAGCGCCGCGTCGTTGGCGGCTGGCAGGGGCTGCTCGATGAGGGCAACGCCGGCTGCAAGGCATGCCGCGACATGGCGGTCGAAACTCGCCTCGGTCCAGGCCTCGTTGGCATCGACCACGATCCGCGAAGCCGGCGCGCCCCGGCGCACGGCAGCGATACGGGCTTCGTCTCCCTCGCCGCCGAGCTTGACCTTGAGCAGCGGCCGGGAGCTGGCCGCCCTTGCTGCCGCTTCCATGCTGGCCGGATCGCCCAGCGAAAGCGTGTAGCAGGTGGTCAGCGGCCGAGGCTCGCCAGTCCCGGTCAGATCCCAGACCCGCACGCCGGCGCGCTTGGCGGCCAGATCCCACAAGGCGCAGTCAAGCGCGTTGCGGGCAGCGCCGGCCTTCAGCCCGCTGGTCAGGGTCTCATGATCGCCGCCCCGACGCAGGCGCACCGATTGCTCGGCAAGATCGCCGGCAACTCCCTCCACGGTCTCGCCATAGCGCGCATAGGGCACGCATTCGCCGCGCCCTTCATGGACGCCGTCGCTCACCGTCGCCGTGACCACCACCGCCTCGGTGCGGCTGCCGCGTGAAATCGTGAAAGCCCCGGCGATCGGGAAGCGCTCGATGGCGACATGCAAGTCGAGTGCGCCGGAGCTGTTGGTTGTCAGCCCTGTCATGGCCGCCTCAACCCTTCGGCTTGCGGTTTGATTGCGGATAGAGCGCCGCCAGTCTGTCCACCAACGCACCCACGCCAAAACGCACCGGGTCTGTGGCGGGCAGGCCATGCTCGTCGGCAAGACGATCCAGATAAGCCCGCGCATCGGCCTCGCCCAGCGCCTGCGTGTTGATCGAGATGCCGGTGCAGGTGATGGCCGGATTCGTCAGCCGGCCGCAGCGGATCGTCAGATCGATCACATCGGTGATGGACGGCAACGGGTGCTTTACGCCCCGCATCGTCGTGCGCGTCGGTTCATGGCAGACCACAAAGGCATCGGGCTGTGCCCCGTGTAGCAGGCCCATCGTTACACCGGCAAAGGATGGATGAAACAGCGAGCCCTGCCCCTCGACCAGATCCCAATGGCCGGGGTCAGCTGCCGGCGCGATCCACTCGACAGCACCGGAAATGAAATCCGCCACCACTGCATCGATGGCCACGCCGCGTCCTGAGATGAACACCCCGGTCTGGCCTGTGGCGCGGAAATCAGCATCGAAGCCGCGGGCGCGCATCTCCCGTTCAAGCGCCAGCGCCGTGTACTTCTTGCCAGCCGAGCAATCCGTGCCGACGGTCAAGAGACGCAAGCCCGTCCGCTTCGTGCCCTTGCCCGTGTCGAAACGCTGGTTCGAATGGCGCACGTCGAACAGCGCCCGGCCATGCTGCCGCGCAGCCTCTGCAATGGCGGGGTTGTCGCCCAGGCGCATGTGCAGGCCGCTGGCCACATCCATGCCGGCTGCAATCGCGGCAACAATGGACTGGCTCCAGTGATCCGGCAGCACGCCGCCCGCATTGGCGACGCCGACCACCAGTGTCCGGGCACCATTGGCGACAGCCTCGGCGATGCCCATGTCGGCGAGCTGCAGATCGGCCCCGCAGCCGGGCAGCCGCATCTGCCCGAGGCACCACTCGGGCCTCCAGTCGACGATGCCGTGCGCGGTCTTGGCCGCAAGCTCGTCCGGCACATCGCCCAGGAACATCAGATAGGGCGGGGTGATCTGCATGGGTTGCTCCGTGATCCCGCAACGCCCGACGGGACATTGCACCCCCCAAGACTGCCCGCAAAGCAGCGCCAAGGCCAATGCAAAGCCCGCAATGCCGGTGATGCCAGCGCCGGCCCGGCCCATGGGTACGGGGCAAAGCGATGCAAAAAATGCATCAACTCGCGCTCGACGCTTGGCGCTGGCACACCCCTGCCCTTAACGTGCACGCCGGAAGCGACGATCCGTTGGCTGTGTCCGGCAGCCAGATCGGCACACCTGAGAGGAAGATGCGCCCGTGGATACACGCTGGCTTCAGGACTTTCTGGCCTTGGCCGAGGCGCGCAACTTCACCAGGGCTGCTACCCGGCGCAACACCTCGCAGGCCGCCTTCAGCCGCCGGATCCAGTCGCTTGAGGCGTGGGCGGGCGCTGCGCTGATCGACCGTGGCACCTTTCCGCCAGCCTTGACGCAGGCCGGGGAACAATTCCGCCTGCATGCTGGCGAACTGCTTGGCCGCCTGGCCGAAGCGCGCAGCGAGATCGAGGGCAAGCCTGTGTTCGGGCGCGATCACGTCCGCGTCGCCCTGCCCTATGTGATTGCCACCTCCCTGTTCAGCGACTGGTGGCGCGACTGGACAGCGCAGAGCCATGCCACCTGCGCGCTGGTGCATGGCAATGTCATCGATCTGGTCGGCTCGCTCGTCGCGGGCAACGCCGACATCATGATTGCGCACGAGACAGCCCAGCAACCGATTCATCTCGACCCGGAGCGCTTCGAGCGCCTGGTGATTGCGCACGACATGCTCAAGCCGTGGCTCAGCCGCGCCGCTTTGGCACGGGGCTGGGGCCTGCCGGGCTCTGACCAGAAGCCGGTGCCGCTGCTGATGTATTCGCCGGGCATCTATTTCTCGCGTTTGGTCGACCTCATCGTCGAGGCTGCGCCAGCACCGCTGGCCGGCATCCGCGTGGCGGAAAGCGACATGTCGGATGTGCTGGCCGGCATGGCGTTGGCCGGGCTCGGCGTGGCCTGGCTCACAGCTTCGACAAGGTCCCGCTTTGCACCGGACCTTGTCGAGGCAGCGCCGGCGGGATGGTCCTTGCCCCTGTCGGTCGTCGCCTTCAAGGCTCGCCATCAGCGCAAGCGCAGCGTCAACGACACATGGCACCGGATCACCGCAATGACTGACCTGTCGCGGACAGAACAGACACGGACCGAACGGACACGCGCGGGAAGGATCACCCGTGGCGTCACCGATTGACCCTCACCGTTCTGTTGCCGGATCACGAGCATTGGCCTTGCGTTTGCCCCACTCCCATGGCGAGGCTCGGATGACCTCGAATCATGACGAAGGGTGGCAGATCTGATGGCAAGACCAACCCTGTTCAACGTCGGCCAGCGGATTGCCCCGGCAAAGCGGCGCAGCATGCTGGCGCTGGCTGCCTTCGCCCTCGGCATCGTGGTCCTGCTCGCCGCCCCGATGATCGGCGGCGATGCACGCGCCCAGACGCAGCCTTCGGCACAGGGCCAGAACCAGCCCCGCGTCCCGGTTTCGGCAGAGCAACAGGCTGCGCGCCAGCGTATCGACGCCATCCGCCTTGATGTGCAGCAGATCGAGACGACACTGGCATCGCGCGAACTCAAGGACACCGACCTCCAGAGGCTCAGGCAGCGCGCCGAACCCCTGCTCGATGATCTGCGCAGGTTTGCCGAGGATTTCGGCCTCCGCGCTGATCAGGCCAAGTCCCTTGTCGACCAGCTTGGTCCCAAGCCTGACGAAAAGGCGACCCCGGAAAGCGCCGACATTGCCTCCGAGCGCGCCGCACGCGAGAAGGTGCTCGCCGAGGCCAACGAAGGCGCGAGACTGGCCCGCGCGCTGCTGCTTCAGGCCGAACAGATCAGCAGCACCGTGGCCGACAAGCGCCGGGCGCTTTTCTCCCGGACCCTGTTCGAGCATGGCCCCAGCCTTCTCACCCCTTCGCTGTGGGGTTCCTTGCTGTCCTCGCTGCCGCAGGATGTCCGCGCCATGCGACTGCTCGTGGCGGACTGGCTATCGAGCAGCGCGGCAAGGGTTGCCGAAGGCAGCTTCATTCTGGTTGTGATCGCGCTGCTGGCCGCCATCGGGCTCTATGCCGCGCGGCGGCATTTCATGCCGGCCATGATGATCCGGCTAGGAGCCGACAGCGAAGCGACCCGCGCCAAGCGCCTGGTCGCTGCCGTGGTGAGGCTCGTGGCAGGTGCCTTGCCGGCCGCACTCGGCAGCTGGCTGGTCTACACGGCGCTGATCAACGGCGGGCTCGTGCCGCGCCGCCTCGAAGCCTTCGCCTGGGCCAT
The DNA here is from genome assembly GCA_027487245.1 of Hyphomicrobiales bacterium. Lineage (GTDB taxonomy): Bacteria > Pseudomonadota > Alphaproteobacteria > Rhizobiales > Beijerinckiaceae > Allobosea. The sequence continues at coordinate 14,459 of JAIYDY010000059.1, forward strand.
AATGGGCGGACTGGCCTTCCTCGCCTTCATCGGTTCGCTGGCGGACGCGACACTGGCGCCGAAATGGCCACAGCGCCGGATTTTCGGCGTGGCGGACCGCAATGCCCGCGTGCTCAAGAAACTGGTCAGCTCCGCTGCGCTGGTGCTGGTGATCTCCAAAGCGGTGGAGGGCCTTCTGCAGGCCATCGCCGCAGGGCTGTCGCTGTCCATTGCGGTTCGCGCGGCTTTTGCGCTGCTGTTCGCCGGCGTCCTTGCCTTCTGGCTCAACAAGCTTCGCGACACCGGGAGCGACGATGTCGAGGCCGACCTCGGCCCTTATGTTCCGGTGGATGGCGCACGGCTGGCCCCGCTCAGGCTGGTGGGTTGGACACTTGTCGTCGTGATCGGGACTGCGACGCTATTCGGATACGTGGCCTTTGCCTCGTTCCTGGTGGATCAGGCGGCCTGGCTCATCATCATCGCGACGCTGATGACCTTGGCCCTCATGCTCACGGAGGAGGCCATGCAGGGTCTTCTGGCCGGCGATGGACAGGTGGCGAGGGCGCTCCAGACCAATGTCGGCCTGCGCAAGCGCTCGCTGGAACAGGCAGCGGTCCTTGGCTCGGGCCTGATAAAGCTCGTCCTGGTCATCGTCGGCATCATGCTGATCCTGGCTCCATGGGGCATCGAGTCCGGCGACCTGACAGGATCGCTGAGGGCCGCCTTCTTCGGCTTCAAGGTCGGCGATGTCACCATCTCGCTGTCGGCCATCATCATCGCCGGCCTGCTCTTCGCCCTCGGCGTCACTGCCACGAAGGCCCTGACCCGCTGGCTCGACGAGAGCTTCCTGCCGGCCACCGATCTGGACACCGGCCTGCGCAACTCCCTGCGCACCATGACAGGCTACGTCGGTTATGTGGCCGCACTGGCGCTGGCGATCTCGTCGCTCGGCCTGAGCCTCGAACGCCTGACCATCGTCGCCGGTGCCCTTTCGGTCGGCATCGGCTTCGGGCTCCAGTCGATCGTGTCGAACTTCGTCTCCGGCCTGATCCTGCTTTGGGAGCGCCCGATCCGCGTGGGTGACCTGATCGTCGTGGGTGATGGCGAGGGCGTGGTGCGCCGGATCAACGTCCGATCCACCGAAATCGAGACCTTCGACCGCTCCACGGTGATCATGCCGAACTCGAACCTGATTTCCGGCGTGGTCAAGAACCGTGTGCGCTCGGACCGCACAGGCCGGGTCGTCGTCAGCCTGTCAGTGCCGCGCTCCGCCGATCCGGAGCGGGTGCGCTCTGTCATGGTCGGCGCCGCCGAGCGGCACCCCCAGGTGCTGAAGGAGCCCCGGCCGCGCGTCCTGTTCAAGAAGATCAGCGAAGGCGCGCTTGATTTTGACCTGATCTGCATCGTGCCGGAAGTCGATTTCGTCGGCATCGTCTCCAGCGACCTGCACTTCTCCATCTTCGCCGATCTGGCCAGCGAAGGCATCGGCCACCCCGAACGCGAGGTGGCGGTGAAAGGGCTGGACCGCATCGAGGACACGCTGGAAGAACTGGTCGACACCCTCGAAGAGGCGCAGGAAGCCCAGGCCGCCGCCTATCAGGCCCGGCGCAAGCCTGCTTCCGGCGTGCCAGCAGCTGCCACCGGGCCAGCGGCGCCCTCCGATCCCGCCCCCGTTGCCTCCGCGACGGCTGGCAGGGCAGCGGCGAAAGCGCCGCGCAAACCATGAGAAAGGGCAGCACCTTGGCCTGCACTGCCGCCCTTGCGGGCCTCGCCGCGCTTCTGGGATTGTCAGGCTGCACCGAGACGGGGCGCCCCGCATCGCAGCCAAGTTTCTACGCCGATCTGGGGCAGCCGGGCGCACGGCTCGACACAGGGCAGGCCCGGGCGATGATCTCGGCCTACCGGCTCAATGCCGGGATGGGTCAGCTGGTCCTTGACCCGGTGCTCCAGGCTGCGGCCGAGCGCGAGGCCGGCCGGATGGCGGCGGCGGACAAGCCCGGCTCGGCCGACGCGGTCAAGCAGCGGCTGGCCAGTGACGGGATCAGGTCTGCCGATGCCAACCTGTCGGCAGGCTACCGGACGCTGGCGGAAGCCTTCTCCGGCTGGCGCGATTCCGCCCAGCATGACCAGGTGCTGAAGAGCAGGGCTGCCACCCGGATGGGCATCGCCACAGCCTATGCGCCCACATCGAAATACAAGGTCTACTGGGCGCTGCTGGTCGCGCCCTGACGGTACGGCAGCAAGGAAGCGCCCTCCGCGCCTGAGGCCGACGGGGATGGCCCGAGCCCGGTCAGGATCATCAACGCGGACCGGCTGGTGGCTGCCAGCATCCGTCGCTCGCTCCACGCTGACAGTTGTCCGCGACGCCAAACGCATGCCGCTGCGCCGACCGGTGTCAACGCAAGCATTGAAGGAACGTTAACTGTGATGCCCCTACACGCAGGAAGCGTGACTGAACCGGTTCCGGCTGATTCGCGAGGGGAAACTCGATGGACATTGCAACCGGCCTGGGCCTGATCGCCGGCATAGCGACCATCTGCGCGATCATCCTCATCGATGGCGGCAACTTCGGTGCCTTCTTCGACAAGCACGCGGTGATCATCATTTTCGGCGGCGTCATTGCATCCACCATGGTGCGCTATCCGTTCTCGGTGATCGTGAATGGCCTGCCGATGGGTATGAAGTTCGCCTTCCAGATGCGCGCCTTCCATCCGCGCGATCTGATTGCCGAGATTACCCGACTGGCAGAAATGGTGCGCAGGCAGGGGCCTGTTGCTCTGGAGACAGCGGTCATTTCCGACCCGTTCCTGGCCCAGGGTGCGCGCTATGTGGCGGACGGCTACGACAAGGACTTCATCCGCAACACCCTGGAATGCGACCGCGACAATTTCCTGCAGCGCCTCGATGAGGGCTCAAAGGTCTACCGGGCCATTGGCGATTGCGCGCCGGCCTGGGGCATGATCGGCACGATCCTTGGCATGGTCACCATGTTCGCCAACATGTCCGATCCATCCAAGCTTGGACCTGCGATGGCGACCGCGCTGCTCGCCACACTGTATGGAGCGGTCATTGCCAATGCGATCGCCACGCCGATCGCCGACAAGCTGCACGTCAAGATCGAGGAAGAGGAAATCTCGCGCACGCTGATCATCGACGGGATCCTGCAGATCCGTGACGCCAAGAGCCCGACCCTGATCCGGGAGATGTTGCTGGCCTATCTGCCCGATCATCATCGGGCGGAATTCGCCGAAGCCTGACGCAGGCGCGCAGTGCTGACGGGAAAGAACATGTTGATGGCAAGGAGAAGACGGGGTGGACACGGCGGCCATGGCTGGTTCGTGACCTTTGCCGACCTGATGGCCCTGCTGATGAGCTTTTTCGTGATGGTTGCGGCCTATTCCTCACAGAACAAGGAAAAGATGGCGGTTGTTGCCGGCTCATTCCGTGAAGCGTTCGGCACCAACAAGGAGAACCGCTTCAACGGCATTGTTGAGCTCAATGGCATCCCGACCAAGCCCCAACTGCAGAATGCACGCATGCGCCCAGTCGAGGAGGCAGCGGATTTCACCGCGCCCAATGACATGAAACGCAGGAGCGAAGGCCTCGATGTCGTCACCTTCGATCGTGGGCTCGGGCTGGCCGGAACAACCCTCCGGCAGGCCTTGAATGCGATGCCCGACATCGCGGAGCTGTCGAAGAACATCGTGATCGAGGAAACCAAGGAGGGTCTCAACATCTCGCTGGTCGATCAGGACGGCCGGTCGATGTTTGCCGATGGCTCGACCTTTCCTTATGAGCGGACCCGCAAGGTGCTCGAAGCCATCGTTCCGACCTTGCGCCGGATGCCGAATCCGATCGCAGTGGCCGGGCACACCTCAGCCACCATGTCCGGCCGCGCCCAGACCTGGTCGCCATGGGACGTGTCCGTCGGCCGCGCCTCCGCCGTTCGCGAGATCCTCACCGCAGCCGGCGTGCCGGACAACCGCTTTTCCATTGTCTCCGGCAAGGGCGCGACCAGTCCGCTGTTCCCGGAAAATCCATATCTGGCAGCGAACAGGCGCGTGACCATCACCTTGATCTCCGAAGCGGGCCCGATCCCCCCCGGCCTCAAACCCTGACCGGCGCCGGCCAGATGCTCCACGCGGCGAGGAGCCGCCGCGATGCCAGACCATGACGTCAGGCGACGCCATCCGACCCTGACGTTCACGTGCAATTCAGTTCCAAGGTTGCTTGTGGGCAGCGATCAGCCGCGCTACGTCCGGAAGCCTGCCGGGGCAACGCGAAAAGAGGCCCGGCACCACCCCGGGCCTGACCTTTCCGGATATCCGAGGCTCGTCTAAAGAGACCGCCATGGCAATGCTCAGCATCTATCTCCGCGTCCTCGGACAACTCGGCCCCGAGAAGCGGCTCGGCGTTTACCTGGCGCTGGCCAACCTGTTTCTGGCGGTCGCGGCCTTTGCGGAACCTGTCCTGTTCGGCAAGATCATCGATGTGCTGACCAAGTCGGCCGGCACCGGAGCCAAGCCGACCTGGCCCGAACTGATGCCGCTCATGCTTGGCTGGGTGGGCTTCGGCATCTTCACCATCCTGGCCGGGGTCTATGTCGCCCTTCACGCCGACCGGCTCGCCCATCGCCGGCGCCTCGCCGTGATGGCCAACTATTTCGAGCATGCGCTGACCTTGCCGATCGCCTTCCACACCGCGACCCATTCGGGCCGCGTGCTCAAGGTGATGCTCGATGGCACCAGCGGCATGTGGGGCCTGTGGTTGTCCTTCTTCCGCGAGCACTGCGCCTCGATCGTGGCGCTTGTCGTGCTCCTGCCCTTCACCATGTGGCTCAACTGGCAGATGGGGCTTCTGCTGGTCATCCTCGTCGTCTTTTTCGGTGCACTCACGGCTTTCGTGCTGCGCAAGACCGAGAAGCTTCAGGGCAGCGTCGAGCGCTATCATTCCGACCTCGCCGAACGCGCCTCGGATGCGCTCGGCAACGTGCCGGTGATCCAGAGCTTCACGCGCATCGAGACAGAGGTGCGCGGCCTGCACACAACCATCAAGAGCCTGCTCGATGCGCAAATTCCGGTGCTGTCTTGGTGGGCGCTGGCGACCATCGCCACCCGCGCCTCGGCCACGCTGACGGTGTTGTCGATCTTCTCGCTCGGCACGTATCTCTACATGCAGGGGCTGACCACGGTCGGCGAGATCGTGACCTTCACCAGCTTCGCCACCATGCTGATCGGGCGGCTCGAACAGGTGGTCGGCTTCGTCAACTTCATCTTCATGCAGGCCCCGAAGATGCGCGAGTTCTTCGA
>JAIYDY010000118.1 GCA_027487245.1 Hyphomicrobiales bacterium
AAGGCTGCATACGAACGCTGGAAAAGGCGGTTCCCCGTTCTCAGGCTTGGGAAGCTGCCATGACGCGGGCCTACAATGATCTATCCGCGCTGGAATTGAACCCGCCTCAGAGCATTGTCGATTTGCGCATCATCGAAGCCAACAGTGCCGCTGCCTATTTCCGGGCTTGGCGAGACATGCCGATTAAGTGGCGCGGCACGTCGCGACATCCCATTCCGGATGACTGGCGAGACGTCGGCCCGCGCACGTCAGCTTTCGCCCTGGCTGGAAACCGCAACGCTTCACATCCGATCAATGCCATGTTGAACTACGCCTATGCCGTGCTGGAAAGCCGCATGCGGATCAAAGCCGTGAGCGAGGGTTACGACCCAACCATCGGTATCATGCATGAAGGCGGCAACGGCGCATCGGCCTTCATCTTCGACATCATGGAGCCGGAGCGATCCACAATCGATCTGGCCATGCTTACATTGATCAAGTCGACGATGTTCCAGCCGGGAGATTTTATGCTGCGCAAGGACGGCGTTGTAAGGCTCAATCCGCAGTTTGCACGGCGCATAGTTTTACAATCAGCACTCGTGCGCACTTGCAATCAGCCACCAGTAGTCGGTCGAATGGAGCGTGCTGACAAAGAACCCTGTCCCAGATGAACGGCTATCCATCAGCGCAAGAACAACGGGTTTTGCCAAAGCTGGAAACCGCAATGCATCGCATCCGGTCAACGCAATGCTGAACTACGCCTACACGGTGCTCGCAAGCCAGATGCTTATCCGGGCAATCATGAACGGCAATGAACCAACCATCGGCATCACGCGCGAAAGCCGGGACGGCGTGTCGTCATTCGTCTTTGACATCGGGGAGCCGGAATGGGCCAAGGTCGACCGGGTCATTCTATCGTTTGCTAGAACGACGGTGTTTCATTCGGCTGATTTTGTGTTGCGGGCGGATGGTGTGGTGTGTCTTAGCCCGCGGCTAGCAACAACCGCAGTAGGCCTCATTTGAGATAATTCTGCTTAAGACCTAAGTTGACGTGAGTGCTTGATGACAAAGAAGCCGAAGGCCGAAGAGATAAAGAAGAGAGACCTGCTCGCGACGGGGGGCGGGAACGCCACAGCGTCTGGGGTGAGTTTCCAGGCTTCGGTTGCGGCCTACTTTGCTGCGCAAGGTTTGGCTGGCACCCCAATGGACGCTCGCTTAGGCTTGGGCGCGGCAAATCCGACTGGCTTTCGCTTCGAGACCGAGGCGCCAGTCGACGACATTTTGATCTCGTTGGATACGGGCGGCTGGGCGTTCATCCAAGGCAAGAACAGCCTGACGGGCTCATCCTCCCTAACTAGCGAACTCGGGAAGACGTGCGATGAATTTGCACGCCTCTGGGAGGCCGCTTCAACTGGGTCCGGGGTACGTGGTTGGGATCGTCCGCTAACCGGCGGGTTCGACGTCATGGCAATCGCATTAGGCCCGACCACTTCAGGGACCATAAGAAACCACCTCGCGCGAGCTCTCGACATTTTAAGAGACGGATCGTCCGCGACTTTGTCGCAAAACCAGACAAACGCACTCGATAACTTTCGGATTCTCATGGAAAAAGCTCTCGCAGCGCGCGGCAGCGCCGTGGCGGGTGTCGATGTCAACGCAATCCTGAAGTTCGTCCACATACTCGATTTCGACTTCGGTGGGTCGCATCGGACAACCGCCGAGACACTCCTCGCCAGTGCGTTGACCAATCGTTCGTTGGCACCAGCCGCGCTTGCCGTTCTTGAAAAGGAGTGCGAGCGACGGATGGCCCAGCGCAACGGTATCAGCCTTGCGGGATTGCGTTCCGAACTCGCTAGAAGTGGCGTTCTCATAGCCCCTCCTCCCGTCTACCGATCGGACATTTCAGCGCTCAAGGAGCGCACGTCTCGAGTTGCTGGAGCGCTGCAAGATTTTGAACGAACGCAGTTATCCGGCAGACACATTACGATTTCTCGTGAATGCACAGCAGCTTGTGTCACCGCTGCGAAAGGAGGATCGCTTGTTGTGGTTGGCGATCCAGGAGTGGGCAAAAGCGCTATTATCAACGCGAGCGCGCGGCAGCTTGGTGCCGACGGATGCGACGTGGTGCTTCTCGCCGTGGACCGGTTGCAAGTAGATTCGGTCGAGGGATTGTCGGCTGCACTAGGTATTTCTCATCCACTTGCCGACGTACTCGCAAACTGGCCCGGGTCGGGCCCTGCTTACCTGATCTTGGATGCTTTGGACGCCTGCCGGTTCGGGAGAAGTGAAGCACTCTTTCGGGACGTAATGGAGGAGGTGCTCAAAATAGAAGAAGGGCGATGGCGCATCGTCGCATCGATCCGGACGTTCGATCTCATGGTGGGACGCGAGTTTAGTCGGCTGTTCCGAGGCGTGCCCCCAAGCCCTGGGTTTACGGACCCACGGTTCCAGGCCGCGCGGCACATCAAGGTGCCGGAATGGTCCGATACGGAATTTGAGGAACTCCTGACGAAAATACCGCCTCTGCGTGTGGCTATCGACAATGGCGGGCCAAAGCTCGCAGAGCTTGCCAGAGTTCCGTTCAACACGCGTCTCCTAGCGGACGTTCTGACCGAGGGTGTCGCACCGGAGAGACTGCGGAACCTCGGATCACAAGTCCAGTTACTCGACATGTACTGGAACGAGCGCGTTAGAGCGCTGAGCCTCCCTTCGGAGCAACATCTGGGCAATGTGGAGCAGTGTCTAGGCAATACCGTGAAGGCCATGATTGATCGGGGCCGGATGGAGGCAACAAGGATCGCGGCCGGTGCAGACACTGGCAACGCTCTCAATCTAATGCTGCAGCGAGGCGTGCTCATTTCGGTGAGTGGCGACCGCGAAGTGGCTTTTCGTCATCACATTCTATTCGACTATGTCGCAAGCCGGACGGTTGTTGATCTCGACGACCCCATGAAGACCGCCGAGCTGCTGACAAGAAGCGGCGCGAGTTTACTTCTCGCTCAAGCGCTATCCTTCGCGCTTCAACATCTATGGGAGATTTCAGGACCGGGCCGCGATCGCTTTTGGCACGCGATTATTGATCTTGCGGGTGATCCTGCCGCTGATCCTATTGCCCGAAGTGTTGCCGCACGCGTTGGTTGCGACCTACCATACGAAGCAGATGATACTGCGGGCTTCATCCGGTTGATGGGGCACCAGAGCAAAAGCGGAAGAGCGTTCGGTGCGTTCCGGCATGTTGTCGGGGCGCTATCCGTTCGATTGGAGGACGAAGCGGGCGTGTCGCCAGCGCCATGGTGCTCGCTTGCTTCAACCGCGGTGCCGTTCATAACCGAGATTGCGTGGCCGTTGAGGACATTGATCCACAACCTGATCGACCGCGTCACCGATCTTGATCTGCGCGGGCAGCTAGGCGTCGCGGCAAGAGCGGTAATGGGCTATGCCTTTGATGCTCAACGCGGCGAGATGCTAATGCCGATCGCCATCGGGTTTGTCGCAAAGACGTTTGGAACCAACCCCAATGCATCGCGGCGGTTGGTCGAACGGCTTCTTGAACCAGACCGAATGAAAGAGCATGCGGCGAACGACATGCATTGGCTCGCTAACGATTTGGGCGGCATCACGGCGCACGATACCGATCTAGTCGTTCAGATTTACGATCGTGTCTTTGCCCACACGATCGAGGCAGATGCTCCTACAAATCTCGGCAACAGCAAGATCTTGGCTCTTAGGAGCAATCGCCGACAGGACTTCGAAATGGCGCAATGGGCGCTCAAGGAAGCGTTTCCTACCTTTGCCAAAAAGTATCCTTTGGCGGCTGCCGAAGTGGCCATCAAGGTATCCAGGGGCCACATAGCAAACGAACATAAGCGGACCGAGCCCGTCGTGACGTTGACGGTAACCGTCGGCGATCAGACCGGACGCCTCACCGAAGACTACAGCCGCATTTGGGCGGCTAAGCATCGAGCAGAGTATGCCGACGATGCCGCACAAGTGATCGACGGCTTCGTCGAGATGCTCCAGAAGGCTTCAGACCCTGATGCCGCCGCAATTGCGGATCGGCTCATCGCAGAGAACGAACATGGCTGGCTCTGGAATAGACTTTTGATGGTTGCGAATACGCGCGGAGGCGCGTTGGCTGCAAAACTCTGGCCTTGGGCAGCCCGGATCGAGCTACTGAGCTCGGGCGACACGATGAAACCAGCCATCGATCTTTTGGCCTCCCAATACAGCCAGCGCTCATTGGGCGAGAGGCAGGAAGTAGAAGAGAGGATACTGACTGCCACTTTCCCGGCGTCAAGCAAGCCTAAGGACGCCGCACTGTATTTCAGACGCAAAATCCTTTGCACCATCGATAGAGACGCACTCGAGACACAGGCTGCGAAGGACGCTGTTGACGAAGCCATTGCGACCGGCACGATCGTCGCAAATGACGATGGCGTTAGCTTCTACGAACCCAGGTACATCGAGCGAGACAGATACGGTTGGCTGCGCGAAAAGGTGGGCGATATCGCGGTGGAGCCAAACGCTTCAATCCTCGCCGCTATCACTTCATGCGAGACTATCGTCTCGCTTGAGACACCGGATACTGACGCACGTTTGGGTGCCGTCCGGACGTTGCGAGACCGGCTGATCAGTGGAGGCAACGCAGCGCACCCGTTGGTTGCCACCCACGGCTGGGAGAAGGTTGCCTGGACGATAGAGCAGACAACGGCGGACCGCGCTGCAACTAGCGCGCTGACGACCTTTCAGCGGACCGCGATAGAGGACTTGCTCAAGCGCATGAAAGCGGCTTTAGCTGACCTCTCGACGCCAGACGGAGACATGCTGAAACGCGCGCGGGAAAACACCGCCGGGGCCATCATGAATGTCCTTCGGAACGAACCGGCAACTGCGGCACGCTTCGTCAACGAAATTCGTGCGTTTGCAACCGATATGTCGCCAGAAGTTCGCGATCAGATATCTAGGAGAGTCGGCTATCTGTGGAAGGCCGACCAGACGCTCCTATGGGATTTGGTAGAGGGTTTTGCCAATATCGAGACGAACCCGCGTGTTTTGGCCCAACTCGTTGATTTTCTAATACGCGCGTCCAACGACCAGCCTGAGTGCATCGGAACCATCACGCAAACGATTTTGCAGCGGGAAAACATTGAGAAAAGTGATGGGCGGGACCGTCTTCATGAAGGCATTGGCACTTTGGTATTCCACCTTTGGACGCGCCACGGTCAGACGACGGCACGCGAGACGCTTAATCTTTGGCTGACGAACCGCTCGAAATTCAAGGCCGAGCTGCAGAGAGGTGCCTTTTCTATAAGATCAGGACTGGTTCTTGGATACGACAACGACAATGAGTTGGACCAGGAGACGCGTGCCCGGTGCCAGCGGCTAGCTCTCGAGGTCATCGACCGCTCGGCCTCGGGCCTTGAAGAATACTTTGCCCTTCAACATGCCGACCAAACTGACGCTCGCAATACTGAAGCTTCCGAAGACGCGGCGCTGCTGGAAATCATGTCCGACCAGTTCTTATTTGCGGTTGGAGCTCCGGAAGTTCGAAAGGGTGAGGAGCCGCGCGCGTTGGTACAAATCGAACACAGGAAGCGCTACCTCGCAGACAACGAAAAGACATTTCGGCGGGTGGGCGATGTCGGAACGTCCAAAGCTATCTACTATCTACTTCAGCTGCTGGATTTTCTTGCGCTCGGCGATCCGGCCACGGTCTTCGACTTGACGTCCCACGCGCTGCTGCGAGGGGGCAAGATTCATGGCTACCAGTCTGAGTCGCTAGGAGCCAGTCAGTTAGTGGAGATGATCGGACTAACGATCGCCGACCACCGCGAAATCTTCGACGATCCGGCCCGCCGGCTCACGTTGGTTGAGGTTTTAGAAGCCTTCGTTGATGCCGGGTGGCCAGCCGCCCGACGCCTGCTCTACCGTCTCCCAGACGCGTTCCGTTAGAGCCAGCGTATCGGCACTTTTTATGTTCTGAGCTATTGTTGTGTACCCTACATTTTGCACGCCGACTGACCGCTCAGCTGAAGCTCGCCAACACGTCTAATTTAGCCTCAAAATTCAGTGCTCGAAACAGCGCCACTACAACACAATGTGATGGTCAAAAATGGCTCCAATCAGCACCCTTCACTATACCCCGACAGGGAACAAAAAAAGAACTTTACAGTGAGAACAAACATGGTACATCTACGGCAACGCTGGTTCAGACGCGTTGTGACCCGCAACACCCCATGCCATAAGGACGCCGACGATGGCTCAAGCGAATCTCAAACTTGTTGAAGGCTCTTCCATGGACAAGACCAAGGCTCTGGACGCCGCGCTCTCCCAGATCGAGCGTGCCTTCGGCAAGGGTTCGATCATGCGGCTGGGCAAGAACCAGCAGGCCGTCGAAATCGAGACGATCTCCACCGGCTCGCTCGGCCTCGACATCGCGCTTGGCGTCGGCGGGCTGCCCAAGGGCCGCGTGATCGAGATCTACGGGCCGGAATCCTCCGGCAAGACCACGCTGGCCCTGCACACGATCGCCGAGGCCCAGAAGAAGGGCGGCGTCTGCGGCTTCATCGATGCCGAGCATGCGCTCGACCCGGTCTATGCCCGCAAGCTCGGCGTCAAGCTGGACGACCTCCTGATCTCCCAGCCCGATACCGGCGAGCAGGCGCTCGAGATCACCGATACGCTGGTCCGCTCCGGCGCGATCGATGTTCTGGTGATCGATTCGGTGGCTGCGCTGGTTCCCCGCTCGGAAATCGAAGGCGAGATGGGCGAAGTTCAGCCCGGTCAGCAGGCCCGCCTGATGAGTCAGGCGCTGCGCAAGCTGACGGGTTCGATCTCGCGCTCCAACACCATGGTCATCTTCATCAACCAGATCCGCATGAAGATCGGCGTGATGTATGGCTCGCCTGAAACCACCACGGGCGGCAACGCGCTGAAGTTCTATGCTTCGGTGCGCCTCGACATCCGCCGCACCTCGACCATCAAGGAACGCGACGAGGCCATCGGTAACCAGACCCGCGTCAAGGTCGTCAAGAACAAGGTTGCGCCGCCGTTCAAGCAGGTCGAGTTCGACATCATGTATGGCGAAGGCATTTCCAAGGTGGGCGAACTGGTCGATCTGGGCGTCAAGGCCGGCATCGTCGAGAAGTCCGGCGCGTGGTTCTCGTTCGACAGCCAGCGCCTCGGTCAGGGCCGCGAGAACGCCAAGACCTTCCTGAAGGCCAACCCGGATGTGGCCAACCGGATCGAGATGATGATCCGCCAGAACCAGACCGCCGTGGCCGAGAAGATCCTCGAGAACGCAACCCCGACGGCTGACGAACTGGATGACAGCGAGCCGATGTGAGGGGCCGGTCTGACTTGGCCATCTGATTTGGCCAGCGGGATGTCGCACGCGGCCCGGCACGCAGGCTGAAGCTGTCTGCCTGACCGGCTTCGGCCAGGCAGGCACCCGGCAGGATGGCAAGCCGGTTGTCTGTCGAAGATGCGGGGTTGGTCTATCTCCTTGTTTTGGCGCGCGCTTTGCACGAAAAGCGTTGCCAGCTTTTCGCCGCATGCTCTAGACACAGGCAGAATGGATGGCCCACCGGCCATCCCGATTGTCTAGCGACGGATGAGTGCCATGAGCGGCGTCAACGAGATCAGGTCGACCTTCCTGAACTATTTCAAGGGACAGGGGCACGAGGTGGTGCCGTCGAGCCCGCTGGTTCCGCGCAACGATCCAACGCTGATGTTCGCCAATTCGGGCATGGTGCAGTTCAAGAATGTCTTCACCGGTGTCGAAAAGCGCCCCTATGTGCGCGCCACCACCGCCCAGAAAAGCGTCCGCGCTGGCGGCAAGCACAACGATCTCGACAATGTCGGCTACACGGCGCGGCATCACACCTTCTTCGAGATGCTCGGCAATTTCTCGTTCGGCGACTACTTCAAGGATGTCGCGATCGAGCATGCCTGGAACCTGGTCACCCGCGAATATGGCCTGCCGAAGGACAAGCTGACCGTCACCGTCTATTCCGAGGACGACGAGGCGCACCGGCTCTGGACGAAGATCGCCGGCCTGAGCGACAGCAAGATCATCCGCATCCCCACCTCCGACAACTTCTGGCGGATGGGGGATGTCGGCCCGTGCGGGCCCTGTTCAGAAATCTTCTATGACCATGGCGACCATATCCCCGGAGGGCCGCCCGGATCGGCTGATCAGGATGGCGATCGCTTCATCGAGATCTGGAATCTCGTCTTCATGCAGTTCGAGGAAACGGCGGAAGGCGAGCGGCTGGCCTTGCCGCGCCCGTCGATCGATACCGGCATGGGGCTGGAGCGGATCGCGGCCGTGCTGCAGGGCACCCATGACAATTACAACATCGACCTGTTCCGGGCCCTGATCAGCCGCGTCGCGGATCTGACCGGTGTCGATCCGGATGGCGCGCAGAAGGCCAGCCACCGCGTCATCGCCGACCACCTGCGCTGCTCGGCTTTCCTGATCGCCGATGGGGTGCTGCCGTCGAACGAAGGGCGCGGCTATGTGTTGCGCCGGATCATGCGGCGCGGCATGCGCCATGCGCAGTTGCTCGGAGCGCGTGACCCGTTGTTGCACAAGATCCTGCCGACGCTGGTGCGCGAGATGGGCCAGGCCTATCCCGAACTGGTCAGGGCCGAGACCCTGATCGCCGAGACGATGGAACTGGAGGAGACGCGCTTCCGCACCACACTGGCGCGCGGGCTGTCGATCCTTGATGCCGAGACTGCCGGCCTGAAGGCCGGCGACAGCCTGAAGGGCTCGGTGGCCTTCACCTTGTATGACACGTTCGGGTTTCCGCTCGACCTGACGCAGGACGCCCTGCGCGCGCGCGACATCGGCGTCGACACGGACGGCTTTGCGGCGGCGATGAACGAGCAGAAGGCCAAGGCCCGCGCTGCCTGGGCCGGGTCCGGCGAGGCGGCGACCGATACGGTCTGGTTCGGGTTGCGCGAGCAGGTCGGTGCCACCGAGTTTCTCGGCTATGCCTCGGACCGTGCCGAGGGCGTGATCACGGCGCTGGTGCGCGGCGGCGCGGTGGCCGAGGCCCTGACAGCCGGCGAAACCGGCTTCGTGCTCATCAACCAGACGCCGTTCTATGCCGAGTCGGGCGGGCAGGTTGGCGACACCGGCGACATCCGCGGCGAGGGCTTCAGCGCGCGGGTCAAGGATACGCAAAAGAAGGTGGGCGACGTGTTTGCCCACGAGGTCGAGGTTCTGACCGGCGAACTCAGGGTCGGCAAGGCTGCCGAACTGGTGGTCGATGCCGGGCGCCGCAACGCGATCAGGGCCAATCATTCGGCCACGCATCTGCTGCACGAGGCGCTCAGGCTGACCCTTGGCGACCACGTTGCACAGAAGGGCTCGATGGTGTCGGGCGAACGCCTGCGGTTCGATTTCAGCCATCCCAAGGCGATTTCGGCGTCGGAACTGGGCGCGGTCGAAGCCATTGCCAACCGCGTCGTGCTGCAGAACGAACCGGTCGTGACCCGCCTGATGGGCGTCGACGAAGCGATTGCGTCAGGCGCGCGCGCTCTGTTCGGCGAGAAGTATGGCGAGGAGGTTCGCGTCGTGTCGATGGGGACGGTGCGCGGCGGTGAGCGGGCCGGCAAGACCTTCTCGGTCGAGCTGTGCGGCGGCACGCATGCCTCCGCCACGGGCGACATCGGCCTGATCGCGGTCGTCGACGAGGGCGCGGTCGCGGCTGGCGTGCGCCGCATCGAGGCGATGACGGGCGATGCCGCGCGAGAGCACCTGGCGCGCGAAAGCCGCATGCTTCACCAGTTGGCCGGCCTGCTGAGGACGACGCCTGCCGAGGCGCCCGAAAGGCTGGCGGCGATTCTCGATGAGCGCCGCAAGCTCGAGCGCGAACTGGGCGATGCCCGCAAGAAGCTGGCCATGGGCGGCCCTGCCGGCGGCGCCGATGCGGTGCGCGAGGTGGCTGGCGTCGGCTTTCTCGGGCGCATTGTCAGCGGTGTCGAGATGAAGGACCTCAAGAGCCTGGCCGATGGGGCGAAGGGCAGCGTCGCTTCGGGCGTGGTGGCCATTGTCGGTGTCGCCGGCGATGGCAAGGCCGGCGTCGTGGTCGCGGTGACCGATGACCTGACGACGCGGTTCGATGCAGTGGCGCTGGTGCGTGCCGCCTCGGAGGCGCTGGGCGGCAAGGGCGGCGGCGGCCGGCGCGACATGGCGCAGGCCGGCGGACCGGACGGCGACAAGGCCGAGGCGGCCATGGCCGCGATCGAGGCAGCCCTGGCGGGCTGAATCAAAACCCGGGCCTCGCAGGGCGAGACCCGGGCCGGATCGTTCAGGCAGAAAACCTCAGGCGAAATGCCTCAGGCCGCCATGGCCTTGGTCAGGTTTTCGCTGATCTTGTCGAGGAAGCCGGTGGTCGACAGCCAGCGCTGGTCGGCACCGACGAGCAGGGCCAGATCCTTCGTCATGAAGCCGGCTTCGACCGTATCGACACAGACCTTTTCCAGCGTCTCGGCAAACTTCGAGAGCTGGAGGTTGTTGTCGAGCTTGGCGCGGTGCTTGAGCCCGCCGGTCCAGGCATAGATCGAGGCGATGGAGTTGGTCGAGGTCTCCTTGCCCTTCTGGTGCTCGCGATAGTGGCGGGTGACGGTGCCGTGCGCCGCTTCCGATTCCACCACCGAGCCATCAGGCGTCATCAGCACCGAGGTCATCAGGCCCAGCGAGCCGAAGCCCTGCGCCACGATGTCGGACTGCACGTCACCGTCGTAGTTCTTGGTGGCCCAGACATAGCCACCGGACCATTTCAGGGCAGAGGCCACCATGTCGTCGATCAGGCGATGCTCGTAGGTGAGCTTCAGCGCGTCGAACTTGGCCTTGAACTCGGCCTCGAAGACCTCTTCGAAGATGTCCTTGAAGCGCCCGTCATAGGCCTTCAGGATCGTGTTCTTGGTCGACATGTAGACCGGCAGCTTGCGGATCAGGCCATAGTTGAGCGAGGCCCGCGCGAAGTCGCGGATCGAGTCATCGAGATTGTACATGGCCATGGCCACGCCGGCGCCGGGGGACTTGAACACCTCGCGCTCGATGACATTGCCGTCGTCGCCGACGAACTTGATGGTCAGCGTGCCCTTGCCGGGGAAGCGGAAATCGGTGGCGCGATACTGGTCGCCGAAGGCGTGGCGGCCGACGATGATCGGCTGGGTCCAGCCGGGCACGAGGCGCGGCACGTTCTTGCAGATGATCGGCTCGCGGAAGATGACGCCGCCAAGGATGTTGCGGATCGTGCCATTCGGCGACTTCCACATCTCCTTGAGATTGAATTCCTTCACGCGGGCTTCGTCCGGCGTGATGGTGGCGCACTTCACGGCCACGCCATGCTTCTTCGTGGCGTTGGCGGAATCGATGGTGATCTGGTCGCGGGTGCGGTCACGCTCCTCGATGCCGAGGTCGTAGTATTCGAGGTTGATGTCGAGATACGGGTGGATCAGCTTGTCCTTGATGTACTGCCAGATGATGCGCGTCATCTCGTCGCCGTCCATCTCGACGACGGTGCCTGCAACCTTGATCTTGTTCATGGAGAGCGACCTTCCCGCGGGTTTGTGTGCCGGAGCGCGCTCACCAAAGGTGCCCGCCCGTTTCAACGCTGTCTAACGCGCGCCCGGTCCTTCCGGCAAGCGCGGCTTTTGGCTGAAGGTAACAGTTTGCCAATCTTGTCACCGCGCGAAAGGCCGGTTTCCACTTTTTCGCTGCATGCCGCAACAGCCCGCGAGCATGCCGCGCGCGAAAATCCGGTTTCCACTTTTTCGCTGCATGCAGCATAGCCCGAGAGCATGCCTTTCGCGAAAACCGGTTTCCACTTTTTCGCTGCATGCTCTATGGACCCGGCACCATGACCGGATCGGGCACACATCGCGATGGGGAGGGGTTGGCCGGCCCCGGCCCTGCCATCATTCTGGTCGAGCCGCAATTGTCCGAGAACATCGGCATGGTGGCGCGGGCGATGGCGAATTTCGGGCTCTCCGACCTCAGGCTGGTCAAGCCGCGCGATGGCTGGCCGACCGGTGGGGGGCTGCCCAAGGGCGCGCATCAGGCCGCATCCGGCGCCGTGCACATCCTTCATGGCGCAAAGCTCTTCGGCGACACGCGCGCGGCCATCGCCGACCTGAACATGGTTTTCGCCACCACCGCCCGGGCGCGCGGCCAGATGAAGCGGGTGTTCACGCCGGCCGAGATGATGCCGGATGTCGCCAGCCGCGTGGCCGCAGGCCAGGGCGTCGGCATCCTGTTCGGGCGCGAACGCACCGGCCTTGAGAACGAGGACATCAGTCTCGCTGATGCGATCGTCACTTTCCCGGTCAATCCCCGGTTCGCCTCGCTGAACCTGGCGCAGGCGGTGCTGCTGATGGGCTATGAGTGGTTCCGCGCCGCCCATGGCGACATCGTGCCATCGCCGGTGGAGGCACAGGTGCCGGCCCCGCGCGAGATGGTGGTGTCGCTGTTCGACTATCTGGAGGACGAACTCGACAAGGGCGGCTTCTTCCCGCCGGACAAGCGCGAGATCATGGCGCGCAACCTGCGTGACATCCTGCACAGGCTGACGATGAGCGAGCAGGACTGCCGGACCCTGCGCGGCGCGGTGCATGCGCTCGCCGAAGGCCGCAAGCGGCGCGCCAAGGACGGCCCTCCCCCACCAGCCAGCGACGCGCCCCTGGTGTGACGGCCCCTCGGCGAAAACACCTTCCAAAGCAGGCGGGCTTGCCGCATAGTTCACATCTGAACAGATTGCCGAAACGGTCCCGTCCCCAGGAAGGCCCCTTGCCATGAGCACGCCCAGCCAATCCCCTGCCCTTTACACATCCGGCAACGGTGTTGCGACCATCACGCTCAACCGCCCCGAGAAACTCAATGCCTTCTCCGCCGGCATGTTCGCGGCGATCCGCTCAGGGCTGGACGAGGCCGAGAAGGACGACAGCGTCAGGGTGGTGATCTTCACCGGGCAGGGCCGGGCCTTCTCCTCCGGACAGGACCTGACCGAGGCGCTGCCGACCGACGAGAATGGCCGCATCAACCTCGGCCCGCCGCTGGAGCGCGACTACAACCCTCTGGCGCTGCGCCTGATGGCCTACCCCAAGATCACGGTCGCGGCGATCAACGGGCCGGCGGTGGGCGCTGCGGCGAACCTCGTGCTGGCCTGCGATCTGGTGGTGGCTGCACGCTCGGCCTATTTTCAGCAGGCCTTTGCGCGCATCGCGCTCGTGCCGGATGCCGGCGGAACCTGGCTGTTGCCGCGCATTGTCGGCTCGAAGCTGGCACTGGCGCTGGCACTGACCGCAGACCGCGTGAGCGCGGACGATGGCCATCGCATGGGCCTGATCTACAAGGTGTTCGAGGATGCCAGCTTCGCCGCCGATGTGGCCGGCTTCGTCGCGCCCTTCGCAGCAGGGCCGGCCGGCGCCTACAAGCTGATCAAGCAGGCCTTTGCCAAGTCGCTCGACCATGATTTTGCCGCCCAACTGGCGCTCGAAGCCGAATTGCAGAACGTGGCAGGCAAGAGCGACGATTTCCAGGAAGCCATCGCCGCCTTCGCCACCAAGCGCCCGCCGGTGTTCAAGGGGCGGTGAGGGAGGGAAGACGGCAGGCTCTGGCTGTGCTAGATGACCATGTAGATAGCCATGTGGGAGTGTTCAATGTCGACCTACAGCGTTGCTGAGGCCAAGACCAAATTGAGCGAACTGCTAGCCGGTGTCGAGGCGGGCAAGACCCAGATCATCACAAAGCGCGGAAGGCCGATTGCGCAGGTCATTCCGGTCGATCCAAAGCGGACGCCTGCCCCTTTGGACGTTCGAGGCCTGCGCGCGTTTGTGCAAGCGCTTCCCGATCCGGTCGACAACGCTGATGAAGCGCTCGCCCTCTGGAAGGCGCATGAGCGCTATTGATGTTTCTGATCGACACGTCGGTGCTTGTCAGCGCCTTCACCAAGGAGGATGCCAGCGACGGCGTCTTGCGCTGGCTTGACGACCATCGGCACGAGGTGCTTGCCATCAATGACTGGACTTGCGTCGAGTTCGCCTCGGCCCTGATGGTCAAGGTTCGGGATGGCCGCCTTTCAGCGGACAGCCAGAATGCAATACAGTTCAGGTTCAATGCCGAGCGGCGATCCTTCCAGTTGCTGGATATCACGCGAGAGCACTTCTCCCTCGCGGAACAACTGTGCCAGCGTGCCCGTCTCGGCATCCGGTCAGGCGATGCGCTTCACGCTGCAGTGGCGCTTCTGGCTGACGCAACGCTGGTCACGCGCGACAAGGCCTTGCTGGCGGCTTCCGGCGCCTATGGCCTGCGCCGTGTGGGCATATTCGACTAGGCTGCCCCTCACCTCTTCAGCCGCGCCATCAGGCTGGAGGTGTCCCACCTGGCCCCGCCCATGGCCTGCACTTCGGCATAGAACTGGTCGACCAGCGCGGTGACGGGCAGGTTCGCGCCGTTGCGGCGGGCTTCGCTGAGCACGATGCCGAGGTCCTTGCGCATCCAGTCGACCGCGAAGCCGAACTCGTACTGGCCCTTGTTCATGGTCTTGTGGCGGTTCTCCATCTGCCATGACCCAGCCGCGCCCTTGGAGATGACCTCGACCACGGCCTCGATATCCAGCCCGGCCTTCTGGCCGAAATGCAGCCCCTCGGCGAGGCCCTGCACCAGCCCGGCAATGCAGATCTGGTTGATCATCTTGGTGAGCTGGCCTGCGCCGGACGGCCCCAGAAGCTTGCACATGCGCGCGAAGCTGGCGATCACCGGCTCGGCCTTGGCATAGGGCGCCTCATCGCCGCCGCACATCACGGTCAGCACGCCGTTCTGCGCGCCGGCTTGCCCGCCTGAAACGGGCGCATCGATGAAGTCGAAGCCCAGCGCTTTCGCCGCGGCGTGAAGCTCGCGGGCCACATCGGCGGAGGCGGTGGTGTGGTCGACGAAGATCGCGCCCTTGCCCATGGCAGCGAAGGCGCCGTCCTTGCCGATGGTGACGGCGCGCAGGTCGTCATCGTTGCCGACGCAGGCAAAGACGATGTCCTGCCCCTTTGCGGCTTCGGCCGGCGTCCTTGCAGCCTTGCCTCCGTGCTCGGCCACCCAGGCCTCGGCCTTAGCAAAGGTGCGGTTGTAGACGGTGACGGTGTGGCCGCCCTTGTTCACCAGATGCCCGGCCATCGGATAGCCCATCACGCCAAGGCCAAGGAATGCGACGTTCATGACAGGTCTCCAGCGCTGATCAGGATTGCAGGTGTGGCCCTACTGCACCAGCGCGCGCCGCACCAGTGGCGAAGACGCAAAAACCCTTTCGCACCGCAGCGACTCATTGCACCTTGGACAGGTCGGCAATGTCGCCGGCTTCATTCAGAAAGGAGGTGATCCAGTGTCTCATTGTCATCATTCGCGGTCTCAACAGGGCTGGGTCCTCTCTGCAAAGAGGCTCGGCGTCTGATCGGACCAGCGTTCGACAATGCCAACGAGATCGGGAAGGGGCGGCCGCGAGGCTGCCCCTTTTCACTTCGGCCCGATGGCGGCCCTCAGCGCCGCGTTGCACGTGCGTCTTTCAAATGACACTTTCCTGTCGTTCCTTTTGTAGCTACATATGAGCATGGGATTTCAGTGGGACGACGAGAAAAGCACCGCGAATGAAGCCAAGCACGGCATTTCATTCCTGCAAGCGGCGCAGATTTTTCGAGGCCCCATCCTGACACGCCCGGACGACCGCAAGGACTATGGCGAGCAACGCTTTATCGCTTTGGGAGCCTATGACGGCGAGGTGTTGCGCGTGGTGTTCACGGAACGCGACGGCGATATCCGCCTCATCTCAGCATGGAGGGCTGGCAGACATGACCGCAAAAAATACCAAGGCCTCTAACGTGGTTCGGTATGGCAGCCTTGATGAGTTGCCCTCCGCGCCACCCCTGAGCAAGGCCGTGAAGGCCATGAGCGACGCCGAGGTCGAGCGCCGCGCCCTGGTCGATGCCGACGCAGGTGCCATCCCCGAGGGCTTCTGGGACACAGCCGAGGTGAAGGAACCCGAAGGCACCGAGCAAATCACGCTCAGGTTGCCCCGCAAGGTGCTCCGTCACTTCAAATCCACAGGAAAAGGCTACCAGAGCCGCATCAGTGCCGTGCTGGCGAGCTATGTGGATGCTACGAAGAAGAGGAAGGCGGGGTAGGGCTCGCTTCCTTTGCAAAATTCAAAAGGAGTCGGCGAGGCGATAGGTGTCGCCTCGCCCTTTAGCGTTTACTCCTCCACGATCTCTTCGCTGTCGCCTGTGGAATGCCGATTTGGCAAATCGAGCTTCCACCGGATCATGTCCGCAATCACGGGGAATATGTCGTTGTGCTTGGCACCGAACCTCATGACACCGCCTTGATAAGCGCCAATGTCCCGGTTCGAATCAGCAGTTTCGACCCCTTGATTGGGAAGGTATTCGGCCATTGTTGAAATACCGTGGTTAGCCCGATCCTCCGGCGAAAGCTGGTAGAACTGCCACATTGGGTTGCCGTGTGAGAAGTCCACATCGGCAAGGCGGTCCACCAAGCGCTTAAACATCTCAGTACCATTCTCCGGCTTCCGATTGGAGAACAGCAGATCGAAAGCAAGCTTGGCCAGGGCCTTCAAAACCACCGGCTGTGCCGCAACCGTCTTGAGCCTGGCCCCAGGCTTGCCAAAGCCCGGAAGGGCATTGACTGCCCGCCAGAGGCTCTCGATTGCTTTCGCGCGTTCATTGACGAGCGAAGGAACAGCCGATTTCACGTTGGTGCGGTTCAGAAACGCGATCGCGTTGATAGCCGCGAGGTCCTTTTTGAGCATGGACCCGTCATCCTTGCTCCATTCCTTGATATCGCGATCGGTCGTCACAATGCCGATCTGATTTTCTAGCGTTTCCTTCATGAAGTGATTGATCGGATTGCCCTGATCAAACTCAGTGGCCTGCGAGACGTTAATCTTTTTCCCGAGGTTGTTCAGGTCGTGAAAGAGCTGGCGCTCTTGGTCGATGTTCAGACCAAGATGGAACTCAATCTTGATCGTCGCGAAAGTACGGGCGCACTCCAGGGCATCAAGCCAGACGACCATCTCGTCGGGGGTGACTTCTCCCTTCAAATCCACAATACCACCGCGAGCTGGGTACTTCCCACTTCGGGTGACGTCGCGCAGCCAATCCAGGACCATCTCTCCGCCGAAACGGCGGTGCTGCCCGTCGACAATCCACCAGCGATAGCTGCGCGGCATGTGGACTTTGAAACCGACCGTTTCACCGCGAGCGGTAAGAGCGCGGTCAGCCCGGATTGACGGCTTGTTCGGATCAATCGCCCGGATGTTGGCCACTACCGGCTGAAGAGCGCAGTAGGGCTTCGTTCCAAGCCGCTCCTGAACTTCAGCGAACGCGGCAGGCACGTCTTTGCCCTGAAGCTTACGCTTAAGGATAGCGGCATTGACGAGCCCCTTGAGCATAAAGCCTGCGAGGCTCTTTGCGTGGGCAGGGTCCAGCTTACGCTGGGCGATATCGCCCCTTTCGGGATCATTGGCAATCTCTGACCACTCCACGAACTTGGCCAGAGACACGTCCGACGCCCAGGTCAGATTCCCGAGATTGTAACCCACAAGGGCGTTGATCGGCTCGTCATCTGTGCCGAGGTCAAGCATCGCATCGAGCGACGTCAACTGCTTCTCCCCCTCGTCCGAAACCATGGACTTAGGCATTCCGGCTGTATTTCCAAACATTGCGCGCTCCTCTGATTATTCCTGGATCTGCATCAGCGCTATCCAGGCGTGTCTCCTTTATTTTCCAAATCAAATTGTTTGTCAACCTGGTATGTATAATAAATTCTCCAGGTGCATTCCAAATATATCCTGGGGAGTTTATGAAGCATTGAAAGGGGGCAGACAGGCTATTGCCCACATCATGACTCTGGAGCGGGAAGCTGCTTGTGCTTGAAGAGACCTTTCAAGAATCAAGAGCCATGAAAAAGCCTAAATCCTTGTAATTTCAATGCCTTATGCGCCGCAAAAGTCTGCTGTAGAAACACCGCTCCCCCCTCACCGCACCACCACGTGCCGCGTCAATCTCTTCTCCATCACATCCCAGAGCCGGCGGATGATCTCGACCATGACGAGGTAGAGGATGGCGGCGTAGAGGTAGATGCTGAGATCGAAGGAGCGGGAGAAGGCCAGCCGTGTCGCGCCCATCAGGTCGAACAGCGTCACCAGCGAGGCCACCGACGAGGACTTGATCATCACGATCAGCTCGTTGCCGAGCGGGCGCAGCGCCACGATCATGGCCTGCGGCAGGATGACATGGCGCAGCGTCGCCCAGCGGTGCAGGCCCAGCGCCAGCGCGCCCTCGAACTGGCCCCTGCCGATGGACTGGATCGCGCCGCGGAAGACCTCGGCCTGATAGGCGGCGGTGTTGATGGTGAAGGTGAACAGCGCGCAGTAGAACGGCTCGCGGAAGAACCACCACAGCCCGACATCTTGCCAGAAGGGCCTAAGCTGGCCGAGCCCGTAATAGACCAGGAAAAGCTGGCACAGCAGCGGCGTGCCACGAAAGAACGTCGTGTAGCTGCCCACCATGACGCCGGCCCAGCGCGGCCCGTAAAGCCTGACCAGCGCCAGCCCGAGCCCGGCCACGCAGCCGAGCGAGACCGAGATCACGACCAGTTGCAGCGTGATGCCGAGGCCGGCGGCCATGCGGCAACCGTAGTTCTGGAGCACCTCCGAGCCGAGCCAGAAGCCGGGATGATCGCACCATCTCATCGGGTCTGCCCCCCGAAGGCGGCGTGGCCCCGGTTGGAACGGCGCTCCAGCCGCTCAAAGAACCACCACGAGACCAGCGAGAAGGCGAGGTAGATCATTGCCGCCGTGGCGAAGAACAGCAAGGGTTCCTTGGTGTTCGACGAGCCGCGCTGGGCGATGAACATGATGTCCTGCAGCGTGATCACCGAAACCAGCGAGGTCTCCTTCAGCAGCACCATCCAGTTGTTGCCGAGGCCCGGCAGGGCGACGCGCATCAGCTGCGGGAACACGACCAGCCGGAAGATCTGTGCCTTGCTCAGCCCCAGCGCCGCGCCAGCCTCGCGCTGGCCCTTGTGGATGGAATTGAGCGCCCCAACCCAGACCTCGCTTGAGAAGGCCGCCAGCACGATGCCGAGCGCCACCATGCCCGCCACGAAGGGGTGGATCGAGAAGCCCTTGATGCCTACGCCCTCAAGCCCGCGCTGGACGAGGATCTGGACACCGAAATAGATGATGTAGAGCGTCAGCAGCTCCGGAATGCCGCGAAACACGGTGGTGTAGACGGTGGCGAACCAGCGCGCGACTGCGCTGCGCGAGCGGGCCATCAGCGCAATGGCGAGGCCGAGCGCCAGACCGAAAGGCAGGGTGGCCAATGCGATCGAGATCGTGACGCCAGCGCCTTGCAGCAACGCCCAGCCCCAGCCGCCATCCCCGAAGCCGATCAAGTGGAGATTGCTGAACATGCAGGCAGATCACCTCGGCGGGGATGTCATGTGGCGAGCTTCGGTCTTTTCCTCAGGGCCCTCATCCTGCGACGGGCTCTGGATGAGGATGATGGGATGAGGCTGGCGGAACGAGGACGGCCGGACCAAGATGGCAGGAACGGCACGGCGTCATTGCAGGACTGCAGAATGCAGAGCCCGGAACCTGTGTCATTCCCGGCCGGAGCGGAGGGGAAGGGAATCCAGAACATGGACCCAAGAACTGGATCCCCTTCCCGGCCATCTGGGCCGCCGGGGATGACACCGGCGTGGATCCCTCACATCACCGGGAACTTGAACCACTTGGCGGCGATGCGGGCATGGGTGCCATCGGCGAGCGACTCGGCGATGGCCTTGTTCAGCATTTCCTTGATGGCAGTATCTTCCTTGCGCACGGCCATGCCGACGCCGGGGCCGTGGATCACCGGATCGCGCTGGATGTCGCCGATCAGACGGCAGCAATCCTTGCCGCGTGCGGCCAGGAAGTCCTCCAGCGCGAGGCGGTCAGCCACGAAGTAGTCGAGGCGGCCATTGAGCAGGTCGAGGTTGGCATCCTCCTGCTTGGGATACAGCCGGATGTTGCTGTCCTTGTAGTGCTTTTCCAGCCAGTTGGCGTGGATGGTCGAGCCCTGCGCGCCGATCGCCTTGCCCTTGAGCGCGGCGGGCGACATGTCATTCGAGGTTGTGGCCTTGGCCGAAATCATCGAGATCGGCGTGCGGGTGTAGACCGCGCTGAAGTCCACGCGCTTGGCGCGCTCCTCGGTGGCGTTCATGCCGGCGATGATGACATCGTATTTCTTGGCCAGGAGGGCGGGAATGATGCCATCCCAGTCCTGCACGACCCAGGTGCACTTGATCTTCATCTTCTCGCACAGCGCATTGCCGTAATCGATCTCGAAGCCGACCAGTTCCTTGTTGGCATTCAGCGCATTGAAGGGCGGATAATCGCCTTCGGTGCCCAGCTTGAGCTCGGTGATGGCCTGAGCCTGTGCCCCGACCAGGCCTGCGGCGACAAAGGCGGCCGCTGCGGCGAATGTTGCGATTGTCTTCATGGGTAAACCTCCACTCGTCCCCATCCACGGTCCTCGGGCACCTTGGCGGAGCCCGTCCGTTGATCGGTGGCCAGCTTGCGCGAGGTCATGGCCCTGCCGCAAGGGGGCACGGCGCGCCGGCTGACGATTTTGTGGGCACCGGCCTGCGCGGCCTCAGCTAGAGAACGCTGCGCCGTCCGCAATGGCAGGCTCCGGCAAGCGTTGCGAGCGCTCGGCCAGAAGCTGGGCGGCAATGCTGGCGGCGATCACGGCGGGTTCCTTGCCGGTGATGCCGGGCAGTCCCACCGGGCAGTGCAGCGCGGCGAGGCGCGCCTCGGTCAGGCCAAGGTCGCGGAGCTGCCGCACGAAGCGGGCGCGCTTGGTGGCCGAGCCGATAAGGCCCACGAATGGCAGGTCGTCTCGGCCAAGCGCGGCTGCCGTGATCGCCAGATCGAGGCCGTGGTCATGGGTCATCACCAGCACCAGTGCGCCGGGCGGCGTGCGGGCGATCACGGCCACAGGATCGGCAAGCGTGAACGCATCGCAGTTGGCCGGCACCTTGTCGGGGAAGGCCTCCTTGCGGCTGTCGATCCAGACCAGATGGAATGGCAGCGGGGCCAGCGCCAGCGCCACGGCACGGCCGACATGGCCGGCACCGAACAGCGCCACAGGCTGGCGCGTGTCTGCCGACAGGGCGCTGCGGATGCGGCTGGCCAGCCACGGCACCTTGTCGCGCGCCACGAGGGCGAGGTCGATCATCACATGCCCGCCACAGCATTGGCCAAGATCGGGGCCGAGCGCGCGCCGCATCTGCCGGGCCTCGGTGGTGCCGTCAGCGGCGAAGGCCATATGCATCGAGCGGGCCTGGGCTTGCGCCTCCCATTCCAGCGCGCCGCCGCCGATCGTGCCGAAATAGCCGCCATCGGCGAGGACAGCCATCATGGCGCCTTCGTCGCGCGGGGCGGAGCCCTTCGTTTCGGTCACGGCGGCGATGACGATGGGCCGGCCTTGCTCGACCGCATCCAGCACCCGGCGGAAGAACAAGGCTGCCGGGCTCATCGACATGGGCTGAGCGCCCTCACCTCTCGCCTCCCATGGCCCGGCCCTGCACCGCCTCGCAGGCGCGCAGGATCGCTTCGGGCGTGGCCGGCGCATCGAGCGGCACGGGCACCGCCGGATTGAGCGCATGCACCGCATCGGCCAGGGCGGAGAACACGGCATTGGCCAGCATCACCGGCGGCTCGCCGACGGCCTTGGAGGCGTGGACCACATCGGCCCGGTTGGCATTGGGATACAGCGCCACGCGGAAATCGGCCGGCACATCGCTGGCGACGGGGATCTTGTAGGTGGCGGGCGCGTGCGTGAGCAGCTTTCCCTTGGCGTCGAACACCAGTTCCTCGGTGGTCAGCCAGCCCATGCCCTGCACGAAGCCGCCCTCGATCTGGCCGATGTCGATGGCCGGGTTCAGCGAGCGGCCGACATCGTGCAGGATATCGACCCGGCGGACGCGGTTCTCGCCGGTGAGCGTGTCGATCTCGACCTCGGCTGAGGCCGCCCCGAAGGAGAAATACAGGAACGGACTGCCGGTCTTCGCCGGCCTGTCCCAGGTGATGCCGGGCGTGGCATAAAAGCCGGTGGCGGACAGGGGCACGCGGTCGAGATGGGCCTTCAGCGCCAGTTCGCCGAACCCGATGCTCTGGCCAGCGGCGTGGACCCGGTCATCGCGGAACTGCACTTCGGCCGCTGTGCAGCCCCACAGCATGGCAGCATGCTCCGCCAGCCGCGCCTTGATCGTCTCTGCGGCGTTGAGCGCGGCGCGCGCGTTGAGATCGGTGCCGGACGAGGCCGCCGTCGGGCCGGTGTTGGGCACCTTGTCGGTGGTGGTGGCAGTGATGCGAACGCGGGCAATGTCGACGCCGAAGGCTTCGGCCACGACCTGCGCCACCTTCTGATGGAGCCCCTGCCCCATCTCGGTGCCGCCATGATTGAGCTGGATCGAGCCATCCTGATAGACGTGGACCAGCGCACCGGCCTGATTGAGCTGCTTGAGCGTGAACGAGATGCCGAACTTGACCGGTGTCAGCGCCAGCCCCCGCTTGATGACGCGCGAGCCGGCATTGAAGGCGGCGATGCCGGCGCGGCGGGCGCGGTAGTCCGAGGTCTCCTCAAGCTGCCGGATCAGCGCATGCATGGTGCCAAGTTCGGTGACGGTCTGGCCATAGGGCGTCACATCCGCGCCGGGCCGGTAGAGGTTGGCATAGCGCACATCGAGCGGATCGCGCCCTGTCGCCCAGGCGATCTCGTCGATCATGCGCTCGGCCATGAGCATGCCCTGCGGGCCGCCAAAGCCGCGGAAGGCGGTGTTGCTGACCGTGTTGGTGCGTAGCCGGCGGGTGTTGATCCGCGTCACGGGCAGCCAGTAGGACGAGTCCGAATGGAACATCGCCCGGTCGACCACGCCCTGGCTGAGATCCGCCGAATAGCCGCAGCGTGCCAGATAATCGACATCGTAGGCCTGGATCACCCCGTCGGCATCGAAGCCAACCCGGTAATCACAGCGGAAATCGTGGCGCTTGCCGGTGGTGGCGAAATCGTCGTCGCGGTCGAGCCTTATCTTGCAGGGGCGCTTGAGCCGGTGTGCCGCCAGCGCGGCGATGGCGGCCCATTGCGTGGCCTGGCTTTCCTTGCCGC
The DNA here is from genome assembly GCA_027487245.1 of Hyphomicrobiales bacterium. Classification (GTDB taxonomy): domain Bacteria; phylum Pseudomonadota; class Alphaproteobacteria; order Rhizobiales; family Beijerinckiaceae; genus Allobosea. The sequence goes on from JAIYDY010000118.1 coordinate 23,212, forward strand.
CAAAGCCACCGCCCATGCGCCTGACCTCGCAGGTGATGAAGGCATCGGGCAGGCCGAGCACGCGGGCCACCACGTGCTGCACCTCGGTGGGATGCTGCGTGGAGGAATGCACCAGCAGTTCGCCATCCTCGCGCGGGACGGCCATCGCCGCCTGCCCTTCGAGGTAGAAATGCTCCTGCCCGCCGATGCGGAAGCGGCCTTGCAGCGTCCGGGGGCTGGCCGCCAGCACCGCCTCGATGTCACCCCGTTCGAAGGCATAATCGGGCAGCACCGTCTCGCCGGTGATCTCGGCATCATCGACGCTGATGGCCGGCTTTTCAGCCTCTATGGCGATCTCTGCCAGCCTAGCCGCGCGCCGGGCCGCATCGCGGCTGGTGGCGGCGACGGCGAACAGCACCTGGCCATGGAACAGCACCTCGCCATCGGCCAGCATCGGATCGCCGCCGATCGAAGGCGAGACATCGTTGCGCCCCGGCACATCGGCAGCGGTGAACACCGCGACCACGCCCGGATAGGCCCTGACCGCGTCCAGCCCCAGATGCGTGATGCGCCCGCGCGCCACGGGCGACAGCCCGCAGGCAAGATGCAAGGTGCCTTCCGGCTCCAGCAGATCGTCGATGTAGGCCGCCGAGCCCTGCACATGGCGGGCGGCGCTGTCATGGGGCAGCGGCTGGTGGACATGGCGCAGCGGCTCTGCCGGCGAGCCGGGAATCGGGCGAACCAGCGAGGCGGGAGGCACGGTCCTGTTCACTGGGCTGCCTCCAGCGCGCCGCGATGGGCGATCAGGCGCGTGACCTCGGTGTCCGCGCCGGCCAGCTCGGTGAGCGCCTTGAGCAGCAGGTTTCGGGCGACCATGCTGCGGTAGGCGCTGGTGGCGCGCTGGTCGGTGAGCGGCTGGTAGTCCCGAGCCAAGGCATCGAGCGCGGCATCCCAGCCGGCCTCATCCGCGAGCGAGATGCCGGCCAGTGCGGCTTCACTCAGCAGTGCGCGCTTCGGCGTGCCGGCCATGCCGCCAAAGGCGATGCGGGCTTCCGTGATCGTGCTGCCAGCAAGGCTGAACCGGAACGCCCCCATCACCGCCGAAATGTCCTCGTCGAAGCGTTTCGAGACCTTGTAGGCGCGAAACACCTGCCCCGCGACAAGGCGCGGCACATGCACCGCCGTGACAAATTCGGACGGCAGCCTGTCCTGCTTGCGGTAAGCGAGGAAGAAATCCTCCAGCGGCAGGCGGCGCGCCGTGTCGCCGCGGCGCAATTCGAGCGTGGCTCCCAGCGCGATGAAGCAGGGCACCAGATCGCCGATCGGCGAGCCATTGGCGATGTTGCCGCCAACCGTGCCGGAAGCGCGGACCTGCGCCGAGCCGAAGCGCCGCATGACCTCGCCAAGATCGGGATCGAGGGCTGCGAGCGCGGCATGGGCCTCAGCATGGCTGGTGCCGGCCCCGATGCGGATCAGGCCGGGCTCTTCGCGGACGCCCGCAAAGCCCTCGATGCCGCCGAGCCAGATGATCTTCTCCAGTGCCATCAGGCCCTTGGTCAGCCAGAGCCCAACATCGGTGCCGCCGGCCAGCAGCGTGGCACCGGGATGGTCGAGCGCCAGCTTCGACAGCGCAGCCTCGCTGCGCGGAATGGCGAAGAAGCTGTTCCCCTGGCTGACCATGACCTCGCCGGCATCATCGGCAAGGCCTTGCAGCAGCGCCAGTGTTGCCTGCCGCGCGGCCATGAAACGATCCGCCGCCTCGGTGGCACAGGCCGCGAAGGCCGCATCGATGATCGGGCGGTAACCGGTGCAGCGGCACAGGTTGCCGGCCAGCGCATCGCAGATCGCGGCGCGGGTGACCGGGCGTGCACCCTCCTGATAAAGGGCGAACAGGCTCATGACGATGCCGGGTGTGCAGAAGCCGCACTGTGAGCCGTGATGCGCCACCATGGCCGCCTGCACCGGATGGAGCGCGCCATCGCGGGCCAGATCGTCGACCGTGACCAGTTCGCAGCCATCGATCTGGCCGAGCAGGAGAATGCAGGCATTGACCGGCTCATAAACAAGCTGGCCCTGCCTGAGCCGGCCCAGCACCACGGTGCAGGCCCCGCAATCGCCCTCGGCGCAGCCTTCCTTGGTACCGGTCAGGCGCTGTTCCTCGCGCAGCCAGTCGAGCAGCGTGCGGCGCGGGCTGAAACCGCCCAGCGCGACCACGGCCCCGCGGCGCACGAATCGGATGTCTTTTCGGATGGTGTCGGTCATGGTCTGATCGTGGCAAATCGCGTCATGCCTCACAATGGCGCGATGCGGATGCGAACGGAAGAGGGGCAAAGCCGTGTCGATTGGTAGCAAGGAAGACGTTGCGCCCGCCGTGCCTCCGCACGGCATGGTCACTCCCGCTGTGCTCGCCCGGCGCATTGCCGCCGGCACGGGCGAAGTGCCCGCCGATCTGGTGATCGCGAATGCAAGGCTCTACTGCCTCGTCACTGGAGAGCTGATCGACACGGACATCGCCATCGTCGGCGACACCGTTGTCGGCACCCATGGGCGCTATGCGGGCGAGCGCACGATCGATGCGGCGGGCCGGATTGCCGTGCCGGGCTTCATCGACACCCATTGCCATGTCGAATCGTCACTGATCACGCCGTTCGAGTTCGAGCGCTGCGTGCTGCCGCGCGGTGTGACCACGGCGATCTGCGATCCTCACGAGATCGCCAATGTGCTGGGCGCGGAGGGCATCCGCTATTTCCTCGCCTCGGCCGAGCGCATGGTGATGGACCTGAGGGTGCAGCTGTCGAGCTGCGTTCCGGCAACGCACCTCGAAACCTCCGGAGCGACCCTGACAGCCGCCGACCTGGTGCCGTTCATGGACCACCCCAAGGTGATCGGGCTGGCGGAGTTCATGAACTTTCCGGGCGTGATCCACCGCGATGCCGGCTGCCTCGACAAGCTCAGCGCCTTCTCGGGCCGGCATATCGACGGGCACGCGCCCTTGCTGCGCGGGCTGGCACTGAACGGCTATCTGAGCGCCGGCATTCGCACCGACCACGAGACGACGACGCCGGAGGAGGCCCGCGAGAAGCTTGCCAAGGGCATGCACATCCTGATCCGCGAGGGCTCGGTCTCCAAGGACCTGCATGCGCTGCTCGGCCTGATCGACCGTGACACCAGCCCGTTCCTGGCCTTCTGCACCGATGATCGCAACCCGCTGGACATCGCCGAGGAGGGCCATCTCGATTTCATGATCCGCACCGCCATCGCGCACGGGCGCGATCCGCTGGCGGTCTATCGCTGCGCCACGCTCTCGGCCGCGCGGGCCTTCGGGCTGAGCGATCGCGGCTTCATCGGGCCGGGCAAGCGCGCCGACATCGTGCTGCTCGATGACCTTCACGCCTGCACGGTCAGCCTTACCCTCGCGGGCGGACGGCAGGGCGATGCGGCGGCCTTCGCGGCGCGCGAGCCGGTGCCGGTCGTCGGGCGCGGCAGCGTCAACTCGCGCCGGCTGATCGCGGAAGATTTCGCGGTGAAGGCAAGGCCCGGCCCGGTCAGCGTCATCGGCGTGGTGCCCGGCAAGATCATCACCGGACACCTGACGCGGCAACTGCCCGAAACAGACGGCACGTTGCGGGCCGATCTCGCGCAGGACGTGGTGAAGGTCAGCGTGATCGAGCGGCACGGCAGGCACAACGGCATTGCCACCGGCTTTGTGCATGGCTTCGGCATGCAGCGCGGGGCCATCGCCTCATCGGTGGGCCATGACAGCCACAACCTGTGCGTGGTGGGCGTCGATGAGGCCGCCATGGCCGCCGCCGCCAACAGGCTGATTGCTCTCGGTGGCGGCTTCTGCGTCTGCGAGGGCGACACGGTGCTGGCCGAACTGGCCCTGCCGATTGCGGGGCTGATGAGCGAAGGCAGCTTCGAGGAGGTGCATGATGCGCTGATTCCGCTGAGGGCGGCGGCGCGGAGCCTCGGCGTCACCTTGGGCGAGCCCTTCCTTCAGGTCGCCTTCCTGACGCTGCCGGTGATCCCGCATCTGAAGATCACGGATCTGGGGATGGTCGATGTGGACCGCTTCGCGCTGGTCTGAGCCTTGTGGCGTCAGTTCTGCTTGCCTGAATGCATGCCCAGCAGGCTGGCGACGCGGCGGGCTTCACTGATCTGAAGGCGCGTGTAGTCCGCCTCGGCGCGCTGCAGGCGCGGGATGACCTGACCGGCCTCGTAGCGCGCCATCAGGAAACGGAGCACCGTCTCCCATCTCAGCGGCACGGCCTTGGCATAGGCCAGGAAGCCGCCATGCACATCGAGCGCAAACGCCTTTGCCACAGCCTGAACCGGGACGCCGACCTTGACGGCCAGTGTGCCGATGGCGGCATCGACCGCACGGGTCGCAAGCAGATGGCGCAGTTCCAGATCGATGGCCGGGGTCCGATCCACTGACGCGGGCGCAGGTGATGGTGCAGGTGATGGTGCCGATGACGGTGCGGGTGCTGGCGGCGGAGGACCCCAGGCAGCGCCGGGCGGCGGCGAGGCATCAAGGAGATCAAGGTGTGCTGCCAGATCGGGCCGCTGCTGGACGATGTCGTAAAGGCCGCCATCGTCGAGAGCCGCCTCGACCAGCCGGTTCTGGCCGCGCTCGGAAAAATGCGCGCCTCGGTTGCTGGCCAGAGCGATCAGGATTTCGCCATTGGCACGCGACAGGATGATGTCGGTGACGCCGGCATTGAGGCTGCTGCGCTCGCAGATGGCGAGCAGATGCTCGGGGCTCTTCACTGTGGCGAGCGCCAGCAGGTGCTCATCCAGCAGAAGCGGCGACAGGCGGATCACGGGGCGTGCCACGAGGATCGAATCGTCGAAAGCCAGATGGCGAATCACCCTGATCGGTGCGCGCTCATTGGGGGCAACCGCCTCGGCCAGCGTCTTGCGCGCCTCTTCCGAGCAGGCAGGGATCAGCGACACGAAAATGCTGTCGAAGGTCTCGACCCCGCCTTCGTCGAGCAGATGCGAGACGCCTTCGAACAATTGCGCGAACTTGACCAGCATGTCGTCGCGCCGGGCCTGTCCGGCCCCGGTGAGACTCTGCGTCAGTTCGCCCATCAATGCCGCAGATTGCGTCATGTTGCCCACGCGTGACGGATGCGGCCCGACGGCCATTCTGGCCGGCATGAGCGGCCAGACATCCGGGTTCAGCCAACATGAAGATATGGCTCCGAATGCTAAATGAAATGCAAACCTTCAGGACTGCATTTCAGAAATCTGCAATCGAAACGCCATCTTGCGCCGCTTTGAGGCGCAGGGCCATGCGTCTGGCGCCCGGCAGCCGTGCGCCGGGTTGCGTCTCGATAGCGGCGGCGAGGCTGGTCATGCGTTCGGCGAACCAGGTCCCGCCCATCGCCGACGGATCGATGGCCATGATGAGCTGGCCGGTTTTCGGCGGGCCGCCCTCGCCATCGAGGAAGGACGAGGCCTCGTAGGCGAAGTGCGCGCCGACGAGCGCTGCGGCCAGGATCTCGACCATCATCGCCAGTGTCGCGCCCTTGGCGTCGCCCAGCGGCACCATGGTGCCGGCGATGGCCTTGGCCGGATCAGTGGTCGGCTTGCCGTCGACATCGAGCGCCCAGCCTTCCGGAATCGGCTCGCCCTTCTGGCGGGCGGCGACGATGGGACCGCGCGCCACCTTCGACAAGGCCATGTCGATGACCACAGGCGGACGGCCCTCCAGCGGCGCGGCAAAGGCGATCGGGTTGGTGCCGAAGACCGGCTTCGAGCCGCCCCAGGGCGCCATGGCACCGGGCGTGTTGGCGAAGAGCAGGCCGACAAGCCCGGCATCGGCCAGCTTCTCGACATGCAGGCCCGCAGCGCCGCAATGGCTGGAATTGCGGACCGGGGCGATGGCGATGCCCTGTGCGCGGGCAATGTCCGGCAGCCGTTCCAGCGCCAGATCGATGGCTGGATAGGCAAAGCCATCGCGTGCATCGATGGCCAGCACAGAGGGCCGCGGCTGGGTGGCTTCGGGCGTGGCCTTGCCGTCGATCTTGCCGGTGCGCACCATCGCCAGATAGGTCGGCACGCGCGACAGGCCGTGGCCCTTGAGCCCGTCAGCTTCGGCGGCAATGAGCGCCCGCGCCACGGACAGGGCATTGGACTGGCTGACGCCGGCTGCGACGAACACGTCGGCGACATGATCGATCGCGGTGGGCAAGGGCAGGGTCGGCATGGCGCATCCTCGGCGTTGCAGCGGCAGGCGGCGGGCTCAGGCCAGCGCCTTCTTGACGTTTTCGACCGTGACCCACGAGACGCGGACGTTCGATTCCTCGGTCACGCCCGCGATATGGGGCGTCAGGATGAGGTTGGGGCAGCCGGCAAACAGCGCAGCACCTGCCCCCTTGAGCGGCTCGCTCTCGAAGACATCGAGCGCGGCTCCGGCAATCTGGCCGGCTTTCAGCGCCATGACCAGCGCCTCCTCGTCGATCACCCCGCCGCGCGCGGCGTTGATGACAATCGCATCGGAGCGCATCGCCTTCAACGCGGCGGCGTCGATCAGGTTGCGGGTCGCATCGGTCAGCGGCACGTGCAGGCTGACCACGTGGGCCGCGGCGAGCAGATCGGGCAGGCTGGCAGGTTCCGCGCCGAGCGCTGCCCAGACCGGGTTGTCGGCCTTTATGAAGGGATCAAAGGCGATGACCCGCATGCCCATGGCGCGGGCGCGGGCCGCCGTCTCGCGCGCGATCGCTCCGAAACCGACAAGGCCCAAAGTCTTGCCGGACATCTCGCAGCCCATCAGGTCGTTGCGTGGCCACTCGCCCGCTGCCACCCGGTCCGTGGCGAACCAGGCCCGGCGCAGCAGCACCAAAGCGGCCGTGATGACATACTCCGCCACCGACACATCATTTGCGCCGGTCGCCGGATGAACCGCGATGCTGCGCGCGGCGCAGGCCACCATGTCGATGTTGTCGAGCCCGACACCGAGCCGGCCGACCACCTTGAGCCGGGGCGCGGAGGCCAGCAGGGGTGCGCGGACCTGCGTACGGTTGCGCACGATCAGGGCGCGGGCATCGCCGAGCAGCGAGGCCAGTTCCGCCGGCTTGTCGACCAGCTTGGGGTCATAGACCACATCATGGCCCCTGAGGCCTTCGGTGATGGCCGCTTCATCCATGAATTCGGTGATGACGATGTCCGGCATGGGAGGTGTCCTAGGTGACGATGCGAAGGCCCGCGATGACCACGAGCAGGATGACCAGCGTGGCGCCCATGAACACCGCCATGTGCCGCCAGCCAATGGTAAGGATCGAGGTGAGCGAGGTGCCGAGCCCGAGCGCGGCGATGGCGATCAGCAGGCCCCATTTGGAGGCTTCGCCAAGCAGGCCCTTGATCATCGGATAGCCCGTTGCCGCCGCCAGACCGGGGCTGGCGACCATGAGGCTGTTGAGCAGGCACAGGCCGAGGAAGACCAGCGCGAACACCGGTACGGGCACCTTCGCCTCGCCGGTCTGCTCACCATTGCGGATGAACCACCAGCCGATGGCCAGAACCATGGGCAGCAGCAGGAAGACCCGGAACAGCTTGACGATGACCGCGGTGTTGCCAACGCTGTCGGAGACGGCATAGCCCGCGCCGACCACCTGCGCCATGTCATGGATGGTAGCCCCCAGCATGATGCCGGTGAGGCGCTCATCATAGCCCAGCCAGATGCAGAGCGGCGGATAGGCCAGCATCACGACAGTCGAAATGGCATTGGCCATCACCACGGTGAAGGCGATGTCGGCGCTCTTGCGCTTGTAGTCCGGCACGACGGTGGCCGTGGCCAGCGTCGCGGACGCGCCGCAGACGGCGTTGGCCGCGCCCGCGAGCGCGCCGAAGCCGGCATCACGGTCCAGCACCTTTGCCAGCCAGAGCGCGGCAACCACGGTGATGACCATGGCAGCCACGACCAGAAGCGCCACGCCGAGGCCGAGCCCGATGATGTCCCCCAGCGCAATGCGCAGGCCAAGCAGGCCGATGGCCCAGCGCAGCAGCTTCTTGACGCAGAAGGTCATGCCCGGCTCGAAGCGCGGCGTCATGACGAGGTTATGCAGGGCAATGCCGATGATCAGCGCGATCACCATGTCAGGCAGCGCCACGCGACCGCCGGTGAGGGTCTTGAGCAGCGGGGCCGCAAGATAGGACACCACCGCCACCGCGAGCGACAGCAGCACGCCGGGCGCGAGCTTCTGGATGGTGGCGGAGGTGGGCAGGGAGAAGGCGGTCATCGAACCAACCCGTCATGCTCGGCCTTGTGCCGAGCATCCTCTTCGGGGGGCCAACAGCACTGGGACGTGGATTGTCGGGTCAAGCCCGACCATGACGGCAAAGAGCGTGTGGCCAGCACGTTCATCACGCCGAGCGATACAGCTTCGTCATCGAGAACTCGCGATGACCCAGCGCTTCGGCGGCGGTGAGACGGCCGTTCGAGGTGCGCACGATGTTGGCGATCAGCGCGTCGCCAGCCTCGGGGATGGTCATGTCGCGGCGCAGGATACCCGACACGTCCACATCGATGTGCTCCGGCATGGTGCGCATGGTCTGCGGGTTGCCGGTGATCTTGATGACCGGAACGATCGGGTTGCCGATGACGTTGCCCTGCCCGGTCGGGAAGGTGTGCACGACATAGCCGCCCGCCGCCATCAGGGTCACGCACTCGGCGGCGGCCGAGGAGGTGTCCATGAAGTAGAGGCCCGCGCCCTTGGCGGGAGCTTCCGCCGGCTGGAGGATATCGATGTACTTGGATTCGCGGCCGATCTTTTCGAGGTTGCCGAGCGCCTTCTCCTCGATGGTGGAGAGGCCGCCCTTGATGTTGCCCTTGGTGGGCTGGCTGTCGGACAGGTCGGTGGTCTTGAACTGCTCGATCACGTCGGTCTGATAGGCCTTCCACATCTTGTACCAGCGCTCGCCGACCTCGGGCGTCGCCGCGCGGGCCTTGCACAGGTGCTCGGCGCCAGTGATCTCGGAGGTTTCGCCGAAGACGCCGTAGATGCCCTTGGGCAGCAGCTTGTCATACATGTTGCCGACCGTCGGGCAGGAGGACAGGCCCGTCGTGGTGTCGCTCTCGCCGCACTTGGTCGAGACCCAGAGTTCGCCGATGTCGCACTTCTCGCGCTGCAACTCGGCGGCCCACTGCACGAATTCCTTGGCGACATAGCTCGCCTTGGCGATGGTGCCGATGTCACCGACGCCCTCAATGCCGAAGCCGACCACCGGCTTGCCGGTCTTGGCAATGCCGTCGACGATGATCTTGGTCCAGCCATCCTCGATGCCGATCACCACCACGGCGGCGACGTTGGGGTTCGAGCCGGCCCCGATCAGGGTGCGGAAATGGATGTCGAGGTCCTCGCCGAACTGGAGACGGCCATAGGCATGGGGGATGGCCAGCGTGCCCTTGATGTTGTTGGCCACGGCCTCGCAGGCGGCGTTCGACAGGTCGTCGAGCGGCAGGATCAGCACGTGGTTGCGCACGCCGACGCGGCCATTCTCGCGGCGCCAGCCGACGAAATTGTCGTTCTTGGCGCTGGAACGCTTCTTCAGCACGGGGGCCTTGAAGCCGGGCACGTCGATCTTGCGGCCCTTGATGTTGGCCAGACGGTTCTTGTTGAGCTCGAAATTGGCGACAATGGTCATGGTGTGATCTCTGTTTCAGGGCCTGCACGATCCGGTGTCATTCCCGGCCGGAGCAAAGCGAAGGGGAAGGGAATCCATTCTGCCGCGATGTGGGTCCCCTTCCCGGCCCGTCGGGCCGCCGGGGATGACACCACAGCGGCTCACCAGCGCTTGGTCTTGAGATTGTGGACGTGGACGTATTCGCCGACCTTGGCGGGGCCGACCATCTTGCCGATGTCCTGGCCGTACTTGATGGCGGTGTCGCCGGCCTTGAGATCCTTCAGCGCGACCTTGTGGCCGATCGGCACATCGGCCTTCACCGTCAGTTCGAACGAGGAATTGTCGTGCGTCACCACGCAGAGCATCTTCGTGCCGGCCTTGAGGCCCTCGACCACGACCACGCCGACATTGTCCTTGAGCTCGTGAACGAGCAGATGCGGTGCAGACATCCTTGCACTCCCTGGTGTTGCGCCGGCCCGTTCCGCAGGCCCGCTTCATGCCGATTTGGCGTTTGCAGAATTGCGAGGCAAGCTGACACGCAGCCCCTCGACGGCTTCACTGTTTGGTCTTATATAAGACATATGACTTCTGACAAGCCGGAAACTGCAATGGAGATGCCGAGCGCTCAGCCCATGACCGTCGGCTTCCGGCCGCTCTACCGGCAGGTCAAGGACGAGTTCGTGAAGCGTATGGTCGACGGTGTCTGGCCGGCGGGGTTCCTGCTGCCGAGCGAGGGCCAGCTGGCGCAGGAGGTTGGCGTCAGCCAGGGCACGGTGCGCAAGGCGCTGGACGAGCTGGCCGGGGAGAACCTGCTGGTGCGCCAGCAGGGGCGCGGCACGTTCGTGGCCCAACACGACGAAAAACGCATCCTTTTCCAGTTCTTCAAGCTGGTCCCCGATGACGGCATCGCGCGCTTCCCCGAAAGCGTGGTGCTGGAGGCCAGCACCTTTCCCGCCACCGAAACCGAACGCGAACAGCTCGGTCTTGGCCCCGGAGCAAGGGTGGCGCGGGTGCGGCGGATGCGCGCCATCGACGATGTGCCGATGATCATCGAAACCCTGTCGCTGCCCGACGCCATGTTCCCCGGCATCACCGACGGGCCGGTACCGAACAGCCTTTATGCATTCTATGCAGAGCGCCATGGCGTGACCATCGCCCATGCCCGCGAGAAGCTGAAGGCGATCACACTCAACGCCGAGGATGCCGCGATCCTGCGCAAGCCACCGGGCCATCCGGCCTTGATGGTGCAGCGGCTGGCGCTGTCGCTGGAAGCCAAGCCGGTCGAATGGCGCGTCAGCCTTTGCCTGACCGATGATGCGCACTATCTCTCGTTCATGCGCTGACAAAACGCCATCACCTACGACAAGAAACCACCATAGGGAGAACTGACATGACCACCACCGACAACACACAGCCGCCCCGCATCAGCGCCTCGCGCCGCGCCGGGCTGGCCTTCGTAGCCAGTGCCCTCGCGGTCGGCTTCGCCGGGCTTGCCGCCACCCCCGTGCTTGCACAGGGCTTTCCTAACCGGCAGATCACGCTGGTGGTGCCGTTCGCGGCAGGCGGGCCGAGCGATGTCATCGGCCGGCTGGTGGCCGAGCACATGAGCCGCACGCTGGGCCAGCAGGTGATCGTCGAGAACGTGGCAGGCGCCGGGGGCACCACGGGCGCAGCGCGCGTTGCCAGCGCACCGGCGGATGGCCATACCGTCCTGATCCATCATCTGGCGCTGAAGGCGGCGCCTGCGCTCTACAACAACCTGCGCTACGATACGGCGACCGCGTTCGAGCCGCTGGGCATGATCAATACCGGGCCGATGGTGATCACCGGCAAACTCGACCTTGCCCCAAAGACCGCCGCCGAGTTCTTTGCCCATGCCAAGGCGCAAGGCGACAAGCTGACCATGGCCCATGCCGGCGTCGGCTCGAACTCGCACCTTTGCATCATCCTGATGGGCCAGGCGGTCGGCTCCAAGCCGACGCAAGTGGCTTATCGCGGCACCGGGCCCGCCATGAACGATCTTGTCGGCGGGCAGGTCGATGCGCTCTGCGACCAGTCGACCACGGCGGTGCCGCAGGTGCAGGGCGGCAAGATCCGCGCCTATGCCGTGACCTCAACCGAGCGGCTCGACGTGATCAAGGATGTGCCGACGACGCGCGAGGCTGGCACGCCGATCGACATGACGATCTGGCACGGACTCTATGCGCCGAAGGGCACGCTGGCAGAGGCAGTCACCAGGCTCAGCACCGCCCTGCAGGCGGCGATGAAGGATGACGGCATCAACGCACGCTTCGCCTCCTTCGGCACCACGGCCTTCCCCGAAGCCCAACGCACGCCCGCCGCGCACAAGGCAGCGTTTGACGCCGAAATCGCCAAGTGGGCGAAGGCGCTGAAGGAAGCCGGGGTCAACCCGGCTGCCGCGAACTGAGCGGCGCGGGGCGGGCAAAAGCCCGGAAAAAGCCCTGAGGCAACACTTGCGAGGGCAGGCGATCAGAGCGTGATCGCCCTGCCCTCGCGGATCGACTGCTCGGCGGCAAGGCCGATGCGCACGGCGGTGAGCCCGTCGGCAAGGGTGACATCCACCGCCCCGCCCTCGCGCACGACGCGGTTGAAGCCCATGTGCTGGTAGTAAGTCGAGCCGTGGTGATCGCCGGCTTTCAGGATCGTCTCGTCGACATGGACGGTGCGGCGCTGCGGATTTTTCGGCGCGCGCGGCGAGACCAGGATTTCGCTGGCCCGTTCCCCGCCGCCCGGCCAGAAGCGGGCCGGGCCGGGCACGAAGGCCTCGACCTTGCCAGCCGAGCCTGTGGCCGCCAGCTCCTCCTGCCAATAGGAGCCCTCGGCGAACATGCACAGGTCGAGCAGCGCCCGGATGCCGGAGCGGAAGTCGACGATGACGAAAGCGTTGTCGAGGATATCGGGCACGCGCCCGTCGTAAAGCTCGTCCTTGTGGTTCACGTCGGCGGCACCGGAGGCGTAGACGCGGACCGGCTCATCCTGGGCGACCAGTCGCATCAGATCGAAGAAATGGCAGCACTTTTCGACCAGCGTGCCGCCGGTGCGCTCGGAAAAGCGGTTCCAGTCACCCACCTTGGCAAGGAACGGGAAGCGGTGCTCGCGGATGGCGAACATCTTCAGCTGCCCGACCGTGCCGGCACGCACCTCGCCGATCAGTTCGGCCACGGGCGGCATGTAGCGATATTCCATCGCCACCCAGATCGGGGCCTTGTGGGCCGCGCCGGTCACGGCGAGGCGCTCGCAATCGGCAGTGGTGGTGCAGACCGGCTTTTCGACCAGCACCGGCAGGGCCTTGGGGGCCGCGAAGATGTCACCCAGGATGGCCATGTGGGTGTCGTTGGGGCTGGCGATGACCAGCGCATCGACGAGGCCGGAAGACAGCAAATCCTGGTGGTTGGCAAAGGCGCGCGCCCCGCCGGCAGCGGCGGCAGACAGCGTGCGCTGTTCGGTGTCAGGATCAGACACGGCCGTCACCACGGCACCGGGCACCAGCGCCAGATTGCGGATGTGCTCGCGGCCCATCATGCCGGCCCCGATCAGGCCATAGCGAACAGTTTCGGGTTTTTGCGTGTCTTGCATCATGCCAGCTCCACCACAGGCAGCCCCATTGCCTCGCCGAGCGCGCGCAGCACGCCGCGATGCTCGCCATAGACCAGCGCGACATGGTGTTCGAGGCCGAACTCCATCATCGCCTCGGTGACATCCTCGGTGCTGCGATCGAAGCGGATCACGCCGGAGGTGCCGGTGAAGCTCATCGGGGCCGCGATCATCTCGCCGCCAGCCAGGATCATCGTGGTCCGCCCGCGCGCCTGGCTGATGCGCGCGATGCTGACGCGGCCGGGCTTTAGCGTGAACTCCTGAAGCAGCGGCATCTTGCGGTTGGAATGCAGCTGGGCGCGTGGCTGCACCGCCGGATCGGCCATGGAGAGCGGAGCCGAGCCGCAATGCCAGAACACGCCGGTGTTGCCGGCGCTGTCCATGTCGACGATGTCGACCAGCCAGGCCGGTGCACCTGCCACCTCCTGAAGAAGCATCGCGGTCAGCGCGCCGTAGACATCCGCCTCGCAGGCGCAGGGCGTGCGGGCTTCGGTGAGCAGGCCCATGGGCCCACAGGCCGCGCAGCCATGCTCGGTGAACATTTCGGGCCAGCAGCGCACGGCCAGGGCCGAACAGCCCTTCTGTGCCTTCAGCCCTTCGAGCGCATGGTAGATGCCGAGGCTCCGCTCAAGCTGGGGCTGGTCGACCGCGTCAAGCCCCGTGAGCTTGCCGGCGACATCGGCGCGCGTGGCGGCGATGCGCTCTGCCGGCACAGCCCTTGCCGCCGCAAACAGGTCGGGCAGGCCGATGGGCTCGACGGCGACACCGGCCAGAGCTGCCAGCCGGGCCGGATCGTAGGCGCAGGTATCGAAGCCCGCCGGATGCTCGCCGACCAGACCGATGCTGCGCCCCTTGAGGGCAGCCAGCACGCGGGCGGCCTGCTCGCGCTCGACAAGGCCCGGTCTGGGGCCGACCGGGAAAGCCGGGTCGCGCTCATCGCCAATCACCAGCCCGCCGATGGCATCCCCGATCAGGGGAGCGTCCGGCGCCGCATAGAGCCAGCGCAGCGGAATGCCGGCAAGGCCCAGCGCATGGGCAGCCAGATTGAGCCCGCAGAACGAGTTGAGCCTCAGCCGGCCGCCGGCGCGTGGCTCCGGCACGGCCCAGATGGCCAGCGGCGCGAGATTGTCCTTCGCGATCCGGACCGTCATCGAGGCATCGGTGAAGGTGACCTGAAGGATCAGCAAAAGGTCGATCTTCTCGCGCTTGAGCTCGGCGAGCGCCGCCTCTGCCGCAGCGCCATCGAACAGCAGCGCGCGCGAGCCGATGATGCGATGGCCGGTCGCTTCCAGTGCCTTGAAGCAGGCGGCCGCCATCTCTTCGGCATAGGGCACATCAAAGGTCGGGCGGGCCAGCGGCAGAACGCCAATCACGGGCATGTTTTCATTCCTCAATCCTAACCTTGAGCCTGTCGAAGGATCGGATGCGTTGGTGTTTCAGATGGCCGAGATCTCAGACAACGCCGTAATGACGCCGGAAGCTGGCATCGGGGTGTTCAACCTCTGCCTTGCCGCCATAGAGCGGGTGGTCGAACCAGGGCGTTCCAGCCTTGTCGGTCAAGGCGTTCAGTTCCGCCATGTAGGGCAGGCTCTGGGTGCGCAGCCCGTGCCGGATGGCATCCCAGTCGGGGAAGGCCTTGAAGGGCTCGGCCCAGATCGCACGCCCGGCCAGATAGCCGGAGGCACCGGCGCGGTAGGCATGGTCCATCACGATCTTGAACTCGGCCATCGAGGCCCCGGCCGACAGCATCACCCAGGGACGGCCGCAGAGCGCGCCCATCTCGTTGAAGAGCTTCTGCGTGATGACACGGTCTGCCTCGGCGATTCCCTTGGCCGGCACCGGGCTTTCGAGCTTGAACACGTCGATGCCGTAGTCGGGTTTGGCGAACTCGCGCACACTGTCCAGCACATGGTGGGCGTGCTTGCCCTGCATTTCCACATAGTCGGTGGTCTGGTGGGCATCCCTGGACAAGGGATAGACCAGAAGCTCGAACAGGAACGGGATGTCATGGCGGGCGCAGGCCTCGCCGATCCGCTTGGTGAAATCCTGCTGGGCCAGATTGACCGACAGATCGGCATCGGGCCGATACCAGGCCAGCACCTTCACGGCATCGCCGCCGGAGCGCTTGATCTTCTCGACCGACCAGTGGTCGATCTCTGAAGAAAGCCGGCCCCCGGGCGTCTCGCGGAAGATCGAATCCTCCAGCGTCACGATCAACCCCTTGGCGGGGGAGAGCACCGACAGGCCCTGCGGCAAGGCAAAATGCGGATCAAGCAGCATGGCCGAGGCATCGGCCTGCAACTCCCTGACCAGCATCAGCTTGAAGCCGGCCACGTCCTCATAGGGCGCTTCGGCGGTGCCGCGCGCCGTCTTGATCGGGTTCTTGATCGGCGGGCGCTGGTCGACGGCGACCATCTTGAAGCGCCCGCCAGCATCAGCCATGCGCCGCATGCCCCAGAGCTTGCCCGGTGAAAGTGTTGTCATCGTGCGTTCCTCATGTGCGTTCTTGCAGAAATTGTTCGACCTCGGCGCGTGTGGGCGCGCCTTTACGGCCGCCAAAACGCGTGCATTTGATGGCAGCTGCGGCATTGGCGAAGCGCACGGCCTGAATCTCGGGCTGCTGCTCGGCAAGGGCGAGGGCAAAGGCCCCGTGCCAGACATCGCCGGCCCCGAGCGTGTCCACCACCGGCACCTCGAATGCGGGCACATGGCGGATCTCGCCGTGATCGCAGACCCAGACGCCACGCTCGCCGGCCGTCACGGCCAGCCAGCAGCAGCCCGGCGTGAAGCTGGACAGGGCCAAGCGCATGTCCTTGAGCCCGGTCTGCTCCTGAAGGCCGATCTCGCTGAAAGCGACATGGGTCGCGGCGGTCAGCAGGCAGGGATCAGCCGGCTTGCGGTCCCCGTCCAGAACGGCGGGGATGCCGGCGCCGCGTGCGAGCTGGAACAGATGCAGCGCACCCTCCTCCCAGCGCGTGTCGCCCAGCACGGCCCCTGTTCCAGGCGGCAGCAGCTGCGGCAGCCATGGCGGCTCGGTCGGCATGTCGGGGTCGGAATAGGACATGATCATGCGCTCACCAGCCTTGTCGACCATGATGGCGGAGACCGGTGTGCGCCGGCCGGCCTCGGCCAGCGAGGCGGCGACATCGACACCCTCGCGGGCCAGCCCGGTGCGGACGGCGTCGCCTGTCAGGTCGTCGCCAAGGCGGGTGAGCAGGCTTGCCGCCCCTCCGAGCCGGGCAATCGCCACGGCCGCATTCGCCGCGATGCCGCCACCCTGCACCTCGAGAGCGGACGCCCGATACTTCTTGCCCTCCGTCGGCAGGGTCTCGACGCCATAGATGTAGTCGAGCGTGGCGATGCCGATGCAGATCACGCTGGATCCGGGCAGATGTGCCATGGAGGGCTCGGACATGTTGGCTTCCGGTCTGGTCCTGTCAGGACGGCCCCGCACGGGTGCCTGGCGAAGCCCTCGCAGGCCTGCACAATGGCACCGGTGCCCGACCGGCCCGGAGACCATCCTTCTAACCGGCACGTCGCCAAACCTCAAGGGTCTTCTATCTTATATAAGACTTGAGTTATGCCACGAAAGTGGGCATAAGGAGAGTGGAGGATGGCGGCCATCGGGCATAGCCGGCTTCCGTCACACCAAGGCGCACGACAGAGGCGCCGTGAAACATGAGGGAGAGGCGCGTGGCAGCGGTGACCATCCGCAAGGTCCGCAAGGTCTTCGGCAAGGTGGAAGTGATCCACGGCGTCGATCTGACCTTCCAGGACGGTGAGTTCGTGGTGCTTGTCGGCCCGTCGGGCTGCGGCAAATCCACCCTTCTGCGCATGATCGCGGGTCTTGAATCCGTGACCGACGGCGAGATCGACATCGGCGGCGTCGTGGTCAACGACTTTGCCCCGCGCGACCGTGACATCGCCATGGTGTTCCAGGATTACGCGCTCTATCCCCACAAGAGCGTCTACGACAACATGGGCTTCGGCCTGAAGATGCGTGGTGCTTCCCCGTCCGAGATTGCCGAGCGCGTCAAGGAAGCAGCGGACGTGCTCCAGATCGGGCACCTGCTCGACCGCAGGCCGGGCCAACTCTCCGGCGGCCAGCGCCAGCGCGTGGCCATGGGGCGCGCCATCGTGCGCCGACCCCGCGTGTTCCTGTTTGACGAGCCCTTGTCCAACCTCGATGCCCAGTTGCGCGCCGAGGTCAGGATCGAGATCAAGAAGCTGCACCAGCGCTTTGGCACCACCATCGTCTACGTCACGCATGACCAGGTCGAAGCGATGACGCTGGCCGACCGCATCGCGGTGCTGCGCGGCGGCGTTCTGGAACAGTTCGCCACGCCCGACGACATCTACAACAAGCCGGCCTCGAAGTTCGTGGCGGGGTTCATGGGCTCGCCGCCGATGAGCTTTGCACGGCTGACCGCCAGCGCCGACGGCAAGACCCTGGCCATGCCATCGGGCACCGTCCTGCCAGCCCGTGGCGGGCTGGTGATGGGCGGGCTGAGCGGCGGCAAGAGCTATGATGCCGGCTTCCGGCCCGAGCATGTCAAGCTTGGCGCGGACGCGCTGCCGGGCGGCGTCAACACCACCGCGCGGGTTGAAATTCTCGAACCGCTCGGCGCCGAGACGCTGGCGCTGCTGACGGTGGGTGGAGCTGTCCTGACCGGACGCTTTCCCCCGCAGGCCGGGGTCAAGTCCGGCGACGAGGTGACCGTGTCCCTCGGCGCTGCCGACATGCACCTGTTCGATACCGAGACCGGGCGGGCGCTGGTGGCCTGAGCGGCCAGTGGCACCGACTGAAACCATCCAAAAGCAACCGTCCAAGGGAGGACATCGTCATGAAAAAGCGGACATTCCTGAGCCTGTCAGCCAGTCTCGCACTCGGCCTCGCCATGAGCGTGAGCACGGCCAGCATCAGCGTGGCCCAGACCACGCTGCGTATCTTCACCGGCGGCCAGCAGCGCCCCGATGTGATGCGCAAGATCGCCGATGACTACGAAAAGCGCACGCCCGGCGTGAAGATCGAGGTCGAGGTCGGCGGCGCCACTTCCGAGCAGCAGCAGCAATATCTCAACACCGTCCTCGCCTCGAAGGATTCGGCGCTCGACGTCATCCTGATCGACGTGATCCGGCCGGCGCAGTGGGCTGCCGCCCAGTGGGCCGAGCCGCTCGATGCCTTCCTCGGCGCCGACAAGGACAAGATCATGGCGCGCTACCTGCCCGCCTATCGCGAGGCCAACATCGTCGGCGGCAAGGTCATCGCCCTGCCCTACTTCGCCGATGCGCAGTTCCTCTACTACCGCAAGGACCTGCTCGAAAAGCACGGCGTGCAGCCTCCGAAGACCTGGGCCGAGCTTCAGGCCGGAGCCGAGAAGGTGATGAAGGCCGAAGGCAACCCGAACCTGTCGGGCTTCCAGACCGCCGGCGCGCCGATCGAAGGCACGGTCTGTACCTATCTGGTGCCGATGTGGGGTGCGGGGGGCGCGCTCACCAATGCACAGGGGCAACTGGCGCTCAACACGGCCGAGGCACGCCGCCCGTTCCAGCTCTGGGCTGACATGAAGGCTGCGAACGTGACGCCGCCGAATCTGGCCGAAATCCCGACGGACCGCATCCGCCAGAACTTCCAGGCCGGCAACCTGCTGTTCGCTATGAACTGGGGTTATGTCTGGCAGCGCACCCAGAATGATGCCGACAGCCAGATCAAGGACAAGGTCGGCGTGGTGCCGCTGCCCGGCTTCACCGCCGACAAGGCCGCAACCTGCATCGGCGGCTGGCAGCTGGCCATCTCGGCCTTCTCCAAGAACAAGAAGGCAGCGTTTGACTTCGCGATGTACCTGTCCTCGCCGGAAGTGGCAAAGGCGCAGGCCATCGCCGCGTCGCACCTGCCGGTGTTCCCGGAGGTCTACACCGATCCGGACGTGCTGAAGGCCAATCCGTGGTTCGCGCAGGCCCTGCCAGTGGTGCAGACCGCCCGTTCGCGCCCGGTCTCGCCCGCCTATCCGCGCGTTTCGGAAGTGATTCGCACCAACATGAACGCCTTCCTCGCCGGCGCGAAAACCGCCGACGCCGCGCTGGCCGACATGACGCGCGACCTGTCGCAGGTCATCCGCTGACAATACCTTGCCGTCATTCCCGGGCTTGACCCGGGAACCCCATTCCGGACGGGATGGTCGGGTCAAGCCCGACCATGACGCCCTCATCGAGGTGCCTCATGACCGCGAAACTCTCATCGCTGGAACGCTCCGAGCGACGCCTCGGCATCGCATTGCTGGCACCGGCCTTCGCGCTGCTGGCCGGGGTCGTGCTCTACCCGATCTACAATCTGATCCGCATGTCGTTCAGCGAAAACAAGCTGACCGAACCGTGGCTGGCCAAGCCGTGGATCGGCTTCGAGAACTACGCGAAGGCGATGGGTGACGAGCGCCTCTGGGAGGCGACCTGGCACACGCTGCTCTATGTGATCGTCACCGTTCCCGGCGCCGTGGCGCTGGGGCTCGGACTGGCCCTGCTCGCCAACCAGCCCTTCCGCGTCAAGTGGCCGGTGCGCCTCGGGCTCTTGCTGCCATGGGCGCTGCCGCTGGTCTTTGCCGGCCTGATCTTCCGCTGGTTCTTCGAGTACCAGCAGGGGCTGGTCAACAATGCGCTGATCTGGATCGGGCTGTCGCCGGTGAACTGGCTGACCCAGGAAGGCCCGGCCTTCTTCGCCATCTGCGTCGCGATCATCTGGAAGACATCGAGCTTTGCCGCGCTGGTGCTGCTGGCGGGCCTCCAGACGATCCCGAAATCGCTCTATGAGGCGGCCGAGGTGGACGGTGCCTCGAAGTGGCAGCAGTTCTGGGAAATCACCCTGCCGATGCTCAAGCCCGCGATCATCGTGGCGCTGATCTTCCGCACCATCACGGCGATCCAGACCTTCGACATTCCCAAGGCCATGACCGATGGCGGGCCGGGCAATGCCACCGAGACGCTGGCCATGTACATCCACAAGACCACGATCGACTCACTCGATTTCGGCTATGGCTCGACACTGGCCGTGCTGATGTTCATCGCCTCCGCGATCCTGACCTCGATCTACCTGCGCCACACGCGGCGCGACCCCAGCGCGGGGAGGCATTGATGGCACTCGCAGTGATGTCATTCCCGGCCGGAGCGCAGCGGAGGGGAAGGGAAACCATGGCAGGCGCCCATGTCTGGATCCCCTTCCCGCGCCTGTGGCGCGCCGGGGATGACACCCGCGAGGCTGGCACCTGTTTGTTGAGCGGAGATCGGACATGACCGCCATGATGAAGTTCCCCTCGGCCAAGAAGATGACGCTGATCGCCGGCGCTGTCGTGGCCATCAACGGCTTCTTTCCGGCGCTCTGGATCCTGTTCACCTCGCTCAAGACCGAGAGCGAACTGATGCGGCTGCCGATCACGATCTGGCCGGCCGCGCCGACGCTGGGCAACTACACCCGCGTGTTCGTCGACCAGCCGATCTTCCTGTTCATGTGGAACTCGTTCGTGGTGGCGGTGCTGTCGACGCTGCTGTGCGTGACGGTGTCGGCGCTGGCGGCCTATGCGCTGGTCCGGCTGCGCATCCCGGCGCCCAACCTGATCCTGTCCGTGCTGCTGGCGGTGGCCATGTTTCCGCTGATCTCGCTGATGGTGCCGCTGTTCTCGGTGATGCGCGACCTGCAGCTGCTCAACACCTGGTGGGCGCTGGTCTTCCCTTATGCGGTGCTCTCGATGCCGGTGTGCACGCTGGTGCTGATCTCGTTCTTCCAGGACATCCCGCGCGATCTGGAGAATGCCGCGATGATCGACGGCTGCTCACGGATCGGCGCGCTCTGGCATGTGGTCATTCCGCTGACCGCGCCGGGCGTGTTCACCGCCGGCATCCTGGCCTTCGTCAACGCCTGGGACGAGTTCCTGCTGGCGCTGACGCTGGCCCCGCGCGTGGCCAGCCGCACGCTGCCGGTCGGCATCACGCTGTATCAGGGCGAGTTCTCGTTCCCATGGCCGATCATCTCGGCGGCGCTGATCATCGCCATCGTGCCGATCTGCATCATCATCGCGGTGTTCCAGGAGCGCGTGGTGGGTGGGCTGACGTCAGGCGGCGTGAAGGGCTGAGGCGGAGCGCGGTTGCGCCCGATCAGCCAGCCTCACCCGAATCGGTATTCCGTCACCTGCCGGTAGACCTCGCCGGGGCGGAGCACGGTGGTGGGGAAGTGCGGCAGGTTGGGGCTGTCGGGCACATGCTGCGGCTCCAGGCACAGGCCGGATGACGAGCCGTAAGGACTGCCCCCAAGGCCCGGCACCGGGGTCTGGGTCTTGAAGCCGTCATAGACCTGCAAGGCCGGCTCGCTGGTCCAGACCTGCATGGACAGCCCGTTCAGCGGCGAACGCAGGGTGGCGGCCAGCGCAACCTCCAGCCCGGCCATCACGCTCGGCTCGCGGCGGTCACGGCGCAGGATGAAGTTGTGGTCATACCAGTGGCGCGAGCCGTCGGCGTTGTCATGGCGCAGCGGCCGGCTCTTGCGGAAGTCGAACGGCGTGCCGGCCACCGAGGCCACCTCCCCGCTCGGGATCAGATCCTCGTCCACAGGCGTGATCAGGTTGGCGCGCACTTCCAGTTCGTGCGCCAGCACATCCGGCGAGCCGTCGAGGTTGAAATAGGAATGCTGGCACAGGTTGACGATGGTGGCGGCATCGGTCGTGGCCGTGAGCTCGGTGCGCAGCGTGGCCGGCTCGGCCAGCGTATAGCGGCAGGTCACGGTCAGCGTGCCGGGGTAGCCATGGTCGCCATCGGGCGAGACCAGCGCCAGCGTCACCGAGGCAGCGTCGTGGTGCAGGATCGTCCATGGCCGCTTGCCGAATCCGTCACCGCCGCCATGCAGCGAATGCTTGCCCGCCTGATTGAGCTTGAGCTGGTGGGCCTTGCCATCGAGCATGAAGCGGCCGCCCTCGATGCGGTTGGCAAAGCGGCCCGCGATCGCGCCGAAGTGCGGCGAGTGCTTGAGATAATCGTCCAGCGCCGCAAAGCCGAGCACCACGCGCTGCGGCTTGCCCTTCACCGGCACGGTCATGTCCCGCACAACCGCGCCCCATTCCATGATCGTGGCCGTCGCACCAGCAGCGGAGCGCAGCGTGACCTCGCGGACCGGCGTTCCGTCGGGAAGATGGCCGAAGGTGGATGGGTGGGCTGTGGCGGCGGGTGTCATGTCGATGGTCTCGCAAGGGGCAGATCTGATCCTGCCTGTCTAGCATGCTGGTGAAAACTGTCACGGAGATGACATCAGCGACTCCTAGGGCTCGCGGTCGCCGGAGAAAGACATGTCGACGTCCCAACGCATCACTGTCTCCGCCGTTTTCGCCGGGCTCAACGACCGCACCATTCTCGCGCTGGGACTGACCCAGACCATCGGCTATGGCACGCTCTACTATGCCTATGGTGTTTTGGCACCGGCGATTTCCCGCGAGTTCGGGGTTGGTCTCGACTGGTTCTTTGCTGCATTTACCATTGGCCTTTTGCTTGGCGGACTGGTGGCACCGCTGGTCGGGCGCGAACTGGACCGGCGCGGCGCGCGGCTGGTGATGACCATGGGCTCGGTCCTCGCGGCACTGGCGCTGGTTGCCTGCGCGCTGGCACCGAACATCTGGGCATTTTCCGCTGCCGTGATCTTTGCAGAGGCGGCCACATGCCTCGTGGTCTATGAGGCTGCCTTTGCCGGGCTGACGCAGATTTACCGGCATGAAGCGCGGCGGGGCATCACGCTGATCACGTTGATTGCCGGATTTGCCTCGACGATTTTCTGGCCGCTGACCCAGTGGATGCTCAGCGCCATGGACTGGCGCTGGACGTTGCTGGTCTTTGCGGTGGTCCACCTTCTGGTCTGCGCACCGCTGCATGCAACCGCCCTGCGCCGGGCCGTTCCACGGGGGCGGGACGACATCAGGGAGGTTCCGGGCGCAGCCGATCCGCCCACGCTGCTTGGCCCGGATCGCAGACGCGCGCTGATCCTGTTCACGCTTGCCATCGTTGTGTCAGGGCTGGTGACATCAGCCTTCCCTGTCCACATGCTGCGGATCATCGAGAATGAGGGATTCAGCGCACAGGCTGCCGCGCTGATCGCCATGATGATGGGGCCGGCGCAGGTTCTCGCTCGCTTTGTCGAGGTCGTGGGCGGCCATCGTTTCGATCCGCTCATGACCGGCCGCGTGGCGCTCGGAACGCTGCTGGCGTCGATCGCCTTGCTGCTGGCAATGCCGGCTTCACTCGGCACGGCGGTGGCTTTCGCCGCCTTCTATGGTGCCGCGCAAGGATTGGTCACGATTGCGCGGGCAACCGTGCCTTTGCAGTTGTTTGGTGCGAATGGCTACGGAGCGCTGATGGGGCGCATCACCGGCCTGCGCTTTCTGGCGAATGCGGCCAGCCCATTCCTGTTCGCATCGGCCATGACACATCTGGGGATAGACATGGCCCTGTGGATCAGCGGCATGATCGCAGCCTTGGCGTTCGGGCTGTTCATGATGCTGAGGGCGCCGCCGCGAGGTTGAAATCCGGCGGCACCCTGCGCCCTCACCAGCTTCCGGTGTTCGCCATGCTAGCCCAGGGTTCGCTCTTCTGGAGCGGCTCGCCCTTCTGCAGCAGTTCGATCGAGATGCCGTCGGGCGAACGCACGAAGGCCATGTAGCCATCGCGCGGGGGGCGGTTGATGGTGACGCCGGCCTTCATCAGCCGGTCGCAGGTCTGGTAGATGTCATCGACGCGGTAGGCGAGATGGCCGAAATTGCGACCGCCCTCATAGGTCTTCTCATCCCAGTTATGGGTCAGTTCGACCAGCGGAGCCTTCGCGTCGCGGGCGCGCTCGACATCGCCGGGCGCTGCGAGGAAGACCAGCGTGTAGCGGCCTTCCGGGCGGTCGATCCGGCGGGTTTCGACGAGGCCGAGCTTGTTGACGAAGAAGTCGAGCGCGGCATCGAGATCGCCGACGCGCACCATCGTGTGCAGGTATTCCATGATTGCATCTCCTTGGCTGATCGGCAGCTTGAGCCCCGGCGCCGATCTGAATGGTTGATCTTGATCATCAGATGGGCGCACAGAAGGTGGAACTGAAGTGCGCGCCTTCCGCCCACAGCGCAAGGCCTGCCCCCTGACATCCTGATCCGGCGTGGACGCATGACTGCAAAGCTTGACAACGAGACACCGGCCCAGCGGGTCTCCCGCCTGAAGGAGCGCGCGGCCATCGTCTCGGTCGTGGCCAGCATCGTGCTGACCCTCGGCAAGGCGCTGGCGGCCTACCTGTCCGGCTCGCTGGCGCTGTTGTCGGAGGCTGCTCACGGGATGATCGACATCGCCGCGACGCTGACAACCTGGTTTGCCATCCGCGCCGCCGACAAACCCGCCGATGACGAGCACCATTATGGCCACGGCAAGATCGAATCGCTCGCCGCCCTCGCCGAATGCGCGCTGCTGTTCGCACTGGCAGGCGCCGTAGCCTGGGAGGCCGGCACGCGGCTGTGGAGCGGGGTTCACCCGCCGGTCGAGGTCACGCCGCTGGTGATCGGCGTTCTGGTGGTGGCGATCCTGATCGATGCCACGCGCTGGCGGGCGCTGCACATCATCGCCAAGGCGACCTTCTCGGAGGCGCTGGCGGCGGACGCGCTGCATTTCGCCTCCGATCTGGTATCGACCGTGCTGACCCTGTTCGGGCTGGCGATGGTGCTGGCCGGCTTCCCGCATGGCGACACCGTGGCGGCGCTGGGCGTGTCGCTGTTCATCATCAGCGCGGCAACCAAGCTGGCGCTACGCACGATCGGCACGCTGGTTGACACCGCCCCCAAGGGCATGCGCGCCAGCCTGGAGGAAGCGGCGCTCAAGGTTCCGGGCGTGGCCTCCGTCGAATGGCTGAAGCTCAGGCCCGGCGGCGGGCGCACCCATGGCGAAATCGGCGTGAAGGTGGCGCGCACCCTGTCGCTGGAGCAGGCCGCCGAGATCAAGCAGGTGCTGGCCGGCGCGCTGGCCGTGGCGGCGCCCAATGCCGAGATCACGATCACCGCCAACCCGGTGCAGACCGAAAACGAGAACGCGCTCGAGCGGGTGATGATGATCGCGGCCCGCATCGGCGTGCCGATCCATCATTTCACCTTGCAGCAGGTTGGCGGGCGGGCCTGCATCAGCCTCGACATGGAGGTCGATGCGCGCATGCCGCTGGGCGAGGCCCATGTGCTGGCGACGCGGCTCGAAGCCGAGATCAGGGCTGATTTCGGACCCGACACCGAGGTGGAGACCCATGTCGAGCCGCTGGTGATGACGGCGGGCGATGGCGAGAACGCGTCGACCGAGACAGTGGCCGGGCTGGCGGCGGTGCTCGCGGAGGCGGCGGCGCTGGGCAGCGTGATCAGGGATGTCCATAATGTCCGGGTGCGCAGCACGGAGGCGGGGCTGATCGTCAACTTCCACTGCCGCGCCGAGCCTTCCCTCGATGTCGCGGCGGTGCATGTGGCTGTCGATGACATCGAGCGCCGCCTGCGCCAGAGCCGTTCCGACATTGCCCGGGTGGTCGGCCATGCGGAGCCGCTGCTGCCCTGAGCGCTGCTGCGGCCGGCAAGCGCAGGCCGTTGCGCCGCGACAAAGCGGCACGGGCTGCGCCCTACACAAAGCTGTGTGCTTCGCTGTCACGATCTTGCAACAGCGCCCTGCGACATCAATGTCTTAAACCATGCGCACAGATGAATCCCCGATGATCAGGCTGGAAGACTATCGGCCCTCCGACTACCTGATCGACACCGTCCACCTCGACATCCAGCTTGATCCGGTCGCCACCAGCGTCCGGGCATTGCTGTCGCTTCGGCCCAACCCTGCCGGTGTCGCAGGCGCGCCACTGCAGCTCGACGGGGACGAGTTGTCGCTGGTGTCGCTGCTGATCAACGGCACCGAGGCGGACGCCTCTGCCTATGCGGTTCTTCCGCAAGGGCTCACCGTGCACACCCCGCCGGACAAGCCTTTCACGCTGACCATCGAGACGCGCCTCGACCCGTCCGCCAACACGCGGCTGATGGGGCTTTACCGCTCGAACGGGGTCTACTGCACCCAGTGCGAGGCGGATGGCTTCCGCCGGATCTGCTATTTTCTCGACCGGCCCGACGTGTTGTCGGTCTTCACGGTCAGGCTCGAAGGGCCGATCACCGCCACGCCGATCCTGCTCTCGAACGGCAACCTGCTGGCGAGCGGCTCGGTGCCCGGCACGGACCGCCACTTTGCGGTCTGGCACGATCCCTGGCCGAAGCCGGCCTATCTCTTTGCCCTGGTCGGCGGCGATCTTGGCGCGGTGCATGACAGCTTCACCACCGCCAGCGGACGCCGGGTGGCGCTCGGCGTCTATGTCGAGAAGGGCAAGGAGCCGCGCGCCAGCTACGCCATGGATGCGATCAAGCGCTCGATGGTGTGGGATGAGGCCGTGTTTGGCCGCGCCTACGATCTCGATGTGTTCAACGTCGTCGCCGTCTCGGACTTCAACATGGGGGCGATGGAGAACAAGGGCCTCAACATCTTCAACGACAAGTATGTGCTGGCCTCGCCCGACACGGCCACCGATGGCGACTATGCCAACATCGAAGGCATCATCGCGCACGAATACTTCCACAACTGGACCGGCAACCGCATCACATGCCGGGACTGGTTCCAGCTCTGCCTGAAGGAAGGCCTCACGGTCTTCCGCGACCAGGAGTTCACCGCCGACGAGCGCTCGCGCCCGGTCAAGCGCATTGCCGACGTGATGCGGCTCAGGCTGACGCAGTTCGTTGAGGATGCCGGGCCGCTGGCGCACAATGTCCGGCCACGCGCCTACAAGGAAATCAACAACTTCTACACGGCCACGGTCTACGAGAAGGGCGCGGAGCTGATCCGCATGCTCAAGGTGTTGATCGGCGATGCGGCGTTCGCGCGCGGCATGACGCTTTATTTCGATCAGCACGATGGCTCGGCGGCCACGATCGAGGAATTTCTCGAATGCTTCGCCGTGGCCTCGGGGCAGGATCTCGGCCAGTTCGCCCACTGGTATGATCAGGCCGGCACGCCGAGCCTTGTGGCCGCCGGGCGCTATCATCCCGAGCAGCGCAGCTACACGCTCGATCTGGCGCAATCGACCCCGCCGACTCCGGGGCAGGACAAGAAGCTGCCGATGGTCATCCCGGTCCGCATCGGGCTGGTCGGGCAGAATGGCGACCTGCCGCTCAAGCCCAGCGGCGATGTGGCCCTCAACGGCGATGTGCTGATCCTCGACCGGGCGGCAGCAACCGTGACCTTCCACGAGATCGACGAGCCGCCGGCCCTGTCGCTGCTGCGCGACTTCTCCGCGCCGGTCAGGCTCGACGCACACCTTGGCACGCCAGAGTTGCTGCGGCTGGCCCGCATCGACAGCGATCCGTTCAACCGCTGGCAGGCGCTGCGCACGGTGATGACGCAAACCCTGCTGGCCGGAGCGCAGGCTGCGCGGACCGGAGCGTCCTTCCGGCCCGATCCGGCACTGGTCGAAGCCGTCGGCCAGGCGCTCGCCAGCCAGAGCCATGCCGAGCCAGCCTATGTGGCCCAGCTCATCAGCCTGCCCTCCGCCAGCGACATCGCGCGGGAAATGGCGAGCCAAGTCGATCCGGACGCGATCCAGACGGCGCTCGTGACCCTGGCCCGGACCATCGGCAGCGAACTGGCCGCCGATATGACGGCAACCCATGAGCGGCTGGCCACGACCGCGCCCTACAGCCCCGATGCGGCCAGCGCCGGGGCGCGCGCACTGCGCAATGCCTGCCTCGGCTACCTGTGCCATGGCCTTGGCGCGCAAGGCGGGACGCAGGCACTGGCGCAGTTCCATGGAGCCGGCAACATGACCGACAGGCTCGGGGCCATGAGCGCGCTGACGCACGCGCCCGGCCCGGCGCTCGACGAGGCGCTTGCCGCCTTCGAGGAACGCTACCGCGACGATGCGCTGGTTCTCGACAAGTGGTTCGCGCTGCAGGCCACGATGCCTGGCGGGCAGGCGCTGGGGCGGGTCAAGGCGCTGCTCGATCACCCGCGCTTCTCGATGCGCACGCCGAACCGGGTCTATGCCCTGCTCT
>JAIYDY010000109.1 GCA_027487245.1 Hyphomicrobiales bacterium
CGCCCGCGCAGCGCGGATGTCGCGCATCATGCGGCAGAACGGCCAGGTTGTTGAAGTGCTCGATGCCGCCGCAACCCTGCGCACCGAGCCCGGCCTCGCAGCTCTGGCGGAAGGCCTCGCCGGTGCCCTGCATGCCCCCGGCGACGCTTCCGGATCATGCCACGCCTTCGCCTCCGCGCTCCTCGCGCACCTGACGGCGCGCGGGCTCGATGCCCGCTTCGGCACGCGCGTTCTCGGGCTGGTCGAACAGGGCAGCCGCATAACCGGCGCCTGGACGGATGCGGGTGGCCTTGATGCAGACGCTGTTGTGGTGGCGCTGGGGCCTGACGCGGCTCCCTTTCTCGCACAGCACGGCGTCAGGGTCCCGGTCTATCCGGTCAAGGGCTATTCGCTCCATGTCGAGGGTGTCGACGGCAATGGCGGCCCCCGCCTCGATGGCGTGGACAAGGCCGCCGGCATCGCCTGGCGCCGGCAGGGCCAGGAGGTCAGGCTGACCACAGGCGCTGTCTTCGCCGGCCAGGACCGCAGCCTCGACCTTGTGGCCATTGCGGCACTCAGAGCCTTCGGCGAGCGCCTGTTCGGGCCGTCAGGGCAGGTTGGCAGCGGCCAGGGCTGGCAGGAAACGCCATGGGCCGGGTTCAGGCCGATGACGCCGAAAGGCTTGCCCGTGGTAAGCGAGCAGCAGCCCGGTCTGTGGCTGAACATCGGCCACGGACACATGGGCTGGACGATGGCGCATGCCACCGCGCAGATATTGGCTGACAGCATGGCAGGGCGCGCACCCGTGATTCGTCTCGCCGGGTTCTAAGGCCTGTCAAAGGCGTGATTCTCAGAGGCTCGCAGCCGCCCTTGCCGCCTGGTCGTATTGCCCTGACAGCGCCCGCAGGCGGGCCGCGATCTCGGAGAGCTGGTCCGTGGCGACCCCGGTGCCAAGCACGGACTTGACCAGCAGCGCCTCGCGCACCTCGCGGTAGCGCGCGCATAGCGCTTCGCCCGCCGGCGTGACCTGCACGGTCTTTTCCTTGCCCAGCCGACCAGCCTTCACCAGCTTCAGCTTTTCCAGCTTCTTCAGCGAATAGCTCACCACATGGGTGTCCTCGATGTTGAGCACGAGGCAGACATCGGCAAGGCGCTTGGCCTTGCCGCGATGATTGACGTTGTGCATCACCAGGACGTCGAGCGGCGACAGATCGGGCATGCCAGCCGCCGCCATGCAGCGCACCATCCAGCGGTTGAAGGCATGCACCGTCATGATCATGCCGAACTCGAACTCCGACAGGGCCGGAAGCGCGCCTGAGGCGAGATGGCCCGAGGAGACGATGGGGCCGAGATGGGATGGGGCAGGCCCGGTCATTCTGCTCACTCCTTGAGGACAAGCACGCCGCCATGGCGGACCATGGCGGCGCAAAGGGTCAGACCGTCCTGCGACGGGGCAGATTACTTCTTCTTGAAGGCTTCGACGACGGTAGCACCTTCCGCGCCGGACTTCTTCAACCAGTCGGCGGTCAGCTGTTCACCGACCTTGGCCAGACCTTCCTTGAAGGCTGGCGACGGTGGCAGGACCTTCATGCCCTTGGCGGCCAGCTCCTTCAGGAAGAAATTGGTGCGCTCGTCGGCAATCCGGCGGCCACGGGCTTCGGCATCAGCCGCAGCCTTCAGCACGGCATCCTGCGTCGGCTTGTCGAGGGCTGCGAAGGCAGCCTTGTTGACGAAAGTGACGTTGTTCGGGATCCAGGCCTGCGTGTCGTAGAAATGCGTCAGGGTTTCCCAGACCTTCGTGTCAAAGCCGGTTGCGCCCGATGACATGAAGCTGTCGGCAACGCCCGTTGCGAGGGCCTGCGGCAGTTCTGCAGCCTGGATGGTCAGGGGCTGCGCACCGACGATTTCGGCGATGCGGGCAGTGCCGACATTGTAGGCCCGCCATTTCAGGCCGCGCATGTCGGCGACAGAGTTCAGATCCTTCTTGGCGTAGATGCCCTGGGGCGGCCATGGCACGGCCATCAGCACCGTCAGGCCCTGTGCATCAAGGGCCTTTGCGATGGCTGGACGGGACGCGTCCCAGAGCTTCTTGGCATCGGAGAACGAGGTGGCGAGGAAGGGCACCACGTCAATGCCGAAGAGCGGGTTCTCGTTCTCGTGGATCGAGATCAGCACCTCGCCCATCTGGGCCTGGCCGGTGGCGACGGCGCGCTTGATCTCGGGGGCCTTGAACAGCGAGGCGTTGCCGTGGACGGTGATCGAGAGCTTGCCGCCGGTCAACCGCTCGACGTCCTTGGCGAATTCGACAAGGTTCTCGGTGTGATAGTTGGTGTTGGCATAGGCCGCCGGCAGGTTCCACTTCACCTGTGCGAAGGCGGGCGATGCCATCAGCGCGAAGCTGGCGGTCGCGGCGAGGGCCGCACTTTTCAGGATGTCTCTGCGTTTCATGTTTGCTCCTCCACGAGCGGTTGCGACGACTAGGATGGCCTGTTCAGCCGGGGAAAACCAGTTGCGGCAGCCACATCACCAGACCGGGAAACACGGTCACGATGGCGACAGCGACGATGAGCAGGAAAAAAAACGGCAGGGCGGCCATGGCCACAAAGTTCGAGTCCTTGCCAGACATGGTCTGGAGCACGAAGAGATTGAACCCGACAGGGGGGGAAATCTCGGCCATCTCCACCACCAGCACCATGAAGATGCCGAACCAGATCAGGTTGAAACCCGCCTTCTCGATCATCGGCAAAACAACCGCCGTGGTCAGCACGATCATCGAGATGCCATCGAGCGCGGTGCCCAGGATGATGTACATCACCGTCAGAACGGCAATGAGCGCGTAAGGGCTCAGGTCCAGTCCATCGACCCAGGCCGCCAAGGCGTTGGGGATGCCGGTGTAGCCCATCGACTGCTTCATGAAGGCAGCACCGGCGAGGATCAGCATGATCATGCAGGTGACCTTCACCGTGCCCATCACGCTTTGCCAGAAGCTCTGCCGGGTGAGGAAGCCCTGCCATGCCGCGATGGCGAAGGAGCCGACCACGCCCCAGGCGGCGCATTCGGTGGTGGTCGCCCAGCCGGCGCCGAGGGAGACGAAGACCAGCAGGATGAGCAGCGAGACCGGGATCAGGTTCTTCGACTCACGCAGCTTCTCGCGGAATGTCGTCTTGGGTTCCGGCGGCGGTGACTTGTCGGGATTGAGCACGTGCCACCCGGCGATATAGCCGCTGTAGAGCAACATCACGAGTGCGCCGGGGATGAAGCCGGCCAGAAAGACCTGGATGATCGAGACATTGGCGGCCACGGCATAGATCACCATGGTGATGGACGGTGGGATCAGGATGCCGAGCGTGCCTGCTCCCGCCAGCGAGCCCAGCGCCAGCTTCTCGTCATAACCGCGGCGCTTCAGCTCCGGCAGCGCGATCTTGGCGACCGTTGCCGTGGTGGCTGCAGACGAGCCGGACACGGAGCCGAACAGGCCCGATGCCAGCACGTTGACGTGCATCAGACGGCCCGGAATGCGGTTCAGCCACGGCGCGAGGCCCTTGAACATTTCGTCGGACAGCTTCGTCCGGAACAGGATTTCACCCATCCAGATGAACAGCGGCAGAGCTGCCAGTTCCCAGGAGGCCGAGTTGCCCCAGATCGTGGTCGCCAGCACGGAACCCGCCGGAATGTTGCCGGCCACGAACTGCATGCCGACAAAACCGGTGGCGAGCAGTGCGATGGCGATCCAGACACCGCCAAGCAGCAGCAGCATCAGGAAGCAGAGCAGAAGCAGCGAGATTGAGACAAGATCCATCGCTTTACACCGCGCTCTGCATGGCCTGCTCGATCACCTCTTCGGCGGTCTTCGGCTTTGGTTTTTCGTAGCGAGGCATGCCGCCGCGCAGCACATGGATGAGTTCGTCGATCATGGCGACCGTCAGCAGGACCAGCCCGCCGCAATAGGCGATTTGCGGAATCCAGAGCGGCACCGGCACGACACCGGTGGCGCGATCATTCAGGATCCAGGAGAACTGCGTGAAGATGACCGCATGCCAGGCGAAGAAACCGACAAAGCCGATGGCAATCACGAGGCAGACGACCTCGATGATCTGCTTTGTCCGGCCTTCATAGCGGTCGACCAGCAGGCCAACACGGATCATGTCACCGGACTTGAAAGTATAGGCGAGGCCCAGGAACGACATGGCAGCCATCGACCAGGCCGCGAAATCATCGCCGGAGGGGATGTTGATGCCGATGGGTCGCCCCAGCGACATGACCATCATCAGGACGAGGATGATGACCAGAAAGACACCGGCGAGCACGCCCGCCCCGAGATACAGCAGATCCAGTACCTTGCGCAGCAGCATGTGCCCCCCTGTGCCGGCCACGGTCAGACGATCCGGTGCGGTCATATGTGATACCGCCTCACGCCCAACCCTTTCCGATTGTTGCGCGATCCAGCCATTATGGGCAAGGTATCAATCAATGATACTTTGTCAACAATTTATCGATGTTATCGCATTGAAGGCAACTTTGCTCTCGTGGCATCGATCAGACGCGCGATGGCTCTTGGCACATCGCCGCTTGGGATCGGACATCGGCACTTCAAACGGGGCGCGGGCGAAAGACCGAGC
>JAIYDY010000083.1 GCA_027487245.1 Hyphomicrobiales bacterium
CTCGACGAATATCGCAAGTATGTGGAAAAGGACGCGGCCCTGGCGCGGCGCTTCCAGCCCGTGTTCGTCGACGAACCGACCGTAGAGGATACGGTCTCGATCCTGCGCGGCCTCAAGGAGAAATACGAGCAGCACCACAGGGTGCGCGTGACCGACTCGGCCCTCGTCGCGGCTGCCACCTTGTCGAACCGTTACATCACCGACCGGTTCCTTCCCGACAAGGCGATCGACCTTGTCGACGAGGCTGCGGCCCGCCTGCGCATGCAGGTCGACAGCAAGCCGGAGGAACTCGATTCCATCGACCGCGAGATCGTGCGCCTGCGCATCGAGCAGGAGGCGCTGAAGAAGGAAACCGACGCCGCCTCGAAGGACCGTCTGCAGCGCCTGTCAAAGGAGCTGGCCGATCTGGAGGAGCGGTCCGCGACCATCACCAGCCGCTGGAAGGCGGAAAAGGACAAGCTCGGCCACGCCGCCGCGATCAAGGCCAAGCTCGAGACTGCACGCAACGACCTCGCCCAGGCCCAGCGCAAGGGCGAATACCAGAAAGCGGGCGAACTCGCCTACGGCATCATCCCGAAACTGGAGAAGGAACTGGCCGAGACGGAAGGCGCGGAAAATGGTGCCGGCCTGATGGAAGAGGCGGTCACGGCGGACCACGTGGCCCAGGTCGTGAGCCGATGGACCGGCGTTCCGGTCGACCGCATGCTGCAGGGCGAAAAGGACAAGCTGCTGAAGATGGAGCAGACGCTGGCCAGCCGTGTCATCGGCCAGGCCGAGGCGGTGTCGGCAGTCTCGACCGCCGTGCGCCGCGCCCGCGCCGGTCTGCAGGATCCGAACCGGCCGATCGGATCGTTCATGTTCCTCGGGCCCACGGGTGTCGGCAAGACCGAACTGACCAAGGCGCTGGCCGCCTTCATGTTCGACGACGAGACCGCGATGGTGCGCATCGACATGTCCGAATACATGGAGAAGCACTCCGTCTCGCGGCTGATCGGCGCTCCACCCGGCTATGTCGGCTACGAGGAGGGCGGCGCGCTGACCGAAGCCGTGCGCCGCAGGCCCTACCAGGTGGTGCTGTTCGACGAGATCGAAAAAGCGCACCCTGATGTGTTCAACGTGCTGTTGCAGGTTCTTGATGATGGCCGCCTGACCGATGGCCAGGGTCGCACGGTCGACTTCCGCAACGTGCTGATCATCATGACCTCGAACCTTGGCTCGGAGTTTCTCGTCAACCAGCCCGATGGCGAGGATACCGATGTGGTCAGGGCGGATGTCATGGGCGTCGTCCGGAGCCATTTCAGGCCCGAATTCCTCAACCGGATCGACGAGATCATCCTGTTCCATCGGCTCAAGCGCACGGAAATGGGGGCCATCGTCGACATCCAGATGGCGCGCCTGCAAAAGCTGCTGGCCGACCGCAAGATCACCCTCACGCTCAGTGACGAAGCCCGGCAGTGGCTGGCCGACAAGGGCTACGATCCGGCCTATGGCGCGCGTCCGCTCAAGCGCGTCATCCAGAAGGCCTTGCAGGACGGTTTGGCGGAGTTGATCCTCGCCGGCGAGATCGGCGATGGCGAGACCGTGCCGGTCACGGTCGAAGCCGGCTCGCTGCTGATCGGCGGCAGGTTGTCGGGCAAGGAACGCCGGCCCGCCGATGCGCCGCTGAACTGAACAGCCCGCCAAGCGGGCAGGCTGTCAGCCGTGTGACGGTCTGCCCGCTGCCGGTGGTGCCTTGACGCCCCAGAGCAGGGCCGCACCGGCCACGAAGAACAGGATCAGCACGGCAAGCCCCGCCTCCTGCCGGTTTGTGATGTCGGTCGCCAGAGCCACCAGCGTCGGGCCCATGAAGCTGGTGACCTTGCCCGACAGGGCAAACAGCCCGAAGAACTGCCCGCCCTTCTCGGGCGGCGACAGCCGCGCCAGAAGGCTGCGCGACGCGGCCTGAAGCGGGCCGGCCACCAGACCGATCAGCATGCCAAGGCCGAGATAGACCTGCTCCGGCAGGCTGCCGAACAGGCCGTCACCCGCCACGGCGGGAGCGGCGGGAATGACGAACAGGACATGTCCCTTGCCGAGCGACAGGATGCCGAGGCAGGTGACGATCAGCACCGCGATCGAGCCCAGAACAACGGGCCTGCCGCCGAACCGGTCATCCAGACGCCCGCCCGCCAACGCGCCGAATGTGCCGGTGACCGTGAGCAGGATGCCGAAGATACCGACCTCGATTGTCGACCAACCAAAGACACCTGCAGCATAGATCGCGCCGAACGCGAACAACGCCACCAGCCCATCCTGATAGACCATGTTGGCAATCAGGAAGCGCGCCATCGATGGCCAGCGCCGCACCTCCCGGAGGGTTTCGCGAAGCTGGCCGAAGCCGCGCCCCGCCGCTTGCCTGAGACTGACGCCGGTCTTCGGCAGATCGGGCGTGAACAGGAACAGCGGCGCGACGAACACCACGAACCACAGCGCCGTGAGCGGCCCGCTGATCCTGTCACCTTCGCGCAGGGCCGGATCAAGCCCGAAGGCGGGGCTCAGCCCAAGCAGGGTGCGCCCGGTCTCCGGGTTTGCCGCGAGGAACCCCAGGACCAGCACCAGCGAAACAAGACCGCCCAGATAGCCCATGGCCCAGCCTGTGCCGGAAAGGCGACCGATGCGATGGGGCGGCACGAGCTGTGTCATCATCGCGTTGTTGAACACGGTCGCGAACTCGGCACCGATGGCCGCCAGCACGAACCCGGCCAGCGCGATTGGCACAGCTGACGGATGGCCCGGCACCGCGAACCAGAGCAGGCCCGCGCCCAGCACAAGCAGCGCCCCGAAGCTGGCAATCCACGGCTTGCGCGGGCCGGTCATGTCGGCCACGCCGCCCAGCAGCGGTGACAGCAGCGCGATGGCGAGCCCGGCGGCACCGGTCGCATAGCCCCACAGGGCCTGGCCCTGCGCCGGATCGGACGCCAGCGCCGAGGCGAAGAACGGCGCGAAGATGAAGGTCGTGATCAACGTGAAGAACGGCTGCGCCGCCCAGTCGAACATCACCCAGCCCGCAACGGCCCGCCGTGGCGGGTAGGAGATCCCCCCGGGCGCGGCAATGCCTGCTGCGGTCTCCGGCGGCTTTGTCACTGCAAGGTCGTGTCGGTGTCGGAGCCGTTGCGGGCCAGCTCCATTTCGGTGATCGCCACCAACATCTCGGCACGTGTCTTGAGGTCGCCGGCCTCCAGCAACGCCTGCTTTTCCTTGGGGCCGAACGGCGCCATCATCGACAGCGCGTTGACCAGCGCCTCGTTCGGGGCCTCGTTGACGCCCTTCCAGTCAATCTTGAGTTCGTTGGCGAGCGCGAACTCCTTGAGCGCGCGCAGCAGGCCGGTTCGGTCCACATCGTCCTCGCCGGCCCTCGCCTCGAAGTCGCTGGCGAAGCGGCTGTAGCTGACCTTGGCCTGGCGGTAGGGCGTGAGCGCCCGCACTTCCTCGATGACCTCGAAGCGCGCAACCCCGGTCAGCGTCAGCAGATAGCGTCCGTCGCCCGTCTCGGCGATCTGGGTGATGCGCCCGATGCAGCCCACACCATAGAGCGACGGCGTCAGGCGGGTGCTGTCCTCGGCACCCTCGTCGGGCTGGATCATGCCGATCAGCCGGTGGCTCTTGAGGGCATCATCGATCATGGCCAGATAGCGCGGCTCGAAGATGTTCAGCGGCATCTGCCCCCTCGGCAGCAGCAGCGCGCCCGGCAGCGGAAACAGCGGCACCATGGCCGGGCAGTCTCCGGGGCCGCGGTAGACGGCATTCATGCTCATGCGGCGCTCCTGTGTGCCGATGCGGACCCGCTCACGAGAACAGCACGGTGGACAGCTTGCGCCGGCCGCTGATCGCGGCGTCATCCATCGGACCCCAAGCCTCGAAGAACTGCACGATCTGCTTGCGCGCACCATCGTCGTTCCACTTGCGGTCGGCCTTGACGATGGCGATCAGCTGGTCGACGGCCTCGTCGCGGCGACTATGCGCATTGAGGGCCAGCGCCAGGTCGAACCGCGCCTGATGATCCTTCGGGTTGGCCTCCACGGCCTTCATCAGGCCGTTGACGTCGCCGAGGGCGGCGGCCTGCTCCGCAAGCTCGATCGCGGCGCGCACGCCGCTCAGCGCGGCATCGCCGGCCTTGTCCTCGGGTGCCAGCGCCAGGATCTGCTTGGCGGCTTCGAGATCACCCATGTCGAATTGCAGCTTCGCCATCCCGGCAATTGCCGCCAGATTGGCCGGCTCCTGGGTCAGCACGGCCGCGTAAAGCTCCATCGCGCTGGCTGGATCACCGGCAGCGGCGGCAGCGGCGGCAGCCTCGATCATTCCGGCGGCAGGCCCGGGTCCGACCGGCCCGACCAGCTTTTCGATGAACTGCTTGATCTGCCCTTCCGGAACGGCCCCCATGAAGCCGTCGACCGGCTGGCCCTTGGAGAAGGCGATCACGGCCGGGATCGACTGGATGCCGAGCTGGCCGGCAATCTGGGGGTGCTCGTCGATGTTCATCTTGACGAGCTTGACCTTGCCGCCGGCAGCCTTCACCGCCTTCTCGATCACGGGTGTGAGCTGCTTGCAGGGCCCGCACCACGGTGCCCAGAAGTCGACCAGCACCGGCTGCGTCATCGACTCGGCGATCACATCCTGCCGGAACCCCTGTGTGGTCGTGTCGCGAACGAGGCCTGCGTCCGCAGCAGCGGGTGGGGCCATCATGCCAGTGTTGCCAAACATCGTCTTGCCCGTCTCGTCTTGCCTGTGTTGCCCGTTGCCGCATGGTCGCCGCCGCACCGGAACGATGCGTGTCGCCATGACACGCCAGCCTCCGGCGCGCACGCGAAAAAACACGTGGCGACCCGGCTTCCGTCGATCCATCCAATGTGGGGATCACCAGGGCTGATGTCCATCCGTCGTCCCGTTCCGATGATGCCGAAATCGCCAGCACCGACCGGCGCGGCGCTGGCATGTGGCTGGCTCGCCCTAAGTCTCCGCGACCGGCGTGGGCAATGCCACGATCATCGGCTCATGACCTGTCGCACGGAAGAACGCCAGCAGGCCTTCCCGCGAGAGGCTCGTCGTCATGCTGTTGATCAGCGGATGGCAGTTGATCACGGGCTCCGCCATCAGCGCCGCTTCGATCACGACGCTGACGGCATGGCTCCGGTCATTGATCACGGCAAGCGACGTCACCGATCCGGGGGTGACGCCCAGGTAGGTCATCATCTGTTCTGCGCTGCAGAAAGAAAGCCGCCCTGTGCCGCCGATAATCTCATGCAGTCGCTTGAGATCGATGCGCTGCTCGTGTTCGGCCACAACGAGAAACATCCGGCCGCGCTTGTCCTTGACGAACAGGTTCTTGGTGTGCGCACCCGGAATGTCGCCGGTGATGCGCTTGCTCTGCTCGACCGTGAACGCCGGCTCGTGGCTGACCGTCGGCGCATCGAGCCCGAGGCTGGCGAGATAGGCAAGGATGCCCTCAGGCGAGGTCGGTCCCTCGACTGCGGATGGGCCGCCAGCGATGTCATCAGGCGCAGCGATTTCGGGCGTGGACGGTTCGGACATGGACAGGCAGGCCATTGCGTGACGGGATGCCGCCATACACCGCAACCGGCCCCTCCCACAAGAACTGCACAAAGGGGCTTGCGGAGCCGGACGGATTGAGGCAAAGAACGCGCCTCGCAGCCGGTTCGCCGGCGTCGGGCCCACGGATGCGGGTGTAGCTCAGTGGTAGAGCACGACCTTGCCAAGGTCGGGGTCGAGGGTTCGAATCCCTTCGCCCGCTCCAGGTCTCTTTTTGGACGTCAGGTCTTTTTCAGGACATCACGTCTGGCTTCGCCCCGCGCCTCGACGCGGGGTGTTGTGTTTCTGGGGCCCGCGGTCCTCTCGGAGATCTCGTGACGATGGCCAAGCTTTCAGCCCGCGATGCTGCCGAAGGCTGGCCTCTGCTCAGGCGGCTGTGGCGCGACGAGGTCCGGCACTTCCGCCTCCAGCTTGCTCTCATTCTCGGGCTTGTGCTGCTGATTGCCGGCACAACCAGCCTTTATCCCGTTCTCATCAAGCTCGCCTTCGATTCGTTTGCCAGCGGGGCTCCGGCCAGCGGCGATGCCCTGTTCTCGGTGCTGCGGCGCTGGCTGGCAGCGGCGACGGGCGGCAGCGTCGGGCCGATCCATGTCATCGCGGTGCTGGTGGTCATCGTCACCTCGATCAAGGGCTTTTCGCTGCTCGGCCAGATCGTGCTCACCAACAGCGTGGTCTCGCGCGTGGAAGCCCGGATGCAGGCAAGGCTCTACGGCCATCTGGTCGATGCCGATCTGGCCCAGACCCAGCGCGAGAGCCCGGCCACCACCACGCAGCGCTTCACCACTGACTTTGCCTATGTGCGCGAAGCGCTGACCCGCATCATCAACATCGCGGTGCGCGACGGCATCACCGCCATCGGCCTGTTCGGCGCGATGCTCTGGATCGACTGGCAACTGACACTGGTCGCCATCGTCATCGTGCCCTTCGTCGCCGGCCCGATCATCGCCATCGGCAAGAAGCTGCGACGCGTGGCCACAAGCCATCAGGAGCAGAGCGGGCTGATGGCGGCGCTGGTCTCGGAAAGCTTGCAGGGCGCGCGCGCCAGCAAGGCCGACCAGCTTGAGGCCTACCTCAAGGCCCGCGCCAATGCGGCCTTCGACATGATCCGCAAGCTGCGCATGAAGGCGATCAATGCCCGCGGGCGCGTGGAGCCGCTGCTGGAGGTTGGCGGCGGCATTGCCGTGGCTGCCGTGCTGTTCGTGATCGGCCTGAGGGTCAGTTCGGGCGCAGGCACCATCGGTGACTTCACCGGCTATGTGACGGCACTGCTGTTGGCGGCCCAGCCGCTGCGCTCGATGGGCAATCTCAATGCCATCGTGCAGGAGGCCCTGGCCGCCCTGAAGCGCTATTACGCCACACTTGATGAAGCTCCGCAGATCGTCGAACGGCCGGGCGCAGCCGATCTGGTGCTGGCAGCAGCCGGCATCCGCTTCGACAAGGCCTCATTCCGCTATCGCGACGACCAGCCCGCCGTGACCGACCTCAGCCTTGATGCCCCCGGCGGCAAGGTCACCGCTCTGGTCGGCCGCTCCGGTTCCGGCAAATCGACACTGCTGGCGCTTGTCCCGCGTCTTTACGACGTCACCGGCGGCTCGGTGAGCATCGACGGGCAGGATGTGCGTGACCTGACCTTGCACAGCCTGCGGGCGCGCATTGCCGTGGTCTCGCAGGACATCATCCTGTTCGACGACACCATCCGCGCCAACATTGCCTTCGGCCGGCCCGGTGCCAGCGAAGCGGACATCGTCGCAGCCGCCGAGGCGGCAGCGGCCCACCGCTTCGTGACGGAACTGCCCGATGGCTACAACACCCGCGTCGGCGATCGCGGCTCGCGCCTGTCGGGCGGCGAACGGCAGCGCATCGCGCTGGCCCGCGCCATCCTGAAGGATGCCCCGATCCTGCTGCTGGACGAAGCCACCAGCGCGCTCGACGCGGAATCAGAGCGTCTGGTGCAGGATGCGCTGGCCCGGCTGATGAAGGGCCGAACCACACTGGTCATCGCCCACCGGCTGTCCACCGTGCGCGATGCCGACCAGATCGCCGTGATGGAACAGGGTCGGGTGGTCGAGATCGGCAATCACGACACACTGATGGCCGCCGGTGGGGCCTATGCCCGCCTGCACAGGCTTCAGGTGCTGGAAGACTGAGGGCCGACGGCTATTCGCGCCTGAGCAGCCGGTCGATCAGCAGGCTGGCCCAGAAACCTTCATGGAAGGCCGCTTCGACCGCCACCGGGTCATAGACATCGCGCACCCAGTCCATGAAGCTCAGACCCTTCGCCTCGCCGTCGCGCTCGAAGGCATCGAGGAAGGCATCGAGCATCCCGGTCTTGGCCATGCGCACGTGGCCATAGCGCAGCGAGAGCTGACGTTTGGCCTCCGCCACGGGCCGTCCTTCGCGCACCAGAAGGTAAAGCGCCGAAAACAGCCCTGCCCGATCCGCCCCGGATTTGCAGTGGGCCAGCACCGGATAGCTCAACCCGGCGAAATAGTCCGGCAGGCCCAGCAGCACGTCGCGGTCCGGCGCCGCGCGCGACCGCATCGCGATCTCGCTGAGGATCAGGCCATTCAACTCGCAGGCCTCGCGCTGGAGAGGCCAGGCCCCGTTCTCGCGCCCACCCCTGAGATTGACGATGGTGCGCACGCCCTCGCGGGCGACGCGGGCGAAATCCTGCGGGGCGGGCTGGGCCGAACGCCGGAAGTCTGGCGTCACCGCATGCTCGTTGAGATAGACCAACCTGACGATGCCATGGTCGACGAACAGCATGTTGAACCAGGCCCGCAGGCGCTGCGAGCCGGTGATCAGCGGGCGGTCCCACTGCGCCACACGTTGCTGGCGCGCGGCCCAGCGCTGCTCCGGCGTCTTGAAGATGTTCAGCACGCGCTATGACCCGTCATCGCCCGGCACATAGGGCGGCTTCGGCCAAAACGCAACGCACGGCGCACGGCGGCAGGACGGCAGCAGGCAGCAGGCAGGCACGGCGCAGCCACTCAATGCCGGAAATGCCGATGCCCGGTGAACACCATGGCCAGCCCCGCTTCATCCGCAGTCCGGATCACCTCGTCATCACGCATCGAGCCGCCCGGCTGGATCACGGCCGTTGCGCCGGCCTCCGCAGCCGCAATCAGGCCATCGGCAAAAGGAAAGAATGCGTCGGACGCGACCACCGAGCCCTTGGCAAGGCTGTCGGCCAGCCCGGCATTGCGCGCGGCTTCGGCCGCTTTCCAGGCGGCGATGCGCGAGGAATCGACCCGGCTCATCTGCCCTGCGCCGATGCCGACGGTCGCAAGGTGGCGGGCATAGACGATGGCATTCGATTTCACATGCTTGGCCACGCGGAAGGCGAAGCGCAGATCTGCCAGCTCCGCCGCCGTCGGCGCGCGTTTCGTCACCACTTTCAGCGTCATGTCATCCATCACGGCATTGTCCCGTGATTGAACCAGCAGTCCGCCCGCGACCGTGGCCACCATCAGGCCGGGCGCTCGCGGATCGGGCAACGAGCCGGCGAGCAGCAGCCTGAGGTTCTTCTTGGCACTGATGATCGCCTGGGCCTCGGGGCTGGCATCAGGCGCGATGATCACCTCCGTGAAGATCTCGACGATGCGCCGCGCGGCAGCGGCATCGAGCGACTGGTTGACCGCAATGATCCCGCCGAAGGCCGAAACCGGGTCGCAGGCGAGCGCCGCGAGATACGCCTCCTCGAGGGTCGCGCCCTGCGCAACCCCGCACGGATTGGCGTGCTTCAGCACCACACAGGCCGGCCCCTCGGATGGATCGAACTCCGCCACGCATTCATAGGCAGCGTTGGTGTCGTTGATGTTGTTGTAGGACAGTTGCTTGCCCTGCACCTGCCGCGCGCTCACCACGCCGGGGCGGGCGTCCGGCGTCCGATACAGCGCAGCACCCTGATGCGGATTCTCGCCATAGCGCATCTCCTCGGCCAGAAGCCCGCCGAAAGCCCGGATCGGCGGGGCGCCAAGGCCGAGTTCTCCCGCAAACCAGTTGGAGATGGCCGCATCATAGGCAGCGGTCCGGGCATAAGCCTTCTGCGCCAATCGCTTGCGCATGGTCAGCGTGATCGCGCCGTTGTGGGCCGCCATGTCCGCCAGGACCGCCGCATAATCCGCCACGTCCACCACCACCGCCACATCGGCGTGGTTCTTGGCTGCGGCGCGGATCATCGCCGGCCCGCCGATGTCGATGTTCTCAATACAGTCATCGTAGGGCTTGCCGGCGGCGACGGTGACCTCGAACGGATAGAGGTTGACCACCAGCAGGTCGATGGCGCCGATGCCATGGGCCAGCATGGCTGCCTGATGCTCAGGGTTGGAACGCACGGCCAGAAGTCCGCCATGCACCGCTGGATGCAGGGTCTTGACCCGGCCATCCATCATTTCGGGAAAGCCGGTCAGATCGGACACATCGCGCACCGGCAGGCCGGCAGCGGCAATCGCGGCAGCGGTGCCGCCGGTCGAGACCAGATCCACGCCGGCACTGGCCAGTGCGCGGGCGAAGTCTTCGAGGCCGGTCTTGTCGGAGACGGAAATCAGGGCACGCGCAATGCGGCGGGTCTGGTCAGGCATCTGTGGCGTTGTCCCCATCTGGCCATGCCGGAGCCGTCCCGCACAGGCCGCTGTCATCCGTCACCGGCCTGTGCCATTGGCGCGGAATCGGGATTGACGAGCCAGCGGCTAGCACAGGGTGCGCTGCAAATACACCCCCAAGCTGCCTGCCAGCGGGGTCGGCGGCGCGGATCAGCGGCAGGTCAGGGGGCGCTCGCGTCGCCGGCATGGGCGGCGCGATGCAGTTGCGCCATCGATTCCACCAGATCGGTGATCTGCCTCCGCACCTTGCTGTCGGTGATCGAGATGAAGGCCCGGGCCAGTTGCTGGCCGTCGGACATGGCCACCATCTTGTGGACGAAGGCCGCCGCTGGTGTCTCGCCCTCGACGGACTGCGTGGCATCATCCGATCCCTCGAAGAAGAAGGAGATCGGCACATCCAGCGCCTGGGCCACCAGTTGCAGCCGGGCCGGGCCGATGCGGCTCACGCCCTTCTCGTATTTCTGCAACTGCTGGAACGACGTGCCGATCATCTCGGCCAGTTCCTTCTGGGTCAGGCCGTTGAGAAGCCGGCGCATCCGCATGC
Source organism: Hyphomicrobiales bacterium (assembly GCA_027487245.1). Classification (GTDB taxonomy): domain Bacteria; phylum Pseudomonadota; class Alphaproteobacteria; order Rhizobiales; family Beijerinckiaceae; genus Allobosea. Next base: position 10,735 of record JAIYDY010000083.1, read on the forward strand.
GCGATCCGACGAAGAGGTCGACAGGCTGCCGTGTTCTCAAGGGCGTTTCTCCCGTATTCTCACCTTGTCAGGTGCCGGCCATTGTCAGATGCCGTAGATAGGCCGCGCGAATCACCTCGGGTGATCAATCTGTTGTGGCAAACGAAATCTTAACGCTTCGTGCCAGGCCCTGTCAGGGCCTGCTGGCGGCCACGAACCCGAGCGGCAATCCGGCAGGTGCGAGCATGCCGTAAAGCGGCACGCCGGGCAGCGCGCGCGCCACGATGGCGCGGGCGGCGATCAGCTGTTCGAGGTTGATGCCGGTCCGCACGCCCATGGCTTCGAACATGAACACCAGGTCCTCGGTGGCGACATTGCCAGATGCTCCGGGCGCGTGAGGGCAACCGCCCAGTCCGCACAGCGAGGAATCGAAGGTCCGCACGCCAGCCTCGAAAGCCGCAAGATTGTTGGCAAGGCCGAGCCCGCGGGTGTTGTGCATGTGCGCCGCCCCGCACTTGTCGCCGATCTCGCCGATCAGCCGTGTGAACAGTCGGCGCGTCTGTGCCGGGTTGCCCATGCCGGTGGTGTCCGACAGGCCCGAGATATCGACGCCGGCCTCGACCAGCGCGAGGCTGAGGCGGATCACGTCATCCTCAGGCACAAGGCCGGCAATAGTGCAGCCGAAGGCCACCGAGATATTGGCCTCGATCGGCACATGTGGCGCGCGCTCGTTGCGCATGGCGACGATGCGCGCGACTTCGCTCACCATCTCGGTCCGTGTCTTGCGCACGTTGGCCAGCGAGTGCTCTTCCGAGCCGGAGACCGGGATGGTCAGCTTGTGCGCACCCGCGGCGATGGCGGCCTCCGCACCGCGCAGGTTCGGCACCAGCGCGAGCACGGTCAGGCCGGGCAGGCCGGCAGAGGCGGCAACCACCTGTGCCGCATCCGCCATCTGCGGCATCATGTGCGCCGGCACGAACGAGCATACCTCGATTTCGGTGATGCCCGCCCCGTGCATGGCGCTGATCCAAGCCAGCTTGTCGGCTGTGGCCATGACCTGATCAATGATCTGCAGCCCGTCACGCGGACCGCACTCGCTGATCAGGATCTCCGCCGCCATGCCAAAGGCCCTTTCGATCTCGCGCGCTCAGGCTGCCTTGCGCGCCTTTGGCGTGATCAGGCCTTTCTTGATCAGCGTTTCGGCGATCTGCACCGCGTTGAGCGCGGCGCCCTTGCGCAGATTGTCGGACACGCACCAGAACGACAGGCCGTTCTCGATGGTCTGGTCCTCGCGGATGCGCGAGATATAGGTGGCATCCTCGCCGGCACATTCGTGCGGGGTTGCATAGCCGCCGTTCTCGCGGCTGTCGATCACCATCAGGCCCGGCGCGCTGCGCAGGATGGCGCGGGCCTCCACGGCCGTCACCGGCTTCTCGAACTCGACGTTCACCGCCTCCGAATGGCCCACGAACACCGGGACCCGCACGCAGGTAGCTGTCAGCTTGATCTTCGGGTCGAGGATCTTCTTGGTCTCGACCATCATCTTCCACTCTTCCTTGGTGTAGCCATCCTCCATGAACACATCGATGTGGGGAATGACATTGAAGGCCATGCGCTTGGTGAACTTCTTCACCTCCGCGCCACCGAGCGAGTAGATGGCCTTGGTCTGGCGGTCGAGTTCGTCCATGCCATCCTTACCGGCACCAGACACGGACTGATAGGTCGCGACCACGACGCGCTTGATGCCGAAGCGGTCATGCAGCGGCTTCAGCGCCAGCACGAGTTGGGCCGTCGAGCAATTTGGATTGGCGATGATGTGCTTCCTGGTGAAGCCTGACAGGGCATCGGCATTGACCTCCGGCACCACCAGCGGAACGTCCGGATCGGTGCGCCAGGCGGAGGAATTGTCGATCACCACGCAGCCCTGCGCGCCGATCTTCGGTGACCAGACCTTCGAGACATCGCCGCCTGCCGACATCAGGCAGATGTCGGTATCGGAGAAGTCGTAGTGGTCCAGAACCTTGCACTTGAGGATGCGATCCCCGAACGAGACTTCCGAATTGATCGAACGGCTGGAGGCGAGGGCGACGACTTCGTCGGCCGGGAATGCACGCTCCGCGAGAATGGAGAGCATTTCCCGGCCCACATTGCCGGTGGCTCCCGCGATGGCGACCTTGTAACCCATGCTTCTGATGACCTTGGCTTGCCGGTTTGGCTGGAATTTCCCCCGGGAATTACCTGTCTGGACCTGTCTTGTCCATCAAGGCTGGTCTCCAGACCCCCGTCGGGGGAAATCCCGGAGCGAGGAGAGACGTCAGCGCGTGGTTTTGCTTTTGGTCGTTGCCGGAGAGCCAGACGTGTACGCGCCAGCCACTGCCCTCAGGGGCAGGCTGGTCGGGACAACGTGAGTGGCGGCAACGAACGGCATGGCGCGGTCTGGACGTCTTCTTGAAGTCCCGCCGGGCTGGCTGGATTCCACCTTCCTTAAGCGGCAGAAGCCGGATTTTGTCAATGCTGGCCCTGCCTCGACAACGGCCTGACCTTGGTAGCTGGCCGTTCGTCGATAGCCCTTCGCCGGGGTCACCCTCTTGCGGACTGCTCCTGATCGCGCCAGCGCTGCACCGGCACGCCGGCCACGGGCGAGCGGCCGATCAGGAGGATGCCCCCGTCGGGATCACCATGCTCCGGCTCACGGAGACTGGTCAGCACCAGCGTCTTCAGATCGTCGCCGCAGAAGCACGGCATGGTCGGCGTCCTGACAGGCAAGGGCGTGCTGCCCAGCAAGGCCCCTTCCGACGACCAGCGGTTGAGCCGCCCGCCGAACACGCCTGCGCTCCAGTAGCCATCCTCTATGTCGCAGGCCGCACCATCGGGCTTGCCGAGTTCGGCGGGGGAATCATCGACAATGCGAACGATCTTGCCAAGGCTGCCGCTGGCAGCTTCGAATTCGATGCGGTCGATCCAGCCCTGATGCGAGTCTGCATGATACATCGTGCGCCCGTCGCCGGACCACGCCAGCCCGTTGGAAACGCCCAGACAATGCGCCCGCGCCACGCTGAGCTTGCCGCGGCCATCGATCCGGTAGAGCGAGCCGGAAGGCGTCCGGCCCTCGTGCACCATGTCCATCGAGCCGACCCAGAATGCTCCGTCAGGCCCGACCTTGCCGTCGTTCAGCCGGTTGCGCGCCGGCTCGCCGGTGATCTCGATCAGCGGCTGGAGGTCGCCACTATCCGGATCGAGGATCGCCACGGCCTGCTGCAACGCCACGATGATCCGGCCGCTTTCAGCCAGTCCGATCGACCCTGTCAGGCTCGGCATCGGCCAGGCCCGGAAGCCGCTGCCATCGAGCCTGATGGCATGGACAGCCGGCGCGCGGATATCGACGAAGAACAGGCATTGCCGGCGATCATCCCAGACGGGCCCCTCGCCGAGTGATGGGCGGCATTCTCCAAGGCGTGAAAATTCGAGAGTCATCAAGGGTCCCTCCAGCGTTGCCGCCCGAAGGGACTGGGCCGCCCGACCGCTGTTGTTGCACCGGCAGACTGCGACGATCGGGTGGAACAGGCAAGTCGTCCTGATGCTGAGGGTTGCACCTCGCAGCCAGGCCAAGCCCTGTCACTGATACCCGGCCGTTGCCGGAGGCCCCAAGACGCAAACCTCAGACCCCGCGCTGCCAAAGCGCCCGCCTGGATGGTTCCAGCAAGGCGCGCATCATGTGGTCCGTGGTGCTGACACCGGCATCCCTGCCGCTGACCCTCGTCTCCATCCTGCTCTCGCGTCATTTCCTTGTCGGCAGGACGCAGGACGCATTGAACCAGGGCTCCGGCGCAATGAAAGCGCGGAGGCAGGCGTGGCCTTCGGGGCAATCATTTGTGCGACGGCCATCGCTTGACAGCAATTATCATATGATAATACCTTTAAGGCATGAGGCCGAAGAGCTTTCACGCGGCAGTCGTTGACCGGCTCGCAGCGATGATCATCCAGGGAGAAGACGCCATGGGGTCGCAAATGCCGACCGAGGCGGATCTGTGCACCACGATGGGCGTCAGCCGCACGGTGCTGCGCGAAGCGGTCAAGACCCTGTCGGCCAAGGGCATGGTGACGACAGGCCCGCGCACCGGCACGCGCGCCCAGCCCGCCTCTGCCTGGAACCTGCTCGACCCGGACGTGATCCGCTGGCGACTCATGTCCGGCATCGACCAGACCTTCGTGCGCGACATCCTCGAACTGCGGCTGGCGATCGAGCCGGATGCCGCAGCCCTTGCCGCGCAGCGCGCCAGCGAGGCGGATCTTGGCCAGTTGCGCGCAGCCTATGCCGCCATGGAGGCCGCGGTCGAGCATGGCGGCGGCTATCTCGAAGCTGACCTTGCCTTCCACGAGACAATCCTCGCCGCCACGCACAACCAATTCCTTGCCGCCCTGACACCGGCCATCGACGCGCTCTTGCGTGTCTCGTTCCGTTTCTCGGTGAAGAGCCGCGAAAGTGCCCGCTCGTCGCTGCCTCTGCACAAGGCCGTGCTGGCCGCGATCGTGGCGCGCGATGGCGCAGCGGCCGAGGACGCGATCCGCACTCTGATTGCCGCGGCACGCCGTGATGTCGAAAGCGACATGGCGCGCGACGATTTCCTGACTGGCGAGGCCGACCGATGATGAAGCAGCTGGAAGACAGGTTCTTCAAGGCGCTCGAAGCGCTGCTGGTGCTGTTGCTGGCCGCGATGGTGATCATGGTCTTCGGCAACGTCATGATGCGCTGGTTCTTCAACGATGGCATCCAGATCTCGGAAGAGATGAGCCGCTATTGCTTTGTCTGGTTGACCTTCATCGGGGCCGTGGTGGTGATGCGCGAGCATGCACACCTGGGCGTCGACGCGCTGGTCGGCGCGCTGGGCCCACGCGGCCGGTTGATCTGCATGGTGTTCTCGGATGCACTGGTGCTGCTGTGCTGCGTGGTGTTCTTCTGGGGCACGTGGAAACAGGCCCCGCTGAATGCCACCAACATCGCGCCAGTGTCGGGCCTCAACATGCTGGCCGTGTTCGGCGTCGGTATCTTCACCTCCATCGGCATCGGCGTGATGGTGCTGCTCAGGCTCGTCAGGGCGCTGACAGGCCGCCTCCGCCCCGGAGAACTCGACATGTTCGCTGGCCGTTTCTCGGATGAAGCGGCTGCCCACAGCGTGCGGGGGAAGATCGAATGACCGTCATCGTCTTCCTCGTTTCGCTCTGCGGGGCCATGGCGCTGGGCATGCCCTGCGCCTTCGCTCTGATGGTCTGCGGCATGGCCATCATGGCCTGGATGGTCGCCATCGGCATCTATCCAGCCTTCGATGCACAGGTCATCGCCCAGAAGATGCTGGACGGTTCCGACAGTTTCATCCTGCTGGCCATCCCGTTCTTCATGCTGGCCGGCGAGTTGATGAATGCTGGTGGATTGTCAAAGCGCATCGTCAACTTCGCGCTGGCGCTGATCGGCCATCGCCATGGCGGTCTGGGTTATGTCGCCATCATCGCCGCCGTCATCATGGCCTCGCTCTCGGGCTCAGCCGCTGCCGATACGGCGGCGCTGGCGGCCATCCTGATCCCAATGATGCGCAATGCCGGCTATAACGTGCCGCGCTCGGCCGGGCTGATCGCCGCGGGCGGCATCATCGCCCCGGTGATCCCGCCATCAATCGGTTTCGTGATCTTCGGTGTCGCGGCCAATGTCTCGATCCCGCAATTGTTCATCGCCGGTGTATTTCCCGGTCTGCTGATGGGCGTCAGCCTCGTGTTCGCCTGGTGGTATGTCGCCCGCAAGGAGAACCTCAAGCCCTATCCCAAGCGCACCTGGACCGAGCGCTGGCAGGCCACCAAGGACGGTGCCTTCGCCCTCGCCATGCCGGTCTTCATCCTCGGCTCGATCCGCTTCGGCTTCGCCACGCCGACCGAGGCCGCCGTCGTGGCCGCCGTCTACGCCATGTTCGTGGGCATGTTCATCTACAAGGAACTGAAGCCGAGCCAGCTTTACGGCCTGTTCCTGTCCGCCGCCAAGATGACGGCCGTGATCATGTTCCTGGTTGCGGCAGCGCTGATCTCGTCCTGGCTGATCACCGCCGCCAACATCCCCGGCGAGATCGCCAACGTGCTCCAGCAGATCACCACCAACAAGACGGTGATGATGTTGATGATGATGGCGCTCGTGCTGGTTGTTGGCACGGCGCTCGATTTCGCCCCGACCGTGCTGATCCTGACGCCGGTGCTGATGCCCATCGTCAAGCAGGTCGGCATCGATCCGGTCTACTTCGGAGTGCTGTTCATCATGAACAACGCCATCGGCCTGATCACGCCGCCTGTCGGCATCGTGCTCAATGTCGTCTCGGGGGTGGCCCGCGTCTCGATGACGGATGTCATCAAGGGCGTTAATCCTTTCCTGATTGCCCAGAGCATCGTGCTGTTTATTCTGGTGCTCTGGCCGCCCCTCGTGATGGCGCCCTTCCGGCTTCTGCAAGGCCGGATCGGATTCACGCAATTCGTCCAGCAACTGCTCGGATACTAACGGGCCAAAGTGCCCACAACGGAGGAAGACCCATGTTGAAATCCACATTGATCGCGGCGGTCGCCGGCCTCGCCCTGATGACCGGCACGGCCCATGCGCAATTCGCCGAGCGTACCATCCGCGTCTCCAACGGCATCAATGCCGATCACCCGGTCGGCAACGGCGTGACCAAGATGACCCAGTGCCTTGCCACGAAGTCGGGTGGCAAGATGAAGCTTCAGGCCTTCTGGGGCGGCGCCCTTGGCGGTGACCTTCAGGCGACCCAGGCGCTGCGCTCCGGCACGCAGGAAATGGTGGTCACGTCATCATCCCCGCTGGTCGGCATCCTGCCGGACCTCGGCGTGTTCGACCTGCCCTTCCTGTTCGCCAACGAGAAGGAGGCCGACACCATCCTCGACGGGCCGTTCGGCAAGTTCATCTCCGACAAGCTTCCGGCTGTTGGCCTCGTCAACCTGTCCTACTGGGAGAACGGCTTCCGCAACCTGACCAACTCGCGCAAGCCGGTCGAGAAGGTCGAGGACTTTCCGGGCCTCAAGGTCCGCGTGATGCAGAACAACATCTTCCTCGACACCTTCAAGACCGTTGGCACCAATGCCGTGCCGATGGCCTTCCAGGAAGTGTTCGCGGCGCTTGAAACCAAGGCCATCGACGGCCAGGAAAATCCGTTCGTGACGATCGATACCTCCAAGCTCTACGAGGTGCAGAAGTTCCTCTCGATCACCAACCACGCCTACACGCCCTTCATGGTGCTCTATTCCAAGGCGCTGTTCGACCGTCTCTCGGCCGACGAGCAGAAGGCCCTGTTCGATTGTGCCGCCGAGGGCCAGGCCGAGCAGCGTACTGTGTCACGGGCGCTGTCCAGCAGGTCGCTGGCCAGCCTCAGGACCAAGGGCATGCTGATCAACGAAATCGCACCCGAGCAGCAGAAGCGCATGCGCGAGGTGGTCAAGCCCGTCTATGAGCGCGGCGCCACCACCATCGGCAAGGAAACCGTGGACCGGATGCAGGCGGAACTCGCCAAGATCCGCGGCTGAGGACCGCTCTGCCACACGAGAGTGTCATCCCGGCCTCGACCGGGATGACATCCCCTTGATGATCCCAGCCCGGACGGCCCCAGCCCATGAAAATCACCCGCCTTGAAACCATCCGTCTGGAGGAATTCGGCAACATCATCTTCGTGCGCCTGCACACCGATGAAGGCATCACGGGTCTTGGCGAGACCTTCATGGGTCCGAAGGCGGTCGAGGCCTACCTGCATGAAACCGTCGCGCCAAAGCTGATCGGCGAGGACCCGCTGCGCATCGAGGCAATCAACCTCAAGCTGCGCAACTACCTTGGCTGGCGCTCGGCCGGCGTCGAGACGCGCGGCAACTCGGCCATCGACATCGCCCTGTGGGATATCTTTGGCAAGGCGCACGGCAAGCCGGTCTGTGACATGCTGGGTGGGCGCACCCGCGATTCCATCCGCGTCTACAACACCTGCGCCGGCTACAAGTATATCCGCGACAGCCGCGCTCAGGCCGTGGCCAACTGGCATCTGGGTGAACAGGGCGGCCCCTACGAGGACCTCGAAGGCTTCCTCAACCGGGCCGATGAGGTCGCCCATTCCCTGCTGGAGCAGGGCATCACCGGCATGAAGATCTGGCCCTTCGACATCGCCGCCGAACGGACCAATGGCTTCGACATCTCGCCTTCGGAACTGGACACGGCGCTCGAACCTTTCCGCAAGATCAGGAAAGCCGTCGGCGACCGGATGGACATCATGGTCGAGTTCCACTCCCTGTGGAGCTTGCCGATGGCCAAACGGCTGGCCGAACGGCTGGCGGAATTCAACACCTACTGGCACGAGGACCCGTTCCGCCTCGACAACATCGGCGATCTGAAGGACTACGCGCGGCACTCGAAAGCCTGGGTCTGCGCGTCGGAGACGTTGTCCTTCACGCACGCCTTCCGCGAGTATCTCCAGACGGGCGCTGCCGGCGTCGTGATGCTGGACCTGTCATGGTGTGGCGGGCTGAGCGAGGCACGCAAGATCGCCGGCATGGCGGAAGCCTGGCACACACCGGTCGCGCCGCATGATTGCACCGGCCCCGTGGTCTATGCCGCCTCGTGCCATTTCTCGCTCTATGCGCCCAACGCCCTGATCCAGGAGAGCGTGCGGGCCTTCTACACCGGCTGGTATACCGAACTCGTCACCGACCTGCCGGTGGTCGAGGACGGCATGGTGCGCCTCAACAACAAGCCGGGCCTGGGGCTGGAACTGCTGCCGGACCTGACGCGCCGGGCCGATGCGCGCGTCCGGACCTCGGACGCAGCGAGCCTCTGAGCACACCCGCCCCCCGAAGCACGCGCGCAGGTTGGCGCGCCCGAGCGGCCTCGCTTTTTTTGCATGCCTGATGCCGCGCCGGCCCTATACAGGGCCATGCCTGTAGCGCGATATGAACAGCGCGAAACCGGAGCCATACCCATGCAAGCCGCTATTTTCAGGGGCACCATCCCTGCCCTGATGACCCCCTGCACCAACCAGCGCCAGCCGGACTTCGGCGCGCTTGTCCGCAAAGGCAAGGAACTGGTGGAGGCCGGCATGTCGGCCGTCGTTTATTGCGGCTCGATGGGCGACTGGCCCTTGCTGACCGATGAGCAGCGCATGGAAGGCGTCGAGCAGCTTGTGGGTGCGGGCCTGCCCGTGATTGTCGGCACCGGAGCGCAGAACCCGGCCCGCGCAGCGGCTCTGGCGGCCCACGCGAAGCGGGTCGGCGCAAAGGGCCTGATGATCATTCCACGTGTGCTGTCGCGCGGGCCTTCGGCCGCCGCCCAGCGCGCCCACTTTGCCGGCATTCTCGAAGCCGCCGTCGATCTGCCGTCGGTGATCTACAACAGCCCCTACTATGGCTACGAGACCCGCGCGGACCTGTTCTTCGACCTGCGCGCCAGCTATCCGCACCTGGCCGGGTTCAAGGAATTCGGTGGTGCAGCTTCCCTGCGCTATGCGGCCGAGCATATCACCGGGCGCGATCCTTCGCTCGCCCTGATGGTCGGCGTCGACACGCAGGTGGTGCACGGCTTCGTCAATTGTGGCGCAGTCGGCGCCATCACCGGCATCGGCAATGTGCTGCCGCGCGAGGTGCTGCTGCTGGTCGACCTGAGCCTGAAGGCCGCTGCCGGCGATCCCGTCGCGCGGCGTAGGGCCCTTGAACTCGAACAGGCCCTCGGTGTGCTCTCGTCCTTCGACGAAGGCGCGGACCTGGTCCTCTACTACAAATATCTGATGATGCTTGAGGGCAATCCCGAATACGCGCTGCATTTCAATGCCAGCGATGCGCTGTCGGCGAGCCAGCAGCACTACGCGAAGCAGCAGTTGGCCCTGTTCAAGACCTGGTTCGCCGGCTGGTCGCAGCAGGGCTAAGGCCTTGGCGCGACTGCTGTTCATCGGCACCCAGGACTGGCTCTTCGCCCGGCATCACCTGCCGCTGGTGCGTGCAGCGCGCGAGCGTGACCACGATGTTGTGGTCGCCGCCGCGGACCATGGTCAAGGAGCGCGCATCGCCGCGGCTGGCGCGCGCTTCGTTCCGCTCGATCCCGGCCTGTGGCGGAACCATCCGGTCGCCTTTGTGCGCTGCGTCGGCATCCTGCGCCGGATCATGCTGGAACAGGCCCCTGCGCTGGTCCAGCTCCATGGCGTTCGGGCAGCGCTTGCAGGCTCGGCGGCGGCACGGCTGGCAGCCATTCCCCGGCGCATCGTGTCCGTCAACGGGCTCGGCATCGTCAGCGCCGGCACCGGCCTGCCCGGGGACGGGGTGCGGGCATTGGCACGGATGCTGACCGGCGCAGCCATGACTGGCGGCACCCGCCTCGTCTTCGACAATCCTGCCGATGCGGCGGTCCTCGGCCTTGATCCGGCAAACCCGGCGCTTCGCATCACCGGTGGGGCGGGCGTCGATCCGCTGATCCACATGCCCGAGCCGATGCCGTGGTCGCCTCCGCTGAAGCTGGCGTTCATCTCGCCGCTGCTCTGGGCCCATGGCCCCGGGCTTGCGGTGGACGCGGTCGCCAAGGCCCGTGCGGCAGGTGCGGATGTCATGCTCTCGTTGATCGGAGCGCCATGGCCCGCCAGCCGGAAGGCGGTCCCCGAGTCGACCCTCGAAGGCTGGAGCAGCCAGCCGGGCATTGGCTGGTTTGCGCCAACCACCGACATGGCGCAGGTCTGGCGTCAGCACCATGCCCTGATCCTGCCCTCGGGGGGCGGTGATGGCCTGCCGGCCATCGCGCTTCAGGCCGCAGCGTCGGCGCGGCCGCTGATTGTTTCGTCCTCGGCAGGTGGCTCGGCCGGCTTCGTGCGCGACGGCGTCGATGGCCGCGTGGTTGACGGCTCCGATCCGGAAGCGCTGGCGCAGGCGATCATCCAGTTCGCACGCGCCCCGGCGCTGGTCGAGCGCATGGGCCGCTCAGCCCGCGAACACGTGCTGAACGGCTACACCGAGCGGCAGGTGATGGACGCTTTCAAGCGTCTCTGGGCAGAAATGCTCGACCCGGATCGCCCCGCGTGAACGCGATGGATCACCCCGCGCGCCTTGCCTTCGTGGCGGCTCACACGCGGCTCCTGCCCGTACCGCATGCTCCGGAACTGAGCCTGCACGTCGCAGATGAGGCCACGGTCTTGTGGCAGAAGACCGAGGACGAACTGGGCGCGATCGGCCTTGCGCCGCCGTTCTGGGCTTTTGCCTGGGCTGGCGGGCAGGCCCTGGCGCGCCATGTGCTGGACAATCCCGCGCTGGTTGCGGGACATCACGTGCTCGATTTCGCCTCCGGCTCCGGGCTTGTCGCCATTGCCGCCGCCAAAGCCGGCGCGGCACGCGTCGAGGCAGCCGACATCGACGGCTTTGCCCTCGCGGCGATGGATCTGAATGCGCGCGCCAACAACGTCCGGATCGCGCCCGTGGGCACGGACCAGATTGGCACGGACCGTGGCTGGCATACGGTGCTCGCCGGCGACATCTGCTACGAGCGCAACCTTGCCGAACGCGTGATGACGTGGCTTGCAGGGCTGGCGGCGCGCGGCGCCATCGTCCTGATCGGCGATCCGGGCCGCAGTTACCTGCCCACGCAGCGCCTGACGCATCTCGCCACCTATCAGGTGCCGGTCACCCGCGAACTGGAGGATCGGGACATCAAGGCAACCGGCGTCTGGAGGCTGGATCCGTAAGGCAGGTCGCCGCCGGCGGGGCCGGCCTCAGCCGAATTCCTTGCGCAGATCGATCGTGGCGCGCTGTCCGAGATCATTGAAATGGCGGGCCAGCCAAGCCTTCGCAGCCTTGCGTCCGGCCTCCTTCAGCATCACGAAGAAATCCCATTTGGCCGTGAGCTTGGACGAGGCATCGAGGTCATCCAGCGCTTCGCTGAGCGCAATGCGGTGCATCAGCACCTTCTTGTAGTCCTTGGTGGAGAGGTTGCCCTTGTCGACCAGCCTCGCCACGAAGTCGATGGCACGCAGTTCGCGCAGCAAGGTGGCGTTGAAGGTGATCTCGTTCAGCCGGTTCTGGATATCGCGTGGTGTTGTGGGAACGCCCTTGCGCTCCACGGGGTTGATCTGCACCAGCAGGATGTCATCGGTGCCTGTGCCGTAGAACAGCGGGTAGAGCGCCGGATTGCCCATGTAGCCGCCATCCCAGTAGGGCACGCCTTCAATCTCGACGGCCTGGAACACAGTCGGCAGGCAGGCCGAAGCCATCACATGGTCGGCCGTGAGGTCCTTGCCTTCGAAGATCTTGCCCTTGCCCGTTTCCACGTTGGTCGCCGCAATGAAGAGCCGGAACTGCTTGCAGGCCCTGACACGCTCGAAATCGATCTCGCGTTCGAGAAAATCCTTCAGCGGATTGATGTTCAGCGGGTTGAAATCATACGGGCTTGCCGACTGCTTGAAGAATCCCAGCCAGAAATCGCCGATGCCGAAGCCCCGGAGAGGCGAGGCCGTGAAGAAGCTGTCGAAGATGGTGCGTTGTGCCGCACTCAGCTTGCCGTCGCTGCTGATCGCCCGCCAGAAGGTTTCGAGGCCCTTGCGCGCGCCGTCCGGCCCGCCATTCAGCCAGCCATCCGCCATCACCACGGCGTTCATGGCACCGGCACTTGTTCCAGAGATCGCCTCGAAGGCCAGCCGCCCGTCCTCGATCAGGTGGTCGAGCACGCCCCAGGTGAAGGCGCCATGCGCTCCGCCCCCTTGCAGGGCCAGCGAGATGCGCTTGGCGGGCGTGCTCATGCCGCTGTCCAGCCGCCATCGATCGAGATCGTGGTGCCGGTGATCGAGCCTGCCGCATCCGATGCCAGGTAGACGGCGCAGGCCGCGACCTCCTCGATCGAGACGAACCGCTTGGTCGGCTGGGCCTTCAGCAGTACGTCGTTGATCACCTGGTCTTTGGTCAGGCCGCGCGCGGCCATGGTGTCCGGGATCTGCCGTTCGACCAGCGGTGTCCAGACATAGCCCGGGGCGATGTTGTTGACGGTGATGCCGTCCGTCGCCACTTCGAGCGCCACCGTCTTGGTCAGCCCCATCACCGCATGCTTGGACGCGACATAGGCCGACTTGAACGGCGAGGCGACGAGGCTGTGCGCGGAGGTGATATCGATGATGCGCCCGAACTTGCGCGCCTTCATGCCGGGCAAGGCCGCAGCGATGGCGTGGAAGGCCGAGAAGAAGTTGATCCGCATGAGCAGGTCGAGCTTCTCTTCAGGGAAATCCTCGATCGGCGAAACATGCTGGATGCCGGCGTTGTTGACCAGGACGTCGACGCTGCCGAGCTCGCTCTCGGCGCGCCTGACCAGATGCCGCACCTCGGCCGTGACGGCCATGTTGGCTGGATCGAACAGCACCGTGACGCCGCTTGTCTTCGCCAGATCGGCCCGGATGGTCTCGCAGTCAGCAGCCGGCAGACCATTGAGCATGATGTTGCAGCCTTCCGCAGCCAGTGCCCTGGCGATGCCAAGCCCGATCCCGCTGGTGGAGCCGGTGATGACGGCGTTGCGGCCTTTCAATGACATGACTTTGGTCCTGACCGTTGGGAAACGCACTTCCGGAAAACAGAATGCTGCATTGCAAAATAGGGTGTGTTTCGCCGCATGCAAGCGCCTGGCAGACCAGGGCTTAGCCGTTCACACCGCTTCGACAGCAAAACGGCGGCTCGGATTGACGAACTCGTCCTGCGCGGCAACCGTCAGGATCTCGCGCGATCCGGCCTCTGCCGTGCGCCTGAGCAGGCCGTAAATCGAGGCCGCAGCCTGCCCCAGTGCCTCGGCAGCGGAGCGCGACCGGGCGAAATGCACGAAGAACAGCGCCATGATCGCATCGCCGGCACCGTTGACGCTGATACCGAGCTTGGGCGTGCGCACCAGCCATGCCCCGCTGCCGTCGGCTGCCATCATGTCGATGCAGTCCGGCGGGGTCTCGGACGTGACCATGGAGGTCAGCAGCACCACCTCCGGCCCGCGCCGTTGAAGAGCCGAGACCGCCAGCTTGGCCTCGGCAAGCGTCGAGACCGGCAAGCCTGTCAGGTATTCAAGCTCGAACTGGTTCGGTGTCACGAGGTTGGCCATCGGCACCGCCCTGTCCCGCATGAATTCAGGGATGCCGGGACGCACGAAGATGCCGCGACCGACATCGCCGATGACAGGATCGCACGCATAGAGCGCAGCAGGATTGGCAGCCTTGACACGCGCAACCGCCGACAGGATGGCGTGGCCGATATCCGATGAACCCATGTAGCCGGAAATGACGCCCCCGCAGGTGGGCAGGACACCCCGGTCGGCGATGCCATCCATGATCTCGTCGATCATCGAGCCGTCGAAGACGCGGCCCTTCCACGCACCATAACCGGTGTGGTTGGAGAACTGCACGGTGTGGATCGGCCAGACCTCACAGCCCAGCCGCTGCATCGGAAACACCGCCGAGGCATTGCCGACATGGCCATAGGCGACATGGGACTGGATCGAGAGGATGTTCATGGTGCTGGCCGAGGCTGGAAGCGGCCCCGGAAGCGAGGCAGGCCGGACCTGTATCAGGCGAAGGCAGGGAAGGGAAAGGACAAGGCCACGGGCGATGGCCCGCCGCGAGTCGGCTGGCCCGGCGAACGGGGTGCGATGCCGCCGGGCCTGTCCACCTTTCGGTGTTCAGGCCCGGCAAGCTGGCTGTGGCTCAGGCCCCGGCCTTCTGCGCGAATTGCGGGCTGAAGGTCTTGTTCAGGTCGACGGTTGCGTTGGCGAGTTCAGGGTCGAGCGTCTTCAGCACCTCCAGCATGCTCTTCATGCCGCTTTCGGCGATGATGCCGGTGCGCGAATAGCTCTCCTTGAGCTTGGCGACGGCCTGAAGATAGACCGCCCGGTCGCCGAGGTGATACTCGGTTGGCACCGTGTCGGCCACCTGGTCGGGCGTGGCGGTCTCCAGCCATTTCAGCGCCTTGACGCAAGCATTGACGATGCGCTGCGTGGTTTCGGGGTTCTTCTCGATGAAATCCTGCCGCGAGTAGATCACTGCCGCCGGATTGGAGCCACCGAACAGCGCCCGCGTGCCGGCTTCGGTGCGGGTGTCGATCAGCGTCGTGATCAGGCCATCGGCCTCCAGCTTCGAGATCACGGGATCAAGGTGCGAGATCGCGTCGACCTGGCCCTGGATGACGGCCGCAACGGCGCTCGCGCCGCCGCCAATGCCGATGATCGGCGAGTCAGTGGCCTTGAGCCCCGCCTTGACCATGGCAAACTGCACGGTCAGCGCGGTCGATGAGCCCGGCGCAGTGACGCCCAGCTTCAGGCCCTTGAGATCGGCGACGGTCTTGACCTTGTCAGCCAGCGCCTTGCGCACGGCGATGACGATGCCGGGAAAGCGGCCAAGCTCGACCACGGCGCGGATGTCCTGCGCCTTGGCCTGCATACGGATGGTGTGCTCATAAGCGCCTGCCACGACATCGACCGAACCGCCGACCAGAGCCTGCAGCGAGCGCGCGCCGCCGGCAAAGTCGTTGATCTCGACATCGAGCCCTTCGGCCTTGAACAGCCCGCGACGGTCGGCGATCGCCAGCGGCAGGTAATACAGCAGCGCGCGGCCGCCGACCCCGAGCACGACCTTGCTCTTTTCCGGCGCACGCTGGGCCAGTGCCGGCATCGGAAGCACTGACAATCCGGCCGCACCAATGCCGGCACCAAGCCCGGCCAGAACGGTTCTGCGTTGAATGCTCATGCTGTTTCCTCCGTGTGAAGCCATTTTGGCTCTTGTTGTGATGGGTCCGCGCACCGCAGGCGATCAGCCATTGGCGCTCGTCGAAGCCTGCCCCGGTCGCCAGACCAGAAGACGATTTTCGATCATCGTGACAATGGTGTCGAGGATGATCACGAAGATGGTCAGGATCAGCATGCCCGAGAACACGCCGGTGACATCGAACACGCTCTCGGCCTCATGGATCTTGTAGCCAAGCCCCGCCGACGAGCCGAGATACTCGCCCACGACGGCCCCCACCAACGCAAAGCCCACAGAGGTATGCAGCGACGAGAACATCCAGGTCATGGCAGCCGGCCAGTAGACATGGCGCATCAGTTGCCGCTCGTTCATGCCCAGCATGCGGGCATTGGCCAGCACCGTCTGCGAGACCTCGCGCACGCCCTGATAAACGTTGAAGAACACGATGAAGAATACCAGCGTGAAGCCAAGCGCCACCTTCGACCAGATGCCAAGCCCGAACCAGAGCGCGAAGATCGGCGCCAGCACCACGCGCGGCAGCGCATTCGCCGCCTTGATGTAGGGGTCGAAAACCGCCGCCAGCAATTCCTTGCGCGCGAACAGGAAGCCGCAGAGCACACCGCCCGTGGCCCCGAAGACGAAGGCGAGGACGGTCTCGGTCAGCGTGATGCCGAGGTGATACCAGATCTCGCCGCCGGTGAACTGCTTCCAGGTCCGGGCCAGCACATCGATGGGCGTGGAGAAGAAGAACTGCATCTTCTTCGGTTCGGCAAACAGCGGCGTGGTGGTGGCAATGTGCCAGCATAGCAGGAACACCACGGCGACCAGCACCTGCAGAAGGGTGATCTTGAAACGGGAATGGCTGCCGTTCATCGCCCGTCCCCCGGATGGCTGCCATCGGCCACCATGTCCTTGCCCTCGCCGGCGGCGTAGGCCTTCTGCACCTCGACCTTCAGCGTCTGCCAGATCTGCCGGTGGATCTCGTGAAAGTCCTTGTCGAGCCGGATGTCTGCGATGTCGCGCGGCCGCTTCAGCGAAACCCTGTAGTCGCCGACGATGCCGGCGGCAGGCCCGGCCGACATCACCACGACCCGGTCGGACAGCGAAATCGCCTCTTCCAGATCGTGGGTCACGAACATCAAGGCCTTGCGATCCTTCGACCACAGATCGAGCAGGAGATTGCCCATGATCTGCCGCGTCTGCGCATCGAGCGGGCCGAAGGGTTCATCCATCAGCAATATCTTCGGATCGCGGATCAGCACCTGCGCCAGCGCCACGCGCTTTTTCTGCCCGCCGGACAGCATGTGGGGATAGCGGTCGGTGAAGGCCCGCAGGCCAACCCGCGCCAGCCAGGCCCGCGCCCGTTCATCGGCCTCCTTGCCGGCAACGCCTTGCGATTCCAGCGCCACCGCGACATTCTGCAACGCCGTCTTCCACGGCATCAGCGCATCGAGCTGGAACAGGTAGCCCGCCTTCAGGTTGAGGCCCCGCAGCGGCTCGCCGAGGATCCCGACCTTGCCGGCGCTTGGCTGCAACAATCCTGCGGCGGCGTTGAGAAGGGTCGACTTGCCGCAGCCCGTGGGGCCGACCACCGCCACGAACTCGCCCGGTGCCACATCGAGGTTGATCTGGCTGACCGCCTGATAGCGCCCGCCATCCTTGAGATTGAAGGTGATGTCGATGCCGGCGAGCGACACCGCAGGGGACGCCGCCAGCGCGTCTGCCGCGACGCCAATCGCCCCTGCTCCTTGCATCGCCGACGCTCTCCCTGCACGACCTCTGTCGCCCGCGCCGCTTCAGCGACGTCTTGCCTTGCGCCGGAGACTAGCCGCCATCGAAAACATGTCAACATCGCTGACACAACCTGTACAAGCACAGTCTTTGCTGCCGGGTCGCCTCGATTCAGGCACAGGCTTGATGCCATCTTTGCGCACAATCTCCCGCACGTTCGGTTGACTTGTCGGGCGAATGCTCCCAGTTGCCTTGAAGCAGACGCACACCGAAGCGCCGCAGCCAGGAGACCGCCCCTTTGGAGATGATGGATGCCTGGATGCGGACGGCAGCGGAGTTTGCACAGGCCAATGCCGCCTGGGCGCCCGTCATCGTGTTCGTCGTCGCGTTCTGCGAATGCATCGCATTCCTGTCATTCCTTGTGCCGGCCACGGCCTTTTTCACGGTCTTCGCGACGGCGGCCGGTGCCAGTGGCCTCTCGCCGCTTCCGCTGGCCCTCGCAGCCACTGCCGGCGCTGGCACAGGCTTCTGGCTGTCCTATGTGGTCGGCGTCAGGTTCGGGCCGAGTGCTGGCAGCTACTGGCCGTTCAAGAACAACCCGGACCTGCTGAAGAAGGGCCATGACTTCTTCGAACGCTGGGGCGCGCCAGGCGTCTTCTTCGGCCATTTCATTGGCCCCGTGCGGGCGGTGATCGCGGTGGTGGCCGGCATCGTCAAAATGCCACCACTGCACTTCCATCTGGCCAACTGGTCGGCCTCGTTTGTCTGGGGCTTCATGTTCTTCTACGGCTTCGGGCTGTTCGGACAGCAACTGGCCCGTTGAAGGGCACACCACGACAGCGGATTGGCATGCTGCCGCGCTGATGAACGCAAGCTGCAAGCAACATTCAGTTGCGCTTCAGGCCCTGTCCGCAAGAATGTCATCGTCTGGTCTTGATGCGCCCTGAAAATCGCGCTCCAATCCAGTTCAACACGGGCTTGGCCATCTGGCGATTCCCCGTGAACGCATCCGTGCCGGCCCGGCGGCGCGCTTGTGTTTCTTTCACAACCGGTCGCATCCCTTGGGGGATATGAACATGACGAAGTCCCGTTTTCTCGCCGGAGCCGCTGCCCTGATGATGGCGGCCAGCCCCGTGCTTGCCCAGACCGCACAGCCGACCACGCCAACCGCTCCGGCCAGGCCAGCCCCCGCCTCCCCGGCCCCTGCCACCCCAGCTCCTGCCACGCCGGCTCCTGCCCGTCCGGCAGCAGCGCAGCCAGCGGCACCTGCTGCCCCGGCACGCCCGGCGACGGCCCAGCCCGCCGCACCCGCCGCACCCGCAGCAGCCCCTGCCGCAGCACGCCCGGCCGCTGCCGCGCCTGCCGCAGTCGGCAAGATCGTCAACATCAACACGGCCTCCGCAGACGAACTGGACACGTTGAAGGGCATCGGCCCGGCCCGCGCCAAGAAGATCATGGAAGAGCGTGCCAAGGCCCGTTTCCGGAACTTCGACGATCTGGTGCAGCGCAATGTGCTGCCCTCCAACGTCGAGGCCGACCTGCGCGGCAAGATCAGCTTCTGATCGCACCCGCCTGCCAGATCCTTCCTCGATCAGGCAAAGCCCCGGCAGGAGAAGTCCTGCCGGGGCATTTTTCCGTCCGATGTCCGGCAGCTTGGCCCTTCGCTGTCTCGCGATTTGGCATTGACTCGCGCGCGGCCCCGCCGCACTCGACCGGGGCATGACAACCCTTTCGCCCCACGCTCCGGCCAACCCGCGCCTAGCCGCCTTGCTGGTGATCGCCGGCGCGCTCGGGCTGCGGTTGCTGATGGCCGCCGCCATCGGGCTCGGCACCGACGAAATCTACACGGTTGCCGTCTCGCGCAGCCTGTCATGGTCCTACTTCGATCATCCGCCGCTGCACCAGTGGATCACCCATGCGGCAGCCTCGCTGCTTGGTGAAGGCCGGCAGCTGCGCCTTCCCTTCATCGCCCTTTTCGCGCTCACGACGTGGCTTCTGTTCCTCATCACGGAACGGCTCTATGGCCCTGCCGCCGGCTTCTGGGCCGTGGTCAGCCTCAACCTCGCGGGCTTCTTCACGCTTTCCGCCGGCTCCTGGATCGTGCCGGACGGCGTGCTGCTGCTGATGCTGGCCATCGCGGCGCTGGCGCTGGTCCGGCAGTTCTTCCCGGTCGCGGGCGAAGTCCCCACACCGTGGCTGACCTGGCTTGTCGCAGGGGCGGCACTTGGCCTTGCCGGCCTGTCCAAGTATCACGCCGCGCTCGCCGCCCTTGGCATCGCCGCCTTCGTGATCGCGACGCCCGAAGGCCGCCGCTCCCTCAGCCATCCCGCGCCGTGGCTGGGAGCCGTGCTGGCCGGCGTCATCGTCCTGCCGGTGTTCATCTGGAATGCGCAGAACGGCTGGGCCTCGTTCCTGTTCCAGGCGGCCCGCAGCCAGGGCGCCGGCTTCTCGCCATGGCTGGTTCCGGCCTCGCTGCTGGCACAGGCCGGTTGGTTGCTGCCCTGGGTGTTTGTCCCGCTCGTCTCCGGCCTCTGGCTCGGCTGGCGCAGCCTGCGTGACCGGCGCTTCGGTTTTCTGATGGCGCTGGCCATGCCGAGTATCGCCGTATTCACGCTGACGCCGGCCTTCGGCAATCTCGGGTTGCCGCACTGGGCCATGCCAGGCTGGTTCTTTGTCATGCCGCTGGCAGGGCTGGCGCTGGCGAAGCTGGCCGAAACCGGCACACGCCCGATGCGCTGGGCCCGCATCTCGGCGCTGGGTTCGGTCATCGCTCTGGCCTTGCTGGCCAGCCAGGCTGCGACCGGCTGGCTCGGCCGGATCATCCCCAACCTGCCGCGCCATGACCCGACGCTGGAAACCTTCGGCTGGGATCAGTTGCGTGGCCAGCTCGACGCGCGGCAGATCAGCCTCGGTCAAGGCCGCTTCATCGTGGCCGACAGCTGGCAGAATGCCGGGCGGATCGATGTGGCGCTGGCCGGGTCCGTGCCGGTCATGCCCGGCACAGGCGATCCGCGCCATTATGCCTTCATCATCGACCAGACGGCCCTGATCGGGCGCGATGCGGTCGTGATCGTGCGCGCCCGCCGCGAGGCCCTGCTGCGGCAGCAACTGGCCAGCCACTTCGCCAGCCTCGGGCCCGGCCAGCCGATCCGCCTCGGGCGCGGCGGGCAAGCGGAGATCGAGCTCGTCGCCATCGTCGCGACAGGCTTTGCCAAACCGCTGCCATGGGCCTATGGACTGCGCCCGTGAACGACGCGAAGCCCCCTTCCCTGCCGATGGCCCTCCCAGCCCCCGATCTCACCGTTGTTGTGCCGACCTTCAACGAGGCGGCCAACGTGCGCCCGCTGGTGGCGAGGCTTGAGGCCGCCCTGGCCGGCATCGCCCACGAGATCATCTTCGTCGATGACAATTCGCCCGATGGCACGGCCGATGAGGTGCGCGCGCTCGGCCGCGAAAAGCCGCATGTGCGCTGCATCAAGCGCATCGGTCGGCGCGGCCTGTCCAGCGCCTGTGTCGAAGGCATGCTGGCGGGCCAGGGGCCTGTCGTTGCGGTCATCGACGGCGACTTGCAGCACGATGAGACCATCCTGCCACAGCTTTTCGGGCTGATCCGGTCCGGCGAGGCCGATCTGGCTGTCGCCAGCCGCTATGTCGAAGGCGGCAGCGCCGACAGCTTCTCCGACGCGCGCGGCAAGGGCAGCCGCCTCGCCACCGAACTGGCGCGCAAGATCCTCAAGGTCGGGTTCAACGATCCGATGAGCGGGTTCTTCGCCACCCGCCGCGATGTCGTCGAGGCAGCCGCGCCGAAGCTTTCCGGCGAAGGCTTCAAGATCCTGCTCGACATTGCGGCCAGCCACCCGACACCGCTGCGTGTCAGGGAAGTGCCGTTCGTGTTCGGGACACGGCTGCATGGCACCTCGAAGATGGACAACCGCGTGGTGGCGGATTTCCTCGGCCTGCTGGTCTCGAAGGCGACAGGCGGGCTCGTCTCGATCCGCTTCCTCACCTTCGCCGCCGTCGGCGTCTCGGGCGTGGTGGTGCACCTGCTGGCCCTGCGTGGGCTGATCGCCGCCAATGCCGGCTTCACCCTCGCCCAGGCTGGCGCGACGCTGGTCGCCATGACCACCAACTTCACGCTCAACAACCTGCTGACCTACAAGGATCGCAGCTTGCGCGGGATGGCCTTCGCCCGCGGGCTCCTCGGCTTCTATGCCGTGTGCAGTGTCGGCGCGGTCGCCAATGTCGGCGTGGCCACCTGGCTGTTCGAGGGCAACCAGCTCTGGTGGATCGCCGGGCTGGCCGGCGCAGCGATGGGCGCGGTCTGGAACTACGTGTTCAGCGACCTGATCATCTGGCGCAAGAAGACCTAGCGCGCTGCTGAAAGATCACTTTTCGTCATCGCGAGCGAAGCGATCCAGCAGCCGCGACAGGGCGATTCCTCGACATGAAAAAGCGCAGCGAAGCTGGATTGCTTCGCTGCGCTCGCAATGACGGGTAAGGAAGTGCCCCTCAGTTCTTCGACTTGTCGACCAGCGCCTTGGCCTTGATCCAGGGCATCATGTCACGCAGCTTGGCGCCGACTTCCTCGATCGGGTGGGCAGCCATGCGGGCGCGGGTGGCCTTGAACGAGGTCTGGTTGACCTTGTTTTCCAGCATCCAGTCGCGTGTGAACTTGCCGGACTGGATGTCGGTCAGCACGCGCTTCATCTCGGCCTTCGTCTCGGCGGTGATGATGCGCGGACCGGTGACATATTCGCCGTATTCGGCGGTGTTCGAGATCGAGTAGTTCATGTTGGCGATGCCGCCTTCGTAGATCAGGTCCACGATCAACTTCACCTCGTGCAGGCACTCGAAATAGGCCATCTCGGGGGCATAGCCAGCTTCTGTCAGCGTCTCGTAGCCGGCCTTGATCAGCTCGACCAGACCGCCGCAGAGCACGACCTGCTCGCCGAACAGGTCAGTCTCGCACTCTTCCTTGAACGAGGTCTCGATGATGCCGGCGCGGCCGCCGCCATTGGCCGAGGCATAGGACAGGCCGAGGTCATGGGCATTGCCGGTGGCATCCTGATGGATCGCGATCAGCGTCGGCACGCCGCCGCCGCGCTGGTATTCGGAGCGCACCGTGTGGCCGGGGCCCTTCGGCGCGATCATGAACACGTCGATGTCCTTGCGGGCCTCGATCAGGTTGAAGTGGATGTTGAGGCCGTGCGCGAAGCACAGCGCCGCACCGGGCTTCATGTTGGCATGAAGCTCGTCGCGGTAGATGTCGGCCTGAAGCTCGTCGGGCGTGAGCATCATCATCAGGTCGGCCCACTTGGCGGCCTCGGTCGGGGTCATGCAGGTGAAGCCGGCGCTTTCCGCCTTGGCGCGGGTTGGCGAGCCGGCCTTCAGCGCGATGCGCACGTCCTTGACACCGGAATCGCGCAGGTTGAGCGCGTGGGCATGGCCCTGGCTGCCATAGCCGACGATGCAGACTTTCTTGCCCTTGATCAGGTTCAGGTCGGCATCACGATCATAATAAACGCGCATGGGCATGTCCTCTTGGGCAATTGGCGGCTTCAGGGCCGTTTCTGGAAGTCAGGCAGGTTCGACAGGTGCTTTAGTGGAGCACTCGCGCCTCGTAAAGCGCGGATCATCTGCTGGCTGCATGGGCACCATCACAGCCACTCCCGCACCAGCGGCCACAGCGAGGCAACGAGCGCGAGGGCCATGGTGATGTTGAAGATGCGGCACAGTTTTGGATCGGTGAGAAAACGGCGAAGACCGACACCAAAAACGGTCCATGTGCTCACCGAAGGGATGTTCACCGCGCCAAAGATCAGCGTCACCAACACCACAGTCACGAGATACTGGTTCGGGTTCGTATAGGTTGCCATGGCAGTGACGGCCATGACCCAGGCCTTTGGATTGACCCACTGGAACGCGACTGCACCAAGGAAGCTCATGGGCGTCCCCGCATTCTGAGTAGGCTGATCAGCCATAGGGCCGCTGTTGGCGATCTTCCAGGCCAGCCACAGCATGTAGGCCGCGCCCACATACTTCAGCGTTGTGTAGATGACAGGGAAGCGCTCAAGCAGCTGCCCAAGACCAAGGCCGGTCGCGAGCAGCAGGACCATGAAGCCGATGCCGATGCCCAGCATGTGCGGCACCGAACGGCGAAAGCCGAAGTTCACCCCCGAGGCCAGGAGCATCATATTGTTCGGCCCGGGCGTGATCGAACTGACAAACGCAAAGACGACCAGTGCCATCAGGAGATCGTGGCTCATCGCTTCAGCCGCCCGCCTGCTGCGCCGCTAGCCGCTGGAACAGGAGCGCGAGGCAGATCAGCACGAAGCCGAGCCACCACTCGCGCGACTTGAGCTGCGAGCGCTCCTTGGCCTTCTGTGGCGTATCAAGCCCGCGCACGCGCTGCACCATTGGCCACAGGAACAGGCCAAAGCCGATCGTGGCAAAGATCTTCGCAGCGAGGTCGAGATCGAACGTCACAGCGCTCACATCACCTCGGAACCACGGGCCATGGCCGCGATGCCGGTGCGGGAGACCTCTGCCAGGCCGCAAGGGCCGAGCACCTTGATGAAGCGCTCGATGTCATCGGTTGCGCCCGTGAGCTCGAACACGAACGAGGTCACGGTGGCGTCGATGGTGCGGGCCCCGAAGGCAGTGGCGAGCCGGAGCGCCTCCATGCGGTGGTCACCCTTGCCCACCACCTTGAGAAGGGCCAGCTCGCGCTCGATCGACTCGCCCTGCAAGGTCAGGTCAACCACCCGGTGCACCGGCACCAGCCTGTCGAGATGGTTCTTGATCTGGTCGATGATCTTCTCGGAACCCGACGTCACGATGGTGATGCGCGAGATGTGCTTCTCGGCTTCCGTTTCGGAGACCGTCAGGCTCTCGATGTTGTAGCCGCGACCGGAGAACAGCCCGGCAATGCGGCTGAGCACGCCCGGCTCGTTGTCGACGATGACCGACAAGGTGTGCCGGCGCACGGTCTGGTCGAAACTGACGGCAGGGTAATGGGAGACACTCATGACGGGTCTTTCTTCAGGGACGAACGAATTCAGGACGAACGAGAGGGCGGGTCCGCCCGGCGAAGGTGGGGGCGGTGATCGACCAGCACGGGCTCGTCGATCTCGTCCTCCTCGACGATCCAGGGTTCCGCCAGAGCAGCCATGCGCCAGCTGCGGAAGCCGGCCGTGCCCTGCACAGCCGCGATATAGGCCTCGCCGACAGCATCGAGCCTGATGCCATAGGTGGTGAAGCGCGTCGTTACCGGCGCGAACATCGCATCCGCAGCACTGAACGCCCCGAACAGGAACGGCCCGCCGGAAGGATCCTTCTCGCCGAAGCGCTCGCGCGCATCACGCCAGATACGGTTGATGCGCGCCACGTCGGTCGCCACCTTCTCCCCGCGGTCGCGCGGCGCATGTTCCCAGGCGAGGTTCATCGGGCAGGCATTGCGCAGCGCCTGGAAGCCCGCGTGCATTTCAGATGCGATCGACCGCGCCATCGCCCGCGCAGCAGGGTCCGATGGCCAGACGTGTTTTTCCGGGAAGCGGTCCGCCACGTATTCCATGATGGCGATGCTCTCCCAGACCTGCACCGGACCATCCAGCAACGCCGGCACCTTGCCCGCCGGCGTGAAGGCAGAGATTGTCCGCTTCCACTCCGGATCGTCGAAGGTCTTGCCGAACGGAACCAGCACTTCCTCGAAGGGAATGCCGAGTTCGGTCAGCAGCAGCCATGGCCTGAGCGACCATGACGAGTGGTTCTTGTTGGCTATGACGAGCTTCATGAGATCTCTCCCGGTGAACGATGCTGCACGATGCCTTGTCCGCGCCCGTTTCACTCACGCAAAACCGTGACGGCGGACATCAGCGTGTGTGATGCATCCTCAGACCAGTTCGCGCCCCTTCGCATCGATCACCGTCTTGGTGTCGCCGGTGAAGTCGTTGAGGATCATCTCGTTGTGGGCCTTGCCTGACGGGATCATCGGGAAGCAGTTCTCTTCCTTGGCGACCACGCAATCGAAGATCACCGCCCTCGGCGTCTCGATCATCTCCATGATCGCATCGTCGAGCTTGGCCGGGTCGGAGCAGCGGATGCCGTGGCTGCCATAGGCCTCCGCCAGCTTGACGAAATCGGGCAGCGCCTCCGAATAGCTCGACGAATAGCGCCCGCCGTGCAGCAATTCCTGCCACTGGCGCACCATGCCCATGTACTCGTTGTTGAGGATGAAGATCTTGACCGGCAGGCGGTATTGCAGCGCGGTCGACATCTCCTGGATGTTCATCAGGATCGAAGCCTCGCCGGCGATGTCGATGACGAGCGCCTTGGGATGGGCGAGCTGCACGCCGATCGCCGCCGGCAGGCCGTAACCCATGGTGCCGAGCCCACCCGATGTCATCCAGCGGTTCGGCTCCTCGAAGTGGAAATACTGCGCCGCCCACATCTGGTGCTGGCCAACCTCGGTCGTGACATAGGTGTCACGGCCCTTGGTCAGCTCATACAGGCGCTGCACCGCATGCTGCGGCTTGATGATCGTGTCGGAGTTCTGGAAGCCGAGCGAATTGCGGCCACGCCATTCGTTGATCTGGCCCCACCATGACTTCAGCGCCGGCTTGTCGACCTGCGGGCTGAGTTCGCGCCAAAGCCGCACCATGTCCTCAAGCACATGGGCACAGTCGCCGACGATCGGGATCTCGACCTTGACGTTCTTGTTGATCGAGCTGGGATCAATGTCGACGTGGATCTTGCGCGAGCCGGGCGAGAACGCATCGATCCGGCCGGTGATCCGGTCATCGAAGCGTGCGCCGATGTTGATCATCACGTCGCAGCCATGCATGGCCAGATTGGCCTCGTAGGTGCCGTGCATGCCGAGCATGCCGAGCCACTGCTTGTCCGCCGCCGGAAAGGCTCCGAGCCCCATCAGGGTCGAGGTGCAGGGAAAGCCGGTCAGATGCACCAGTTCGCGCAGCAGCGCCGAGGCGTGCGGGCCTGCATTGATCACCCCGCCACCCGTATAGAACACCGGGCGCTTGGCCTTGGACATCAGGTCGATGGCCGCCTTGATCTTCGACAGATCGCCCTTCACCGTGGGCCGGTAGGTCTTGTGCTGGTTGTCCTTCGGGCGCGAATAGACGCCTTTGGCGAACTGGATGTCCTTGGGGATGTCGATCACGACCGGGCCGGGCCGGCCATTCGAGGCAACATAGAACGCCTCGTGCAGGATGCGCGGCAGGTCCTCGATGCGCTTCACCAGATAGTTGTGCTTGGTGCACGACCGGGTGATGCCGACGGTGTCGCATTCCTGGAAGGCATCCGAGCCGATCAGGTGCGTCGGCACCTGGCCGGTGATGCACACCAGCGGGATTGAATCCATCAGCGCGTCGGTGAGGCCGGTGACGGCATTCGTGGCACCCGGCCCCGATGTCACCAGCACGACGCCGACCTTGCCGGACGAGCGCGCATAGCCCTCGGCGGAATGCACGGCCCCGCCTTCCTGCCGCACGAGGATGTGCTTGACGAAGTCCTGCTGGAACAGCGCGTCATAGATCGGCAGGACAGCCCCGCCCGGATAGCCGAACAGATGTTCGACGTTCTGATCGCGGAGGGCGCGCACGACCATCTCGGCGCCGGTCATCATCTCGCTCATCGGCTTGGTCTCCTGGGTAGTGTCTGGGCTGGCAAGGTCCGGTGGCAGGTCGTCAGGGCCATGGCACCGAAAAGGCAATAAAAAAGGCCCCGGAAGGGACCTGCGGATATGCGCCGGGGATGAGGGTGACGGTCCTCAGACCGCCCTCGACCGGCGCATCATTACGATAAGAAGCGTGTTCATGACTGGTTGGTTAGCGGAATGGCGCGGCAGCGTCAAGGAGTGGCGCCGGTGAAAGCGCCCGGCAGGGTCAGGCCGCCCCGCCGCCCATGCCAAGTTGGCTGAGCACGTCGTGCCGCGCAGCCTCACTGTCCAGCCACTGCCACCCGTCCATCTGGTTGCGGAACCAGGTGAACTGGCGCTTCACATAGGCGCGCGTGTCGGCCTGTCCGCGCTGGATCGCATCGTTCAGCGGCATCTCGCCGCGCAAGTAGGCCATCAGCGCTGGCGCACCGTGGGCGCGCATCACCGGCAACAGAGGATCGAGACCTCGCGCCGCCAGTCCCCGCACCTCGTCGAGCGCCCCTTTGGAAATCATGTCCAGAAACCGGGCATTGATCCGCTCATGCAGGGCGCCGCGTTCCGGAGCGAGGAACAGCTTGAGCAACCGCTTGCCGCCAAGCGGACCCGGCTCGCGCTCGCCATGGAAGCTCGACAGCGAACGGCCCGTGGCTGCAAAGACCTCCAGCGCCCGCATCACGCGCAGCCTGTCGGTCGGCCGCAAGATTGCCGCACCGGCCGGATCGCACAGCGCCAGCCTGGCGTGGAGATCGGCAGTGGACACGTCGGCAGCAGCGGCGCGCTCGCGCTCGCGCACCTCGGCCGGCAGGTCCGGAATGCGCGAGAGCCCGGCTTCAAGCGCCTGGAAGTAAAGCCCCGTGCCCCCGGTGAGGATCGGCAGCCGCCGGGCGGCATGCAGCGCCTCCAGTTCGGCATTCACAGCGTTCACGTAGCGCGCGACCGAGAAATTCTCGGCCCCGTCGACAAAGCCATAGAGCCTGTGCTCGGTCGCCGCCTCGTCTTCCGGCGAGGGGCGCGCGGTGAGCAACCTGAGATCAGCATAGACCTGCATGGAATCGGCATTGAGCACCACGCCGCCGGTCAGGCGGGCCATCTCGATCGCGAAAGCCGACTTGCCGCTGGCGGTCGGACCTGCAATGAGCACCGCGTCATACCGTGTCACGAAAAGTCCCGCCCCCATGGCCCATGTTGCTACGCTTGTCTCGAACCCCGCCGACAGGGCGCTGACGCCGGCCATGCTGGCCCGCGCCGCCGATCTTCTGCCCCATGCCGGCGCAACCACCTGGCTGGCTCCCGGTATCGCGGCGGACATCCCGTTTGCAAGGCCGGACGCGCCCCTGGCCGAATTGGCCGACCGCATCCGCAACGCCCTCGCCGCGCCCGTCGATGTCATCGTGCAGCCGCTGGCACACCGCCGCAAGCGCTTGTTCCTCGCCGACATGGATTCCACCATGATCGGGCAGGAATGCATCGACGAACTGGCAGACTTCGTCGGCCTCAAGGCCGAGGTCTCGGCTATCACCGAGCGCGCCATGCGCGGCGAACTTGCCTTCGAGCCGGCCCTGCGTGAACGCGTGGCGCTGCTGAAGGGCCTGTCGATCGATGTCGTCGACGAAATCATCCAAAGCCGCATCACGCTCACGCCCGGCGGCCGGGCACTGGTCGGGACGATGCGGGCGCACGGCGCCTATACCGCGCTGGTCTCGGGCGGCTTCACCGTGTTCACCAGCCGCATCGGCGCGATGATCGGCTTTCACGAGGATCGCTCGAACCTGCTTGATGTCACAGGCGGATATCTGGCCGGCACGGTGCGTGAGCCCATCCTCGGCAAGGAGGCCAAGCTCGCTTCGCTGGTTGAACTGCGCGACCGGGCTGGCTTCGCCGGAACCGAAACAATGGCGGTCGGCGACGGGGCCAACGATCTGGCCATGCTGGCCGAAGCCGGCCTCGGCGTGGCATTCCGTGCCAAGCCCGCCGTGGCTGCGGCAGCCCATGCCCGCATCGATCACGCCGACCTCACGGCGCTGCTCTATGCGCAGGGCTATCGCATCGACGAATTCGCTCCGGACTGAACACACTCAGGCGCAGTCCGGAGGAGAGTCCCGGATGTGAGCTTCAGTTGATGGTCACGGCGACGAAGCGCACGTCGCCAGCGGCATTCTGGACCTGGAGCAGGGCAGCCCGGCGGCCATCCTTCTTCAGTTGCTCGACCCTGCGGTTGACATCAGCAGGCGTGCTGACAGGCTCCTGTCCGACTTCAAGGATCGTGTCGCCGGGCACCAGCCGCTTGTCGGCGGCATTGGAGTTGGCGTCGACCTTGGTCACCACCACGCCGCGTGCATTGTCCTTGAGGCTGAAACGGCGCCGGACCACATCACTCATGCCGGTCAGTTCCATGCCCAGAACCGTCGTGACGGCGGGTGCAGCGCTTGGTGCCCCTGGCTGGGCTCCGAGCGCGGCTTGCTGCTGGCGCTCGCCATCCTCAAGCCGGCCGAGCACGACCTTGCGGGTTTCTTCCTTGCCCTTGCGCATGATGCGCACATCGACTTCCTTGCCCACGGGCGTGGCAGCCACGATGCGGGGCAGGTCGGTCGACTCGCGCACATCCTTGCCGTCGAACTGGGTGATGACATCGCCCGTTTCGAGGCCAGCCGGCTTTGCCGGGCCCTTGTCGTCGATACCAGCGACAAGCGCGCCGCGCGCCCGGCCGAGGTTCAGCGCCTCCGCCGTTGCGTCATCGACATTCTGGATGCGGACACCCAGCCAGCCACGACGCGTCTCGCCGAATTCGCGCAATTGGCCGATCACCGGCACGGCCAGCGCCGACGGGACCGAAAAGCCGATACCGACCGACCCGCCCGAAGGCGACAGGATCGCGGTGTTGATGCCGATGACCTCGCCGGCCATGTTGAACAATGGCCCGCCCGAATTGCCGCGGTTGATGGCGGCATCGGTCTGCAGGTAGCTGTCGTAAGGGCCGCTCTCGATGCGGCGGTTCTTGGCCGAGACGATGCCGATCGAGACCGAGCCTCCGAGACCGAAGGGGTTGCCGATCGCCATCACCCAGTCGCCGATCCGGGCCTTGTCGCTGTCGCCGAACTTGACGGCCTTCAGCGGCGTGTCGGATTTCACGCGCAGGACGGCAATGTCGATTTTCGGATCCTTGCCCACCACCTCTGCCTTGAGGCGGCGACCATCCGAGAAGATCACCGTGACATCGTTGGCCTCGCCGACGACGTGGTTGTTGGTGATCACGATGCCGGACGGATCGATGACGAAGCCGGACCCTGCCGACTGGCCACGGCGCTGCTCCGGCTGCTGGGGCGGGCGCTGGTTGTTACGCGGCTGGTTCTCGCCCTGCTGGCCGGGAGGCTGGCCCGGCTGACCTTCACGGCGGCGGTTGAAGAACTCCTCGAACAGGTCGCCGAACGGCGTATCGGGACCGAGGCCCGGCACATTCGGCATCGTGCGGTTGCGCGTCTCGACCGTGGTCTGCGCCGAGATGTTGACGACCGACTCCATCACCTGCTCGGCGAGATCGGCGATCGACGGCAGTTGCGAGGCGCGGCTGACCTGCGCCTGCGTCGCAGTGCTCGACAGCAGCACAGGTGGAAGACCGAGCGGCAGAGCCATTGTGGCCGCCAGAAGCGTGCGAGACACAACCGTGGCACAACGCCTGACGGTCAGGCGAGGAGCGCGGTTGTCAGCGGACTTGATCATTTTGATCCTCACAGGCTTGGGCCGGAACGGCGAGCATCGGGCCCGCCAAAGACCGGCCACTGATTGTAAAGAGAATGGGGCCAAACAACGGCGTGGGGAAGGGCTAACCCGCAAAAAACCGGCGTGCCGCCCATATCACAATCACGCCAGCCACGGCCGACACCAGCCCGACGATGCGCAGGATGTCCGCCGGTGTTTCGGCTGCCGAGCGCATGGCCTCCTGGGCCTTGCCCGGCAGCAATGCAAACAGGACGCCCTCGATGACCAGAACCAGGCCGATGGCCACAAGAAAGTCTGTCATCAAGGGTTTTCCGGAAAAGGCATTGGGCCACGCCCAATGCCGTTACCGCACGATCACGCCGCTGTCACTTCTTGCCGTCTTGCCTGGCGCGGCCCTGGGGGTCGTTGAAGAAGCGGAAGAAGTCAGAGTTCGGCGACAGTACCATCCGGGTCTCGCCCGCCTTCAGCCCGGTCTCATAGGCCTGCATCGAGCGGTAGAACGAGAAGAACTCCGGGTCCTTGTTGAACGCCGCCGCGAAGATGCGGTTGCGCTCGGCATCGCCCTGGCCGCGCGTCTCGTCGGACTTGCGACCCGCTTCGCCAAGCAGCACCTGCACATCGCGATCGGCGCGGGCACGGATTTCCTGCGACGTCTGCGAGCCGTTGGCACGCAGGTCCGCAGCCTCGCGCTGGCGCTCGGTCTGCATGCGCTGGAACACGGCCTGGCTGTTGGCAGCCGGCAGGTCCACGCGGGTCAGCCGCACGTCAACGATCTCGATGCCGAAGGCGCGCGCCTGACGGTTCACGTCATCCTGGATGCGGTTCATCAGGGCGGCGCGATCCGTCCGCACGATGGCGGTGTAGGTCGCGTCGGCCAGCGTGTTCCGGATCGACGAGTTGGCGATGCGGTTCATCTGGGCGTTGGCGCCGTTGATGTTGTTCACCGTCTGGAAGAACAGCAACGCATTGGTGATGCGGTAGCGTGCGAAGGCATCGACCGACAACCGGTTCTGGTCCGAGGCCAGCACTTCCTGCACGGGCAGATCAAGATCAAGGACGCGCTTGTCGATGGTGATCACCGAGTCGATGAACGGCATCTTGAACTTGAGGCCCGGGTCCGTGATCACCCGGTTGATGGCGCCGAAGCGCAGCACGAGGGCCTGCTGGGTCTGCTGCACCACGAAGGCCGAGAGGACCGCAACCAGCGCGATCGCGCCGAGCACGATCATGGCAACGAGTTTCAGGGAGCTGTTCATCGTGTCGTTCCCTGCTGCTGGGTCTGGGCCGTCGGACGACGCTGGAGCTGGTCAAGCGGCAGGAACGGGACAACACCGCCGCCGGCGCCACCGGTGTTCTGGTCGATGATCACCTTGTCCATGCCGCCGAACACGCGTTCCATCGTCTCGAGGAACAGACGCTCGCGCGTCACGTCCGGTGCAAGCTTGTACTGCTCGTAGATCTGCGTGAAGCGCGAGGCCTGACCTGTCGCTTCCGCCACGGAACGCTCCCGGTAGGCTTCCGCTTCCTGGATCAGGCGGGCTGCCTGTCCGCGGGCTTCCGGCACGACGCGGCTGGCATAGGTCTCGGCCTCGTTGCGCAGCCGGCTCTGGTCCTGCTGGGCGGCCTGGACATCGCGGAAGGCCTCGATGACCTGCGCCGGCGGGTCGGCCTTGAGCATCTGCAGGCCACTGATCAGCACGCCGGCATTGTAGGAGTTCAGCGTGTCCTGAAGCAGCGTGCGCACCTCGGTCTCGATCGGCACGCGGTCCGTGGTCAGGATCGGCTGGATCGGGCGGCGGCCAATGGCCTCGCGCATCGAGCTTTCAGCCACAGCGCGGATGTTGCTCTCCGGGTTCTGGATGTTGAACACGAAGTTCTCCGGGCGGGCCGGATCGATCTGCCACTGCACCTGGAAGGCGACATCGACGATGTTGCCGTCACCGGTCAGCATCAGGCTGTCTTCAGTGCCCTGGCGCTGCACCTGCTGCCCGCGCTGGTTGACCAGCAGGGCCGAGCCGATTTCCATGCGGTTGATCTGGGTGACGCGCGGCTTGATCACGCCGCCAATCGGGGACGGCCAGTTCCAGTCAAGGCCGGGCGCCGTCTTGGTCATGTACTTGCCGAACACCGTCTTGATGCCGATCTCGTCGGGTCGCACAGTGAAAAAGCCCGTTGCCAGCCAGCCGAACACGGCCAGAAGGCCGATCAGCACCGCGCCCTTGGCGCTCATGCCGCCGCCCGTTCCGCCGGGCATGATGTTCTTCAGCCGGTCCTGGCCCTTGCGCAGGATGGCTTCAAGATCGGGAGGGCCACCTTGCGGACCCGAAGGACCGCCACCGCCGCCACCACCGCCGCCGCCGCCCCATGGGCCGCCGCCATTGCCGCCACCGCCACCGCTGCCGCCGCGATTGCCCCAGGGACCACCCCCGCCGCCGCCGCTGCTGCCGCCTCCCCCGCTTTGATTGCTCCAGGGCATGAAAAACCGCCTTTGTTGAGTTCGTGCTGTGGCTGCGCATCACGGCGCACCACGTCACCGTGTGAATTGGGCATCGCCAGCCCTTCCGTCAACACGCCAGACGTCAGATGCGACGTTTCAGATCAAGAAAGGTGAACGGATGCTCATCATCTGGTCCGGCAGGGTGGCTGCTGCTGGCGATCTGCTCCCATTCCGAGCGGGCAAACTCCAGAAACACCGCATCGCCTTCGGGTTCGGCATGCACGAAGGTCAGGTGCAGGCGCTCGCACAGCGGCAGGGTCTGGGCGTAGAGATCGGCCCCGCCACCGATCACCACCGCGTCGGCGCCATGGGTGCGCGCCAGGTCCTGCCCCAGCGCCAGTGCCTCGTCGAGCGAACGGGCAAGCGCGACGCCTTCCGCCGCGAAGCCCCGATCGCGCGTCAGCACCACGGTGTGGCGGCCCGGAAGCGCCTTGCCGATCGACTGGAACGTCTTGCGGCCCATGATCAGCGGACGGCCCATGGTAAGCGCGCGAAAGCGCTTGAGATCGGACTTCAGCCGCCAGATCAGCCGGTTGTCATGGCCGATGACCCGGTTGTCGGCCAGCGCGGCCACGGCCACCAGAGGCACGCTCATGGCGCTGGTCCCCCCGCTTGCGCCAGCCGGCGAAGCGCCTCGCCCGACAGGTCGAAGGTTGTCCACTCTTCGCGTGCCTCAGCGCCAAGGGCCCGGTAGAACGCAATCGAGGGCTCGTTCCAGTTGAGCACCCACCAGCGCAGGCGGCCAAGCCCCTCATCGAGGCAGCGTCTTGCCAGGTTCGCCAGCAGCGCCTTGCCGATGGCCTTGCCACGATGCTCCGGGCGCACGAACAGATCTTCGAGATAAAGGCCATGCCGGCCCTGGAAGGTCGAATAGGTGTAGAACCAGAGCGCGAAGCCCACGGGCTCGCCGCCCCATTCGGCAATCTCGCAGAACACGCGCGGCTGCTCGCCGAACAGGTCGCGCGCGATGTCATCCTCGCGGGCCTCGACCTCATGGAGCAGCTTCTCGTAATCCGCCAGTTCGCGGATGAAGGCGAGCACGAGGCCGGCATCGGCCGGCATGGCAGGGCGGATGACCAGGCTCATATGGCGATCGGTGCCTTGATGGCAGGATGCGGATCATAGCCGTCGATGACGATGTCCTCGAAGCGGAAATCCTCCAGCCTCTTGACCTCCGGGTTGAGCCTGAGGGTCGGCAGCGGCCGGGGCTCACGCGACAATTGCAGCCGCGTCTGGTCGAGATGGTTGCTGTAAAGATGCGTGTCACCGAACGAATGCACGAACGTGCCCGGCTTGAGGCCGGTGACCTGCGCCATCATGTGCGTCAGCAGCGCATAGGAGGCGATGTTGAACGGCACGCCAAGGAAGACATCGGCGCTGCGCTGGTAGAGCTGGCAGGACAGCCGGCCCTCGGCCACGAAGAACTGGAAGAGGCAATGGCAGGGAGCCAGCGCCATCTTCGGGATGTCCGCCGGGTTCCAGGCCGAAACGATCAGCCGGCGCGAGTCCGGATTGCGCCGGATCTCATCGGTCACCCAGGCGATCTGGTCGACAACGCCGCCATCGGGCGCTGCCCAGGAGCGCCATTGCCGGCCATAGACCGGGCCAAGATCGCCGTTGGCATCGGCCCATTCGTCCCAGATGCTGACGCCGTTCTCCTGCAGGTAGCGCACGTTGGTGTCGCCACGCAGGAACCAGATCAGCTCATGGATGATCGACTTGAGATGCAGCTTCTTGGTGGTGACCAGCGGGAACCCGTCTGCGAGGTCGAACCGCATCTGGTGGCCGAAGACGGCGAGCGTGCCGGTTCCGGTCCGGTCATCCTTGCGCACGCCTTCATCGAGCACGCGCCTGAGCAGGTCATGATAGGCTTTCATGCCATCCGCTATAGGCGATCATTTGTCGATTCGCAGCCTGTGGCCGCATGCATCCCGGTCATTTTTGGCGCAGGCTTGGCCAGTTGCCGTCGGCGGACGCGATGAAGCCCGGGATGTCGGTCTCCCAAGTCTTCTGGACATTGGCATCATAGTTCAGGAACAGGCGCCCCCCGACGATCTTCCAGTTCCTGGGGTCGCCTTTGGCCTTGTAGCCCTGCGCTGCCGCCCACGAGCAGTGCCCGCCATAGGCCGGAGCAAATCGCTCCGGGGCCGCAGCGAACGCATCCCGGTTGGCCAAATTCG
The DNA here is from genome assembly GCA_027487245.1 of Hyphomicrobiales bacterium. Classification (GTDB taxonomy): domain Bacteria; phylum Pseudomonadota; class Alphaproteobacteria; order Rhizobiales; family Beijerinckiaceae; genus Allobosea. The sequence goes on from JAIYDY010000083.1 coordinate 46,264, forward strand.
CAAAGCGCCAGCTGGCACCGTTCCAGACGTGGGTGATTTGCGCGGAGCCCTGCACCGGGCGCCCGGCGTTGACATAGGCCACCACATCGAAGCCGCCGGCACCAGTGCCGCGGACAAGGTCCGTATAGACCTCCGAACCGTTTGCAGGCGCAATCCAGGCTCCGGTCAGGCCAAGGGCACTCAGCCCGGCGGTCCCGATCAGGATCAGCGCGGCGCGGCGTGTGTTGGTGTTCGACATGATGTTCCCTGCTCTGGCCAGTGTTTCGGATAGGCCGAATTCGTCCAGCACAGCGGTTTGTTACACGGCGCGAACCTGCGGCCTTTCATCCCGCCCGCTTGATCGCTATATCAGGGGTGCCGGAGCAATCCGGCTATGGTGATAAACGGCAATCGAAATAAACCATTCTGACCCGGGAGCGGTACCCGGCGCCTCCACCCCAGA
>JAIYDY010000128.1 GCA_027487245.1 Hyphomicrobiales bacterium
AGATGGAATCCGCCGAGCTCGAACGGACCACCGCCGACATCGTCGCGCAGGCGGGTCCGCGCCGCATCGACCTCCGCGCCACGGGCCAGGTCGTGCTCTTCGACGGCTTCCTCAAGGTCTATCAGGAAGGCCGCGACGACGAAGACGACGAGGAAAGCCGCCGCCTGCCGCAGATGACCACGGCGGAAACTCTCCGCACCCGCGATATCACGGCCACCCAGAGCTTCACCGAGCCGCCGCCGCGCTATTCGGAAGCCAGCCTCGTCAAGCGCATGGAAGAGCTCGGCATCGGCCGGCCCTCGACCTATGCCTCGATCCTCCAGGTGCTGCGCGACCGCGAATACGTCAGCATCGACAAGAAGCGGCTGGTGCCGAACGATACCGGACGCGTGCTGTCGTCCTTCCTCGAAAGCTTCTTCGCCCGTTATGTCGAGTATGACTTCACTGCAGGCCTCGAAAACGACCTTGACCGGATCTCGAACCACGAGGTCGACTGGAAGGAGATCATGCGGGCATTCTGGGCCGATTTCTCGGCGGCCATTGCCGGCGCCAAGGATCTGCGCACCGGCGAGGTCATCGACAAGCTCGACGAGGCCCTCGGGCCGCACCTGTTCCCGGCGCGCGCCGACGGGGCCGATCCGCGCCGCTGCCCCACTTGCGGCAACGGTCGGTTGGGCCTGCGCTTTTCCAAGACCGGCGGCTTCATCGGCTGCTCGAACTACCCTGAATGCCGCTACACCCGGCCCATGGCGGCTCCTTCCGCCGATGGCGACGGCACGACCGAAGGCGGCGGCCAGCCTGGTGTCAAGCTGCTCGGCAAGGACCCGGTGACCAACCTCGATGTCACGGTTCGCGATGGCCGGTTCGGGCCTTATGTGCAGCTTGGCGAGGGCGAGAAGCCGAAGCGCCAGACGCTGCCCAAGGGCGTGACGCCCGCCGCCGTGGGGCTCGATCGCGCGCTGGTGCTGCTGTCATTGCCGCGCGAGGTCGCGAAGCATCCGGAGACGGGCGAGCCAATCCTCGCCGGAATCGGCCGCTTTGGCCCCTACGTCCAGCATGGCAAGACCTACGCCAACATCGGCAAGGATGATGACATCCTCGAAATCGGGGCCAACCGCGCCATCGACCTGATCGTCGCCAAGGAGAGCGGCGCGGGGGCTGGGCGGCGCTTCGGCGGCGGCGCGCCGGCAGGCCGGGCGCTTGGCGAGCATCCCGAGGGCGGCGCCATCACCGTGCGGGCAGGGCGCTACGGCCCTTATGTGAACTGGGGCGCGGTCAACGCCACCCTGCCGAAGGGCATCACCGAGGCAGGCGTGACGCTCGATCAGGCCATGGATCTGATCCGCGCCAAGATCGCCAGCGGCCCGCCGCCGAAAGCCGGTCGCAAGCCCGCGAAGGCAAAGGCTCCCGCCAAAGCCAAGGCACCCGCAAAGGCCACTGCCGGAGCAGTCGACAAGACGGCTCCTGCCAGGAAGGCGCCTGCGAAAAAGGCATCTGCCAGCAAAGCCACGGCCAGGAAGCCCGCAGCCAGTTGATGGGGCAGTGGGTGCTCGCGCGCGTCGGCGGCCGGTCCTTGATCCGCATCAACGACATCACCGTCGAACTTCGCTGCAATCAACGGCATGACCCCGTCTGCCCAGCCCGACACCGTCGCTCCCGCGCCGCCAAGCGGATCCGACAAGCGCCTTCCTGAGCCTGTCGTCCGGCTGATCAGCCGCCACGATGTGGTCGAGGCTCTGGCCGCCGGCCTGCGCGACTTCCGCGCGGCCCCGCTCTATGGCCTGTTCTTCGGCGCGGTCTACACGCTTGGCGGGATCGCCATTGTCGCAACACTCGGCTGGCTCGACCTGGCGTACCTTGCCTATCCGCTGGCTGCGGGGTTTGCCATGATCGGACCGTTCGTGGCCACCGGGCTTTATGAGGTCAGCCGCCGCCGCGAGCTCGGCCAGCCGCTCAGTTTTTCGGCGGTGCTCTGGTCGGTATGGGAGCAACGCCGCCGCGAGATGGGCTGGATGGCCTTCGTCGCAATTTTTCTGCTGATCATGTGGCTCTACCAGGTGCGCCTGCTGATTGCGCTGTTCCTCGGCCTGCGCTCGTTCTCGTCGATTTCGGAGTTCGTCAGCGTCATCACGTCAACGCCCGAAGGTCTGATGTTCCTGGGCGTCGGGCACCTCGTCGGCGCGCTGCTGGCGGCGCTGGCCTTCACGCTCACGGTGGTGTCGTTCCCGCTGCTGGTCGACCGCAACCATGATGTCGTGACGGCCATGATCACCAGTTTCCGGGCCGTGGCCCTCAACCCTGCGGTGATGCTTGGCTGGGCGCTCTGCGTGGTTGTGCTGATGATCGTCGCATCGCTGCCCATGTTCCTGGGGCTGCTGGTGGTGCTGCCGGTGCTTGGCCATGCCACCTGGCACCTTTATCGCCGCGTCGTGGCCCCGCTGCCGCCAGCGCAGACGTGAGCCTTTCGGGCGCAGAACCGGTTTCCCCTTTGGCGTGACATGCTCTAGGTTGAAGCATCAGCCTGCCACGAGGAGCGCGTCTTGGCCGCCGCCTACGGTTTTCACGTCATTCTGGCCTTCGTGGTCGGCTATCTTTTGGGCTCCATCCCGTTCGGCATCATCGTCACCCGGTTGGGCGGCGGGGTCGATCCGCGCTCGATCGGCTCGGGCAATATCGGCGCGACCAATGTGCTGCGCTCCGGCAACAAGAAGCTGGCTGCCCTGACCTTGCTCGGCGATGCGCTGAAGGGCACGCTGGCCGCGGTCCTTGGCTTCGCGCTGGGCGGGGAAGCCACGGCGCTGGCCGCCGGTCTGGGGGCTTTCCTCGGTCATCTTTTTCCGGTCTGGCTCGGCTTCAAGGGTGGCAAGGGCGTTGCGACCTATCTGGGCGTCGTGCTGGGTCTTGCGCCAGTGGGGGCGCTCGCCTTCGCGCTGGTGTGGCTGGCCAGTGCCAAACTCTCGAAGTATTCGTCGCTCTCGGCCTTGTTGGCATCGACGCTCACGCCCGTGGTGCTGATGGTACTTGGCCATGGCCGGATTGCCGCGCTGATGGCAGTGCTGGCTGCGCTGCTTTGGATCATGCACCGCGACAACATCAGCCGGTTGCTGGCCGGCACCGAAGGCAAGATCGGCCAGAAGGGCTGACGGAGCATTTCGCCCATGTCCGGCATCCAGCTCACCGAACAGCAGCGCTTCGACTGGCTACGCCTGATCCGGACCGAAAGCGTTGGCCCGCGCACGTTCCGAAGCCTGATGAGCCGCTTTGGCGGGGCAGGCGCTGCGCTCGCCGGACTGCCTGACCTCGCCCGCGCCGCCGGACGACGGATCACCCTGCCGCCGCCTGGCGATATCGAGCGCGAGATCGAACAGGCCCGCAAACTCGGTGTCCGTTTCGTGGCGCTCGGCGAGGCGGGCTATCCCGTGCCGCTGGCAGCATGCCAGACCGCGCCGCCACTGCTGGCCGTGCGTGGCCAGCTTGCAGCGCTGGCGCGCCCGATGGTGGCGCTGGTCGGTTCGCGCAACGCCTCGGGGCTGGGGCTGAAGTTCACCGAGAAGCTCTCGCGCGAACTGGGGGAGGCGGGGTTCGTCGTCGTCTCCGGCCTGGCGCGCGGCATCGACACCGCCGCCCATCGCGCCGCGCTTGCCACCGGCACGGTGGCGGTGCTGGCCGGCGGCCATGGCCAGATCTATCCGCCGCAGAACGAGCCACTGGTCGAGGAACTGATCGACACCGGTTGCGCTGTGTCGGAGCTGCCCTTCACAGTCGAGCCGAGGGCGCGGGACTTCCCGCGCCGCAATCGCATCGTCGCCGGCCTGTCGCTCGGCGTCGTCGTGGTCGAGGCAGCCCGCAAGTCCGGCTCGCTGATCACGGCCAGGCTGGCGCAGGAGGAGGGTCGGGAGGTCTTCGCCGTGCCAGGCTCGCCGCTCGATCCGCGCGCCGAGGGAGCCAATGACCTTGTCCATGCCGGTCTTGCCCGGCTGTGTCGCTCCGCCACCGACATCATCGAGGAACTGCGGCCGCAGATCGGCCAGCCGCCCCGCCGCCCCGCTCTGTTCGATAGTGCGGGTGACGACGCGGATCGTCATGGCGGTACCGCCTCCGGCGAAGACGATCTTGGCGTCGATGAACTCGACTGGCTGATGGCAGGCGACGGGCCCCCGATGCAAGGCCGCCCGTCCGATGCTCTCCCGCACGCGTCCGGCGCCCAGGGGAACCTGTTCGGGCGTGGGCCTGTTCAGGGCACACTGACGCCTGAAGCGCGAGACGATGCCGGATCATCGAGCCGCGAGATCGTTGCCGATCTGCTCGGTGCTGCGCCGCTGTCGGTTGACGACCTTGTCCGCCATAGCGGGCTCCGTGCCCGCGAAGTGCAAGGCCTCCTGGTCGAACTTGAAATGGACGGGCAGGCGCGCCGCGACCCTTCGGGAGGCTATGTGCGCGCCTGATCGGCCTGCTGCGCCAGCGGCTGGGGAAGCCCCGTCATCCTGGCCAGGTTGGTGCTCGATTCGCGCGCCTCTGAAGCTGCCATTTCGAGGAAATGCGACAGCAAGGTGAGCTCTGCGCCCTTGGCCATGGTCCCAAGCTCGCTGCTCATCTGCGCGATGTAGGCCGCAACCTCCAGACGCAGCATCGCCTTCTCTTCGTCGAAAAGGCTGTGGCGCGTTCGCCGCACTTCCTGCGTCGACGTCGCGATCATCGAAACCAGACTCAGCTGAAGCTGCCCGGAACCCACCGGTTTCGGAATGCAGCGACTGGGGCGAGCGCAACCTGCAGATAGGCGCCAGCACAACTGACGATTCCAGGTGCTGGCCAAGGTTGCATCGACGCTCTGGCAAGTCTCATGACGCGAACAGGCTTGATGGACGCTAAGATAGGTTAAAGACGGATGTTCGCACAGACATCGCGGCCCTGCGCTGGGACCTCACATCACGAAGGTGAGCAGGATGACCGGCATGGTGATCATGGCCAGCACGGTCTGCAGGGTGATGATCTCGGCCATCAGCGGCGCATCTCCACCCATCTGGCGTGCCATGATGTAGGAGGCGGCTGCGGTCGGCACCGTCGCTGCGATCAGCGCCACGCTCAATGCGGCGCCCGTCAGGCCCAGCACGGTGGCTGCGCCCAGCACCAGCGCTGGCATCACCAGCAGCTTCAGACCGGTTGCCAGCCAGTGCGACAGGGCCGGTTTCGCAAGCTGCTTCAGATCGAGTCCCGAGCCCACCACGAGCAAGCCCGCAGCCAGCGCGCCGCGCCCGATGATCTCGACTGCACTGCCGAACGCTTGGGGGATGAACCCTGCCAGCGGATTGAGCGCGATACCGACGGCGCAAGACCAGATGAACGGGTTGCGCATCAGCGTCAGGGCCGTGGCGCGCAGATCGAAGGGCTCACCGCGCGCATGGCGCGACAGCACCAGCACACTCATCACATTGACGACGGGGATCAACGTCGCGATCACCACGGCCATGAGCGCGACCCCGGTGCTGCCGAACTGGTGCGAGGCCACCGCCAGCGCGATGAACGTGTTCCAGCGTACGGCACCCTGGTAGATCGAAGTGAAAGCCGGGCCGTCGACGCCGCGCCGGGCGAGCAGCCCGCGCAGGGCCAGCGTCATCGCGGTCATGGTCACGGCACCGAACACGAGCGCACCCCCGATGCGCGCCACCGGCAGACCATCGAGTTTCACGAACGCAAGCGTGTGGATCACCAGCGCCGGGATCAGGATATGATAGGTCACGGCCTCGAAGCCGCGCCATGCCCCATCCTCGATGAAGCGGGACTGCCGCGCCGCAAATCCGGCGAGGATGACGAGGAAGACGGAGATCAGGCTGGTGAGGAGTGCGGTCATGTCAGGCTCGCCATGTCTCCGACCTATGCCCGTTCGCAACCGGCTTCACAATTGCGCTCGGCGCGGACCAGCCCCGCCCCTGGCGCGAATGCACCCGGTGAAGGCTTGGCGGTGCATAGGCGGTGACGAACGGCGGCGACTGCCGGACTCGGCACACACAGTTTCGACGCAATTGGTTCAGGGAACGTTCAATCGCAAACCCCTAGTTAACCATGCAACAGGTGCAGGATGTCTGCGCCACGAACAGGAGAATGTGCCATGGCCATCTCGAAGAAGACCTCCCGCCCTGCGCTGGCAATTGCTGCCACAGGGGCCTTTGCGATGCTGAGCGCCACCATGCCGGCCGAGGCCGCGCCATGGGGAGCGCCATCCGCAGCAACAGGGCTTTCCGCAGGCTCCCTGCCAATTGAGCATGTACAGTGGCGCGGTCGCCGCAACGGCGCGTTGATTGCCGGTGCTGTCGGCCTCGGTGTGCTGGGCATTGCGGCCGCTGCCGCCGCCAGCCAGCCGCGCTATGGCTACGCACCGGGCTACGATTATGCCCCGCAGCCTGCGTATGGCTACGGCTATGGCTACGCACCGGCGCAGACCTATGCACCGGCCTACGTCGAGGCTCCGGCCTATGGCTATGAGCCGGTCTATGCCCAGCCTTCCTATGGTTACGAGCCGGTCTATCAGGCTCCGCGCCGTGTGCCGGTCTACGGCTATCGTGGCTATCCGCAGGGCCGGGTGCGCGGCGGGCAGGGCAGTTTCCAGACCCAGACCGGCGACATCATCCCGATGCGCGGGAATAATGGCGGCGGCTGATCCGTTACGGATTTACCGTGCCGGCAATGACCCGGTTGTGAAACCGGGTCATTGCTTCTAGTCTCTCTACAACAACGTTCGCCAGCGGCCATGGATGTGCCGCTTGTCCAGACCGAGGAGTTCCCCAGATGCTGACGTCAACACGGCGTTTCAAGCTGACAGCTGTGGCCACGACCGTGCTCATGGCCGCAGGTGGCCTGTCCACCCAGGCGATGGCTGCGCCCTTTGCCACGATCGGGGCGTCGAAGGTCACGGCCGAGGAACTCGTCGAGACGGTGCAATATCGTCGCCGCGTCGGCGTGACAACGCGTGCCCGCTATGCTGCTCCGGTGCGCCGCCGCAACAACAATGCCGCCGCTGCTGCCGCCATCGTGGGCATCGGTGTTCTCGGTCTCGCCGCCGCCGCTGCCGCCTCGCAGCGGCAGGAGCGCCGCGGCACTTACTACACGGACGCCTATGGCAGGCCGGTGGATGCCTATGGCCGACCCGTCTATCAGTCGGCCCCGGTGCAGTATTACCAGCAGCCCGGCTATTACCAGCAGCCCGGTTACTACTACCAGCAGCCTGGCTACTACAACCACGGCCTGACCAATGCGCAGATCCGCGAACAGCAGCGCATCGCCAAGAAGCGGGCCAAGATCGAATTCAAGCAGCGTCAGGCCCAGCAGTATTACTATCAGCAGCAGTATGGTTACGGCTATCATCCGCGCCGTGCGCCGATCGATCCGTTCCGCTGAACGTCCTGCCGCCTTTGCGCGGCGTGGTGCGCTGATCTGATCAGGGCCAGGGGGAAACCCCCGGCCTTTCGTTTGGCCAGCAGGCTGATGCTGCTTGCGCACGGAAGTCCCCGCGCGAGCAAGCGTGGGATATCGTCAGCGCATCGTGTCCAGCGCACCCTGCAACAGGTAGGCTGCGGCCAGCTTGTCGACGAGTTCGGCGCGCCGGGCCCGCGAGGCATCGGCAGCCAGCAGGGTTCGGGTCACTGCCAGCGTCGACATGCGCTCGTCGACAAAGGCGATGGGCAGCGACGTCAGCGGCACAAGATTGCGCACGAAGGCGCGGGTCGATTGTGCGCGCGGCCCTTCGGTTCCATCCATGTTCAGCGGCAGGCCGACCACCAGCCCGCCGACGCCAAAGCGCTCCGCGATCTGGAGCAGAAGCGCCACGTCCTTGCTGAACTTCACGCGCTTGATGGTCTCCAGCGGGCTGGCAATGGTCAGTTCCACATCCGACAGGGCAAGCCCGATGGTCTTGGTGCCGAGATCGAGGCCAAGCGCGCGCTGGTGGTGCGTCATGTGCTCGGGCAGGTCGGTGAGGACAACTACAGGCAAGGAACAGCTTTCGGTTTGGGTGTGCTGGTCGGTGGCATCGCTCTTAGGCCGTCATGCTCCGCGCCACAACCGCACCTGCGGGCCAACTGCGATGGCACTGTCCTTGCCGGAGATGGCCACAAGCGCCGGTCTGCGATTGCGGCAATCCGGCAGGGCCGCTATAGCCCGAACAGGATCGCGCGCGGCATCTGCCGGTTTGTCAGCGCTTGAGAGGTGTCGCCCATGTCCGTTGATGCAAAGACTGTCAGCCGTGTCGCCCATCTGGCCCGGATCGCCTTGCCCGAGGGCGAGGTCGCGCGGATGCAAGGCGAGATCAACGCCATGCTCGGCTTCGTCGAGCAGCTCAACGAGGTCGATGTCGAAGGCGTCGAGCCGATGACGTCGGTCATGCCGATGGTGATGAAGAAGCGCGCCGACCTGGTGACCGATGGCGGCATCGCGGCACAGATCGTGCAAAATGCCCCGCAATCCGAGGATGACTATTTCATGGTGCCCAAAGTGGTCGAGTGAGCCGCCTGTCGGCGCCAATTGACCTCAGGCCCCGCATCGGCCCCCTGGCCGTTCCGTATCCCGGCACTTGCTGCCAGCCCTTCCCGAAAAGACGACGATGACCGACCTGACCACACTGACACTGACCGAAGCGCGTGACGGCCTGAAGGGCAAGGCCTTCAGCGCCACCGAACTGACCAAGGCCCATGTCGCCGCGATCGAGGTGGCCCGCGTGCTCAATGCCTATGTGCTGGAGACGCCGGAGATCGCACTGAAGCAGGCAGAGGTCTCCGACGCCCGGCTGGCGAAAGGCGAGGGCGGTCCGCTCGAAGGCCTGCCGCTGGGCATCAAGGACCTGTATTGCACGGCTGGAACCCGCACCACGGCGTGCTCGAACATCCTGCGCACCTTCGTGCCGACCTACGAATCGACCGTCACCAGCCAGCTCTGGCGCGATGGCGCGGTGATGCTGGGCAAGCTCAACAATGACGAGTTCGCCATGGGCTCGTCGAACGAGACCTCGGCCTTTGGGCCGGTCATCAACCCTTGGCGGCGGGCTGGCCGCAATGTCGGCGCGGGAGCCGCAGGTGTCGAAGGCACCCATCTGGTGCCGGGAGGTTCCTCCGGCGGCTCGTCCAGCGCCGTGGCAGCCCACCTCTGCCTTGCAGCGACCGCCACCGACACCGGCGGTTCGATCCGCCAGCCGGCGGCCTTCACCGGCACGGTCGGCATCAAGCCAACCTATGGCCGCTGCTCGCGCTGGGGCATCGTGGCCTTCGCCTCGTCGCTGGATCAGGCCGGCCCGATCGGCAAGACCGTGCGCGATTGCGCCGTGATGCTGCGCTCAATGTCCGGCCATGATCCGAAGGACACCACCTCGGTCGATATCGCCGTGCCCGATTACGAGAAGGCCATCGGCCGCTCGGTCAAGGGCATGAAGATCGGCATCCCGAAGGAGTATCGCCTCGACGGCATGCCGGCCGAGATAGAGAAGCTCTGGGCCGACGGGATTGCCTGGCTGAAGGCCGCCGGTGCCGAGATCGTCGACATTTCCCTGCCGCACACCCGCTATGCCCTGCCGGCCTACTACATCGTCGCCCCGGCGGAGGCCTCGTCCAATCTCGCTCGCTACGACGGCGTGCGCTACGGCCTGCGCGAACAGGGACGTGACATCGCCGAGATGTATGAAAAGACCCGCGCTGCCGGCTTTGGGCGCGAGGTCCAGCGCCGCATCATGATCGGCACCTATGTGCTCTCGGCGGGCTACTACGATGCCTACTACCTTCGCGCGCAGAAGGTCCGGACGCTGATCAAGAAGGATTTCGAGGACGTCTTCGCCGCCGGCATCCACGCCATCCTGACGCCGGCCACGCCATCCGCCGCCTTCGGTATCGGCGAGAAAGGGTCCGCGGACCCGGTCGAGATGTATCTCAACGACATCTTCACCGTCACCGTGAACATGGCCGGCCTGCCTGGCATCGCGGTGCCGGCCGGGCTTGATGCCCAGGGCCTGCCGCTCGGTCTCCAGCTCATCGGAAGGCCGTTCGACGAGGAGACGCTGTTTTCCCTGTCCGAAGTGATCGAGCAGGCAGCAGGGCGGTTTGCCGTGCAGCAGCGCTGGTGGACGGGAGCGTGAACCTCACCTTCGCCCGCTCAATGGCCATCGCCTGCCTCACCGTGATGCGGGCCTTGTGCTGGATCACGGGCGGGCTGCTTTTGCTGCTCACCCTGGTGCAGTTCGTGCGCGGCGACATTGATGCTCGCCCCGTGATGACGTTGTCTTCCGGACTGGTCTTTGTGGCCATCGGGCTGGCAGCTGGCTGGGGCGCACGGCGCTTCGAGGACAAGGCGAACTGATCCGGCATCGGGGCTGTCATCTCGGCCTTGGCCGACACTGTGCCGCAGCATCTGCCGGCTTGGATTGCGCGTAAAGACCGTTAGACTTGACCATCTTGTCAGGAGCGCGCCATGCCGGATCGGCGAATGGTTCTCGGAAGCGGACTTGCACTGATGCTCGCAGGACGGGCGGATGCGACCATGCCGGTCGGCACCGCCCACGCCTTCAGCTTCGAGGGCATCGAAGGGGGCAGCATCGATCTGGGCCAGCATCGCGGCAAGCTGCTGCTGGTGGTCAACACCGCCTCACGCTGCGGTTTCACAGGCCAGTATGCCGGCTTGCAGAGCCTGTGGACACGCTACAGGGCGCGCGGATTGACCGTGGTCGGCGTCCCGGCCAATGACTTCGCCGGTCAGGAGCCGGGCTCGAACGAAGAGATCCTCGGCTTCTGTTCCAGCCGCTTCGGCGTCACCTTTCCGCTCGCCGCAAAGTCCGTCGTGCTCGGCGAAGGCGCGCATCCGTTCTATCGCTGGGCCGCCGGGCAGCGTCCGTCGGAAACACCGCGCTGGAACTTCCACAAGTATCTGATTGGCCGTGACGGGCGCATCGCGGCTGTGTTTCCGACCTCGGTCGAACCCACCGACCCGCGCGTCATCACCGCCATCGAACGCGCGCTTGTCGGCGGCAGCGGAGCCTGACGACGCGCTGCGTTCCAGCCTGCCAGCCCGGGCGATTGCCGGTTGCTTGTTCTGCGCCGCTGTCTGACACTGGGCGTGGATGAGCCGCTGGAGCCTGACATGATCAATCGCAGAACCTTGCTGGCGGGTGCGGCCAGCGTGGCAGCCGCCTCGCAATCGGGCGGTGCCCGCGCGCAGGCCTATCCCTCCCGGTCGATCACCTTGCTGGTGCCGTTCGCCGCCGCCGGGGGCACGGACATCGCCGCGCGCCGGCTGGGCGAGAGTCTGTCGCAAACGCTGGGTGAGACCATCGTCATCGAGAACCGGCCCGGTGCCAATGGCATTGTGGCCGGGCAGGCGCTGCTCAAGGCCGATCCGGATGGTTACACCCTGCTTGTGGCGACCGCGGCCAGTTTCGCGGCAGCGCCCGCGCTGGGCCAGAAGCTGCCCTATGATGTCGAGAAGGATTTCGCGCCCGTCGGCATGCTCGGGCTGTTCCCGCTGGTGCTGAATGTCGCGCCCGGCTTGCCGGTGGCCACGCTGGCGGAGTTCATCGCCTATGCCAGGGCCCGCCCGGGCCAGCTCAACTTCGCCTCCGCCGGTGTCGGCGGAACCAATCATCTTGTCTTCGAGATGATCATGCGCGCCGCCGGCATCAGGCTGGCCCATGTGCCCTATCGCGGCGCCGGGCTGGCGCAGGCCGATGTGATGAGCGGTCAGGTTCAGGTCATGGTCGATTCGCTCGCAGCCAGTCTGGGCAACATCCAGGGTGGCAAGCTGAAAGCGCTGGCGGTCACCACAGATGATCGGCAGCCGCAGCTGGCATCCGTCCCGACCCTGAAAGAAAGCGGCGTCGATCTGGTCTACCCGGGCTGGGCCTCGATCGTGGCGCACGCGGCCACGCCGGCTGATATGCTGGCGCGGCTCACCGCGGCGGTCAACACCGCGATGCAAAGCGACGCTCTGGTCAGCCGCTATCGGGAACTGGTCATCCAGCCCGTCGCGTGGAGCGCTGCCGAGACGGCCCGTTTCATGGCAGCCGATCGCAACGGGCTGATCGAGCTGTCACGGGCAACCGGGATCAAGCTCGAACAATGAGCGCGGCACGAGGGCACCGGGCCGCTTCTTTCGCCTGAAACGACAACAGCCGCCCGAAGGCGGCTGTTGGAAACAACCGGCGGTGATGATCTCAGCCGACGATCTCGTTGCCTGCGAAGAACTGGGCGATTTCCTGCGCTGCCGTCTCCGGCGCGTCCGAGCCATGGGCCGTGTTTTCGCCGACCGAAAGGGCGAACAGCTTGCGGATGGTACCTTCCGCGGCATTGGCCGGGTTGGTTGCGCCCATCACGTCACGATATGTGGCAATGGCGTTCTCGCCTTCGAGCACCTGCACGACCACCGGCCCGGAGGTCATGAAGTCGCACAGTTCGCCAAAGAACGGGCGCGCGGCATGCACGGCATAGAAAGTCTCTGCCTGGGCACGCGTCATCAGGATGCGCTTCTGGGCGACGATACGCAGTCCGGCCTTTTCGATCACTGCGTTGACGGCGCCGGTCAGGTTGCGCTTCGTCGCGTCCGGCTTGATGATCGAAAAGGTGCGCTGAATGGCCATGGAACAATCCTTGATGTGGTCCGAATTCGGGAAGCGGGCTTATAGCCGCCGCAACCGAAGCCCACAAGCGGGGATTGCCACCGTCTTGCCGACGACATGACGGATGCGGCTTGGCGGCCTCGGGGCCGCTTCTTCTGCCGCAACCAGATGTCGGTTCAATGACGGGTGATCAGCGCCCTTGCCTCGCGCAGCGCTGCGGCGATCTCGTCCGATGTCATCTCGGAGGCGAGTTCCGCCCGGCGCTGGGCCGCCTCGCGGTAGCCCTGCATCACGGCCACATTGAACCACTTATGCGCTGCGACCAGATCGATCGGCTGCGTGCGGCCCGAAGCGTAGGCGAGGCCAAGCTCGTAGCAGGCTTCCCCCGTCATCGCAGCCGGAGCCGCCGCAACCGCATCGATCTGTTCCATCATCTGACGTGCCATCTGAACCACCCTGTCTGTTTGTCCACTGCCGAAGTCGCCAGCTGTTCTGTTGCGCTGGTCGTTGGCATGATCATGGGTGGGAGATGCGAAAACTTGTCTAAAATGCGCGCTAAATTGTCTGTAAACAGCCCGTTTGGCTAAGGTTGGATTCAGATTCCGGAAACCGCGAAAGCGCGGATTGATCAAACAAATCAACGATTCATGGAGCGTTCATGACTCAAGCTCGCAACGCTTGATTCACCCTCGCGCAAGCTCGTGTGCACGTATCAGCCAGCCATCATCCATTCCCGGTCATCCGGGCCTCGCACCGGGATCAGCCTGCGCGCTGCGCCGAGGGGTGTGATGCCAGCCGCCTGAATGCGCTGTGTCAGGCTTCGACCGTGACCTTGCCGTCGCGCATGCGCAGCGAAAGCCGCCCGGTCTTGAGGGCCAGCGCCTTCTCGCCGAACAGCGTGCGCCGCCATCCCTTGAGGGCTGGCACGTCGGCGCTGTCATCGTTGGCAATGGCTTCGAGGTCATCGACGGTGGCGATGATCTTGGGGGCGACCCGCTCAGAATCGGACACCGCCTTCAGCAGAACCTTCATCAGGTCCAGCACCGCTCCGTTGCCGCCGTGGCGCTCCGGCCGGTCGAGGCGTGGCAATGTCTTGTGGTCGACGGCGAGGGCGCGCTCGACGGCGGCGAGCACATCGGCCCCGGCGCGCGAGCGCTCGAAGCCGCGCGGCAGCGACCGCAGGTCCGACAGCGCCTCAGGCTCGCGCGGGGCGCGCTGCACGATGTCCATCAGCGCGTCGTCCTTGAGGATGCGCCCGCGCGGCACATCCTTGCTCTGGGCCTCGGTCTCGCGCCATGCCGCAATCTCGATCAGCAGCGCCACCTCGCGTGGCTTGCGCACGCGGCCCTTGAGCCGCATCCACGCATCCTCGGGCTTGGTCTCGTAGGTGCCGGGATGGTTGAGCACGGCCATTTCCTCGACCAGCCATTCGGTGCGGCCGGTCTGTTCGAGGTCGGCCTTGAGGGCGAGGTAGATGTCGCGCAGATGGGTCACATCCGACAGGGCATAGACCAGTTGCGCCTCACTGAGGGGACGGCGCGACCAGTCGGTGAAGCGCGAGGATTTGTCGATTCTGGCCTTGGCGAGGTCGTTGGCAAGTTGCTCGTAACCGACCGAGTCGCCATAGCCGCAGACCATGGCGGCGATCTGGGTGTCGAACAGCGGCGTCGGCAGCATCCGGCCAAGGTTCCAGACGATTTCGAGGTCCTGCCGCGCGGCATGAAAGACCTTCATCACGTTCTGGTCGGCCATCAGGGCAAAGAACGGGGCGAGATCCAGTTCGGGCGCGAGTGGATCGACAAGCAGCCCCTCGTCCGGAGAAGCCATCTGGAGCAGGCACAGCTTTGGATAATAGGTCGAGTCGCGCAGAAACTCCGTGTCGATCGTGACAAACGGGTGGGTTGCGAGGCGTGCGCAAGCGGCGGCCAAATCCGCCGTGGTCGTGATCAGGTTCATCACCTGCGCATTAGCCTTTGTCAGCGAGGGCGTCGAGTCCCTCGCCGGTCCTCAATCGGCCATGCTCCTCAAAAGGTCATGATCCTCAATAAGCCATCAGCAGCGGTGTCGCCGCCTGCTGGATCATCGAGACCGTCACGCCGCCGAGCACGAACTGGCGCAGGCGCGAGTGGCCATAGCCGCCCATCGCGATCAGGTCAGCGCCAGAGGACGTGGCATGGTCGTCCAGTTGCCGGGCCACGGGGCCGGTTGCAACGGAGAGTTCGACGATGTTGGCATGCACACCCTTGCGCGACAGGTGCCGCGCAAAATCGGCGCCGGGCAGGGTGCTCGACAAGTCCTTGTCGCCCAGCACCGAGACGATATCGACATGCTTGATGTTGTCGAACAGCGACAGCATGTCGGACGCGGCCCGTGCCGCATGTGCTGTGCCATCCCAGGCCAGCATCGCCTTGCTGGCACCGGAGATCGGCGCCCGCTTTGGGGTTGCCACCAGAATGGGCCTGCCCGAACGGAACAGCGCCTCTTCCAGGATCATGGCGCGCGAGTCCATCGCCGCTTCGGGCTGGTCGACGATGATCAGGTCCGACGCCCGCGCTGCACGGATCGCGATTTCCCCGGCATCGCCGCCATGGTCCATCATCACCGTGATGTCGGCGATGACGCCGGCAATCCGCGCTGCCGTACGCGCCTTGTCGGCAGCCTCATCGGCCTTGGTCTTGGCCTTGGCATTGAGGTCCGCCACCAGTGACGACGCCAGCGTCATCCACATCGGCGAATAGGGCGTGGCCAGATGCTGGGCCGCGAGCGTGATGGTCAGGTGTGCGCCGTGCCGTGTGGCAAGTGCCAGCGCCTGCTGCAGCGCGGCATCGGGCAGGGTCTCGCCAACGCGGATCACGCAGGCGATGTCGGCAAGGTGCTTCACGGCGGGGGACTGGGGGGAGCTGGTCATGCGGAGCCTCTTCTGAGCAGGAGAAAACACCGCCAACCTAGCCGCATATCCGAACCCGGATCGTGACGTGGATCAATGATCCGTTGATGTCGCGCGCCGCTGCAGGCTCAGAGCGGAATGTTGTCGTGCTTGCGCCAGGGCTGCTCGACATGCTTGGTCCGAAGCATGGCCAGTGCCCGCGCCACGCGCCGGCGGGTGGAGTGCGGCATGATCACCTCGTCGATGTAGCCGCGCTCGGCGGCCACGAACGGGCTCATGAAGCGGTCCTCGTAGGCCTTGGTCTGCGCCGCGATGGTCTCAGCATCGCCGCCGCGGAAGATGATCTCGACCGCGCCCTTGGCGCCCATCACGGCGATCTGCGCCGTCGGCCAGGCATAGTTCACATCCGCGCCGATGTGCTTGGAGGCCATCACGTCATAGGCCCCGCCGTAAGCCTTGCGGGTGATCACTGTCACCAGCGGCACGGTGCACTGCGAATAGGCGAACAGCAGCTTGGCGCCATGCTTGATCAGCCCGCCATACTCCTGCGCCGTGCCCGGCAGGAAGCCCGGCACATCGACGAAGGTGACAATCGGGATCTCGAACGCATTGCAGAAGCGCACGAAGCGCGCGCCCTTGCGGCTCGCATCGGAATCGAGCACGCCCGCCAGCACCATGGGCTGATTGGCGACAAAGCCGACCGTGCGCCCTTCGATGCGGCCGAACCCGGTGACGATGTTGCGGGCAAACGCTTCCTGGATTTCGAAGAAGTCGCCCTCGTCGACCGTCTTGAGGATCAGTTCCTTGATGTCATAGGGCTTGGTCGCATTGTCCGGAATGAGCGTGTCGAGGCTCATGTCGACCCTGTCGGGCACATCGAACGACGGCATTTGCGGCGAGCCGGCCTCGTTGTTCGCGGGCAGGAAGTCGATCAGCCGGCGCACCTGCAGCAGTGCCTCGACATCATTGTCGAAAGCCGCGTCGGCAATGGAGGATTTCGTGGTGTGCACCTTCGCGCCGCCCAGTTCCTCGGCGGTCACGGTCTCGTTGGTCACGGTCTTGACCACATCCGGGCCGGTCACGAACATGTAGGAGGTGTCGCGCACCATGACGATGAAATCGGTCATGGCCGGCGAATAGACGTCGCCGCCCGCGCACGGCCCCATGATCACGCTGATCTGCGGGATCACGCCGCTGGCCTGCACGTTGCGCTTGAACACCTCG
>JAIYDY010000070.1 GCA_027487245.1 Hyphomicrobiales bacterium
GACGATCTCCTTGCCGGCGGGCGTGCCCTTGTAGTGCGGCGACTTGGCGAGAACGATCTCGACCTCGTTGTCATGGGGCAGGTAGTTCAGGGTCGCGACGATCGACCAGCGGTCCATCTGGCCCTGGTTGATCTGCTGGGTGCCGTGATAGAGCCCGGACGTGTCGCCGAGGCCGACGGTGTTGGCCGTGGCGAAGAGACGGAAGGCGGGGTGCGGGCGGATCACGCGCTTCTGGTCGAGCAAGGTCAGCTTGCCGGACTGTTCGAGCACGCGCTGGATCACGAACATCACGTCGGGGCGGCCGGCGTCATACTCGTCGAACACCAGCGCGATGTTGTTCTGCAAGGCCCAGGGCAGGATGCCGTCCTGAAACTCGGTGACCTGCTTGCCATCCTTGAGCACGATGGCGTCCTTGCCGACCATGTCGAGCCGCGAGACGTGGCTGTCGAGGTTGACGCGGACGCAAGGCCAGTTGAGACGCGCCGCGACCTGTTCGATGTGGGTGGACTTGCCGGTGCCGTGGTAGCCGGAGATCATCACGCGGCGGTTGCGCGAGAAGCCGGCCAGAATCGCAAGCGTGGTCTGACGGTCGAAGCGGTAGTCCGGATCAAGATCAGGCACGTGCTCGGCGCTGGCGGAATAGGCCGGCACCGAGATGTCGGCATCGATGCCGAAGGTTTCGCGCACTGAGATCGTCTTGTCGGGCAATCCGGTGGTGTAGTCCGTCGTCGTCATGCTTCCATTCTCCGTCAGGAGCTGTGGGACCGTGCCTCGCCATGAGTCTCGCCCCCGCCCGGCATGAGCAAGCAAGACAGCGGCCAATCACGCGCACCTGGCAAGCCCGGGAGGGCTGCCGACTCCCTCGTTCCTTACCGATTTCGGCCGGAGGCGGCAATCGTGTGTTGAGCGAAGCAGGCGTGCGCAAAGCGCGCAGGCTGCAATACGGCCTGCGGGGGCTGTCTCAGGCCCGCCCGGCGCGCTTGAGGTGGTTGTAGGCGTTGACGATTTCGGTCAGGCGCGCCTCCCGCGAGCGGTCGCCGCCGTTCGCGTCCGGATGGAAGCGCTTGACCAGTTCCTTGTAGCGCGCCTTGATCTCGACCTTCGTGGCCGCCTCTTCGAGCCCCAGCGAATCGAGCGACTTGCGGGTGGGTTCGGTCAGCTTGCGCTGCTCTTCCTCGGCCTTGCGCTTGGCCTTGAAGCGGTTCTCGAACAGGCCGAACAGATCCTCTGTCTCCGGCCCTTCCGGCGGGGCGCGCTTGGCGCCGCGCTGGGCGGCGCGCGGGTTCTTGGCATTGGTGCCGAGGGTCCATGTCGGCCGGTGGCCGATCGAGGCATCCTTCTGGTAGGCCGCGACCGCATCGTCGCTCATGCCATTGAAATAGTTGTAGGTGGCGTTGTAGGTCTTCACGTGCTCAAGGCAGAAGAAGAAGAACTGGCCTTCGAAGTTGCGCCCCTTCGGCGCCCGGAATTCGCCCTTGGCACGGCAACCGGGATGATCGCAGACACGCTCCTGCGGCTTCGCCTCAGGCTCCGGCTCGCGCTTGACGCGGATGCTGTCAAAGAGGGGCGAGTTCAGGTTCATGGCCAGTTCAATAGGTCTGGAAAAGCCGGCGGGCAAGCGCACATGGTGTTTTGCCGACCGCGACACAATGGGCTAAGGCTCTCGCATGACACTCAAGGACCGTATCACGACAGCGCTTAAGCAGGGGTTGCAACCGAGCTTTCTCGCCGTTCACGACGATAGCGAGCAGCATCGCGGCCACGGAGGCTGGCGCGAGGGCGGAGAGACACATTTTCGTGTCGAGATCGAAGCCGAGGCCTTCGCCGGCAAGAGCCGCCTCGACCGGCACCGCATGGTCAACGCATTGCTGGCAGCGGAACTCGCCGGCGGGGTGCATGCCCTTGCCATCCAGGCGCGTGCGCCGGGCGAGTCAGCGCCGCCACGCAGCCCCCGATGAGCAGCCGCACGAGCCCGCGCCCCGCTGTGCCTGCCATAACCCCGCAGGTTTCGCTGATGCGCATGTCGGCGCCGCTCAGACTGGCGCTGGTCGGCCTGCTGGTTGGCCTGATCTGGCTCGCTGTTTTCTGGGCCATGGCCGCGCCATGACCGCGCCCGTGCCCGTTGCGACGTCCGGCCGCGCCGTGGCCAATGTTCCCGCCATCAGGCTCGAAGACCTGACGCTTGGCTATGACCGGCATCCCGCGGTCCACCACCTCAACGGGATGATCCCGCCGGGCAGCCTGCTGGCCATCGTCGGGCCGAACGGGGCCGGAAAGTCGACCCTGCTGCGCGGGTTGATCGGCGAACTCAAGCCGCTGGGGGGGCGCATCATCGGCGATCCGGCGGTGCGCGGTCAGTTTGCCTACGTGCCGCAGAAAGACGGCATCGATGTCAGCTATCCTGTCTCCGTGTTCGATCTGGTGGCCATGGGCCTGTGGGAGCGGCGCGGGCTTTTCAAGGCCTTCCGGCGCGCGGACACTGATGCGATCAGCCATGCGCTGGCACTGGTCGGCCTGTCCGGCTTCGAGCGACGCCCGGTCGGCACCTTGTCCGGCGGGCAGTTGCAGCGTGCCCTGTTTGCCAGGGTGAGCCTTCAGGATGCGCCGGTGATCCTGCTGGACGAGCCGTTTTCCGCCATCGACAATGCCACGGTCGACGACCTCATGGTGCTGGTCCGCGGCTGGAGCACCGAGGGCCGGACCGTGGTGGCCGTGCTGCATGATCTGGCCGTGGTCCGGGCACATTTCCCCGAAACGCTGCTGCTCGCCCGCCAGGCCATTGCCTGGGGGCCGACAGTGGATGTGCTGACGCAAGCCAACATGGCCAAAGCGCGCGGCATGACCGAAGCCTTTGATGACCGAGCGCCCTTCTGCGAGGTCGATCATATTGGCGCGGATGGCGGACATGGCCACGCTCCGCACGGGCACGAGCATGGACATTCCCACGGGCATGACCATGCCAACCACTCCCATGATCATGACCATGATCATTCCCACGCGCCTGCACCGTCGCCTGCACGAGGCACGCAGGGCTGATGGACTGGCTGGTCGCGCCTTTCGCCGAATTCGCCTTCATGCGCCGGGCGCTGGCCGGCATCTTCGCGCTGTCGCTGGCGGCGGGGCCGCTCGGGGTTCTGCTGATGCTGCGTCGCATGTCGCTGACGGGCGATGGCATGAGCCATGCCATCCTGCCCGGCACGGCCATCGCCTATGCGCTGTTCGGACTGTCGCTCTGGCCGATGACCATCGGCGGGCTGCTGGCCGGGCTGCTGATCGCGTTGCTGGCCGGCACGCTGGCGCGATTCACGGCGCTGAGGGAGGATGCGACGCTGGCCTCGTTCTATCTGATCTCGCTGGCGCTTGGCGTCATGATCGTGTCGCTCGGCAATTCGAATGTTGACCTGATGCATTTCCTTTTCGGATCGGTTCTGGCTCTCGATGATGCAACGCTCATCCTCGTCGCATCGATCTCGTCGGTGACGCTGGCGGCGCTGGCACTGCTCTGGCGTCCGCTGGTGCTTGACGGTCTCGACCCCGGCTTCCTGCGCACGGTGAGTTCATCCGGCGCGCTGTCCTATTTCGTGTTCATGATCCTGCTGGTGCTCAATCTGGTGGCCGGCTTTCATGCACTCGGCACCCTGCTGGCTGTCGGCTTTCTGGTATTGCCTGCCGTGACGGCGCGGTTCTGGGCGCGCGATCTCAACTGGATGGTGCTGATCGCAGGGCTTGTGGCCTTGTTTGGCGGCGTGTCGGGGCTGGTGCTGTCCTATCACGCCAGCCTGCCGACGGGACCCGCGATGATCCTCACGATGGGGGCGATCTTTCTGGTTTCTGTCCTCGCCGGCCCGGCTGGGGGCCTGATCTCGCTGGTCCGGGCAGGGCCTCACCGGACCGGCTGACGGCCCCATCCGGATTTCGCCCCACTTGCCAATGAGCCGGCGCAGTGCCACCGTTTGTGCGCTGCAATATGTGATGGTTTCATCAGAAACTGTCGATATATCAACAGATTGCGCAAAGCCGGCCAGAAGGGGAGCCCCTGCGCATGATGAGACCGATCCGCAAGCTGCTTGTCGCCAACCGGTCCGAGATCGCGATCCGCGTGTTCCGGGCTGCGACAGAACTCGGCATTCGCACCGTCGCCATCTATGCCGAGGAGGACAAGCTCTCGCTGCACCGCTTCAAGGCGGACGAGGCCTATCTGGTCGGCGAGACTGCGGATGGCGGCAAGCTTGGCCCACTGGCCTCCTACCTGTCGATCGAGGCTGTTATCGGCGCGGCCCGCGAGGCGGGGGCCGATGCCATCCATCCCGGTTACGGCTTTCTCTCTGAAAGCCCGGAATTTGCCGATGCCTGCGCGGCGGCTGGCATCAGCTTCATCGGCCCGTCACCTGAGACGATGCGCCAGCTCGGCAACAAGGTCTCCGCCCGCAATCTGGCGGAGAAAGCCGGTGTTCCGGTAATGCCGGCCACGCCACCGCTGCCGGATGATCCGGCCACGATCCTCGCGATGGCGCACAAGGTCGGTTTTCCGGTGATGCTGAAGGCCAGCTGGGGCGGCGGCGGACGCGGCATGCGCGTGGTCGAGAGCGAGGCCGACCTGATCGAGAAGGTGCAGGCCGCGCGGCGCGAAAGTCTCTCGGCCTTCGGCAAGGACGAGGTCTACCTGGAGAAGCTGGTCCGGAGGGCGCGCCATGTCGAGGTGCAGTTGCTCGGAGACCGCCACGGCACACTGGTGCATCTGTTCGAACGCGACTGTTCGATCCAGCGGCGCAACCAGAAGGTCGTGGAGCGCGCGCCGGCACCTTATCTCGATGCGGCACAGCGGGCGGCCTTGTGCGAGGCTGCGCTCAGGATCGGCAAGGCGGCGAACTACCACAACGCCGGCACGGTCGAGTTCCTGATGGATGCCGAAACCGGCGCGTTCTACTTCATCGAGGTCAATCCGCGCATTCAGGTCGAGCATACGGTGACCGAGGTTGTCACCGATCTCGACATCGTCAAGGCGCAGATCCTGATCGCCGAAGGACGCCGGATCGGCGTGACCGGAGCGGATGGCTATCTCGAAACCGGCATTCCGGCGCAAGCCGATATCGCGCTTCGCGGCCATGCCCTGCAATGCCGGATCACGACCGAAAATCCCGAGGAGAATTTCGTTCCCGACTACGGGCGCATCACGGCCTATCGTGGCGCGATGGGCTTCGGCATCAGGGTCGACGGAGGCACGGCCTATTCCGGCGCGGTGATCACCCGGGCCTATGATCCCCTGCTGGAGAAGGTCACCGCCTGGGCCGGCACCCCGATCGAGGCGATCCGGCGCATGGACCGGGCGCTGCGCGAATACCGGATCAGGGGCGTTGCGACCAATCTCGCCTTTCTGGAGAACCTCGTCGGGCATCCGAAGTTTGCCGCCAATGATTACACCACGCGGTTCATCGACGAGACGCCGGAACTGTTCCAGTTCTCGCGCAAGCGCGACAGGGCGACCAAGCTTTTGACCTACATCGCCGATGTCACGATCAACGGCCATCCTGAGGCGCGCGGCCGCCCGCGGCCACCTGCCGATGCCCGCAAACCCGTTGCGCCGCATTTCGGGGCCGTGCCGCCCGAAGGTTCACGGCAGCGTCTGGACCGGCTCGGGCCGGCCGGCTTCGCCGCCTGGATGAAGGCCGAAAAGCGCATCCTGATCACCGACACGACCATGCGCGACGGGCATCAGTCCTTGCTGGCCACACGCATGCGCACCGCAGACCTCGCAGCCGTTGCCGGCTCGTATGCGAGCGGCCTGCCGGGCCTGCTTGCGCTCGAATGCTGGGGTGGAGCAACCTTCGACGTCGCCATGCGCTTCCTGTCGGAAGACCCCTGGGAGCGTCTGGCGCTGATCCGCGAGC
>JAIYDY010000119.1 GCA_027487245.1 Hyphomicrobiales bacterium
CTACCATCCCGAGGCCCCCAGATTCCAAGCGAGTTCAATGACCGTCCAAGCATCCGCGTGCCCTTGTCGAATTCTGGTCTGTGCAGATCGTGCAAGGCTGAAGGACGCCCCGGCTATCGACAAACACTTTAACCGCCTCCTATACATAAAGTCTGCTTTGTGCATGAAGGAGGATGTCAAGCATGGCGAGTATCCGAAGACGTCTGCCGCTGACGGCTTTGCGCACATTCGAGGCGGCTGCGCGGCTCCAGAGTTTCAAGGATGCAGCGCAGGAACTGGGCGTCAGCGCCACGACGGTCAGCAACCAGATTAGGATGCTCGAACGCGACTGGCGTTGCCTGCTCTTCGTGCGCAAGACACGGCAGGTTGTTCTGACGGAGACCGGCCAGGCCCTCGGTCAGGTCATTGCCCAATCGTTCGATGCCATCGCGCGCGAGATCGACTATCATATCACCACCACGCGCCACTCCACATCGATGGCTGTCGGGGCGATTTTCGGTGCACGCTGGCTGACTCCGAGGCTCCAGAAGTTCCGCAAGGACTTGCCGCGCATCGCGCTGTCTCTGCGTAGGGGGCGGCGCATCACCAGCCCAACTGATATGCCGGCCGCCATCGTCGTGGACTGGGGCACGGGCCATTGGCACGGCCTCGAGGCGGAGCCGCTGCTTTCTATTCGTTACGCGCCTGTGATCAGCCCGACCCTTGTGGCGTCTGTCGGCGGCATTTCAACACCGGCAGACTTGTCCAAGGTTTCTGTTCTCCACCAGCATGACCGGTCTGAATGGAACGCCTGGCTCGCTCTGGTTGGCGCAGATTCCGTAAGATTCCCTGACGAGACCATCATCGAAGATTCCAATATCGCCATGCAGGCCGCTATCTCCGGACAGGGCGTTGCCCTTGGCTCGTTTCCATTCGTCCAGGATGAAGTTGACGCAGGTCGACTGATCAAGCCTTTCGAAGATGAACTGACGCCGACGAGACGCTACTATATCCTGACGCGCCCTGGCGCGCTCCACCAACCGGAGATCAAGGCTGTCTGTGACTGGCTCCACGCAGAGGCTGCAGAATACGCCAGAATCTGGCCCTACACGAAGGCCGGGAGCGCAACCGATAACAGCGAACCGTCGGGATCAGTGTTGACGCCATAGGCCCAACACCCCGGCTCCGCCGACCACGCAGCGGGTGGAACGCCATGACGAAACACCACCGCGACGCCGTCATCAATGCCAAATCCTGACGGCAGCACGCCCGAGCCGATCTTTTCGTGGAAAGCCGGGCGCCGATCTGCATCCGCATTGAAATGCGCGCAAATGCTACCTTTCAACAGTCCGAGTCCGCTTATCGGCTCCATGGCGCCAGACTCACCGCGCACCAGCGCGTGCTCAAACCAGCATACCGCACCGGCACTGACACCCGCGAGGACCGTGCCGTTTCGATGTGCCTCAGCCAACGCGGCATCGAAACCGGTCTGGCGCCAGCGCGTCAGCATCCTCGCCGTATCGCCGCCGCCAACGTAGATCATGTCATGCCTCGTCGCCCATTGGCGCGCATCGTCCGCGCCGGTGTTGGAGGAGAGGACCGATGCGTGTGGCACGCGGGGCGCAATCAGTTCGTGAAAGTACCTCAATCGAACCGGATCATCGTCACTTGCCGTTCCCACATAGCCGATGCGCCGGGCAGTGCCGTTGAGGTGCGACAACAGAAAGTCGTCCAGACCTGCGCTTGTCAGGGTTGTGAAGCCACCACCCCCGATAGCGATGATTTTTGCCATGCAGGCCCCATCTTCCTCATCCTTAGCCAATCGACGATACCCTGGGACATTGGCGTCGAACAAGCGCCGAGCGCCATCGCATAAATGAGCTTTATTTTATGCATAATGCGAGGAAAATGGAGTTGTAACCCCGGAGTGTGCGTCGCAGTCTGCGATGCAAAGCCAATCGTGCTTCGATGATAATTCATCCATTGAACAAAAAAATGGCACCCTGGGAGGGAGAACCATCATGAACAAGCTGATTGGCGCAATCGCCATTGCCGCATTCTCGATGACGGCGACAGCCGTTTTCGCTCAATCCAAAGGCACGTTCCGACAGGCGCACGACATCGGTTTTGGCGATGCGTCCAGCCTTGATCCGATCTCGCGTGGCCGCGTGTTCCAGCTGACCGAGAAGCTGATGAGCCGCCTTGTCAGGATCAGCCCTGATGGAAAGCCGGTGGGTGAACTGGCGGAAAGCTGGTCGACAACATCCGACGCGCAGACCTGGACCTTCAAACTGCGTCCGAACGTCAAATTTCACGACGGCAAGGTGATGACAGCCGCCGATGTGGTCTACTCGATCCGCCGCATTCAGGACCCCAAGGAAAATTCGCCGGTTCGCTCGACGATAGCCGTGATTGACACGGTCGAAGCGGCCGATCCGCAAACCGTGGTCATGAAGCTGAAGTCACCTTATGCGGAACTGCCGCTGGTGCTCACCGACTATCGCGTCGTTGTGATTCCGGATGGCTCAGGCGATACGATCAAGACTACCGGCATCGGCACCGGCCCATTCAAGCTTGAGAAGTTCGAGCCACGCGGCACTTCAGTTCTCGTCGCAAACAAGGATTATTTCCAGGGCGCGCCGGGTGTCGAGCGGGTCGAGGTCATCGGCATCGCTGATGCGAATGCGCGTGTTCAGGCTCTCCTTGGGGGCCAGATCGACTTCCTTCCCGGACTCACGCGCCAGCAGCGTACGCTGCTCGAGCGCAGTAACAGGCACAGCGTCTGGCAGGTCAAGACGGGCAACTGGCGTGGCATGGTGTTCCGGACCGACGTCAAGCCATTCGACGATGTGCGCGTGCGGCGCGCGGTTCGGATGGCCGTTGATCGGCAGGCGCTGCTAAACCTCGTTGCCGGAGCGGACGGCGGCGTAGTCGGCTGCGACACGCCTGTCAGCCCGGTTGATCAATATCGCTCGCCCAAGACCTGCGCGCAGGACATCGCAGGCGCCAAGAAGCTTTTGGCGGACGCCGGATATCCGAACGGTATCGATGTTGAGGTCCATACCAGCACGATCGAGTCGGTCTGGCCGACAATTGCCGAGGCTTATCAGCAGCAGGTCGCTGCTGCGGGTATCCGCGTCAAGGTGACACCGGTTCCGACCGACGGATACTGGACCCAGATCTGGATGAAGAAGGACGTCGTCATGACGCGGTTCAATGACCGTCCGGCAGACGCGATCCTGAACGAAGTCTACCGCAGTGGCACGCCTTGGAACGAGTCCTTCTTCAAGGACGAAAAGTTTGACGCGATGCTCGACGCCGCTCGCCGCGAACTGGATGCCGAGAAGCGCAAGGCCCTGTACATCGCCGCTCAGGATTATCTGTCGGACAATGGTGGAACTTTTGTGACCTACCATGTTGTCGATAATGTCGCGACGACAGCGCGGGTGAAGGATCTAGACAAGCTTGAGAACTTCTCGATCCGCTGGCATCTCGTCAAAGTGGACTAGTGTTTCACAATGCAGGTGCGTCCCAAAATGGGGGAACGCGCCGGCAGATGAGTTCTGTGGTCAATACCAAATGGTGCCATGCTTCGCATTTTCATACACCGCTTGTTATTGGGCATCGCCACGGTCGCGATGGTTTCTGGTATCATTTTCGCGGCGGTCGAAGCGCTGCCGGGGGATGCCTGCACAGCAATCTTGCAGCGCGATGCCTCCGGCGAGCGCCTCGCCAATTGCCGGCGGGAACTGGGCCTCGATCGGCCCGCGGCGACACGTTATGCGGAATGGGCATTTGGGGCCGTGCGTGGCGATCTCGGCATTTCCGCTCACAACAACAAGCCGATTGCCTCGCTGGTCGGAGACCGGCTGAAAAACACATTGCTTCTCGCTGGTTGTTCGCTGGCGCTTGGCATCCCGCTTGCGCTGTTTCTGGGTGTGCTGACCGGCCTGCGACGCGACAAGTTTTCCGATCTGGCGATCTCAACGATCGCTATCTTTGCCATGACTATCCCCGAATTCGTCACCGCCACGGTGTTGATCTTTGTCTTCAGTATCTGGCTTGGCTGGGTGCCGGGCATCGTGACGGCTTCGGCGAGTTCCTCTCTCTCGGCGTTCTTTCCGGGCATTGTTCTACCCGTCATTGTGCTGACGATGGTGATGACGGCGCACATTATGCGAACGGTCCGTTCAAGCGTGATCGATGTGATGAGCAGTGATTACGTTCAGATGGCAACGCTCAAAGGCGCTCCTTACTGGCAGATCGTCTTCCGCCATGCGCTGCCAAATGCCTTGCTGCCAGCCATCAACGTGATCGCGCTCACCGTGGGTTGGCTGCTCGGTGGGGTCGTCGTCGTGGAGAAGGTGTTCAACTATCCCGGCCTTGGGCATTATATGATCGACTCGATCTCCGACCGCGACCTTCCTGTCGTGCAGGCAATCGCCCTGATCGTTGCGACAGCCTATGTCGGAGTCAATCTCGCGGCAGATCTTCTTGCCATGACCTTCAACCCGCGCCTGCGCACGCTCAAGGCGCGGTCACCATGAGCGACGGTCCTGCAACTCTGGCCGCAATAACGGCTCGCCCTTCGCGCATTTTGTCAGTCATTCGCGAAGTGCTGTCACGCCCGTCCGGTTTCATCGGCTTGTTTCTGATCATCGCGCATGTGGTGCTGGCGCTTTTCAGTCCCTTCTTTGCACCATTCGATTTCAAGGCAATGAACGCCAACGCCATCCTCTTGCCGCCGGATGCCACGCATTGGCTCGGCACGGATCAGCTTGGCAGGGACATCCTGACCCGTACGATCATGGGCGGACGACAGGCGATCCTGGTCACGGCAATCGCCACGCCGTTGGCTGTCGCCTGGGGCGGACTGCTCGGCATCTATCTGGGGCTGGTCGGCGGACGCCTGGATGACATACTGATGCGGGTTGTCGACGCGTTCCTTGCGTTGCCGTGGATCCTCAAGATGCTGTTGATGATCGTCACCTTCGGAACAGGTGTCGGCGTGCTCATTCCGACGCTCGCCTTCTTCTACGGCATTCCCGTCATCCGCATTGCGCGCGCGGCGACGCAGAATATCGTCGCCCGTGACTTTGTGCTTGCCGCGCGGGCACGTGGTCACAGTCGCGGCTCCATCATGCGAAGGGAATTGTTCGGCAATGTGCTCGACGCGCTGATGGTTGAAGGCGCGATGCGCTGGTCGTGGATGCTTCTTGCCTTCACCTCCCTCTCGTTTCTTGGCTTTGGCGTTTCGCCGCCAACGCCGGATTGGGGCTTGATGATCGCGGATTCCCGCAACTTCATGGCGATCGCGCCCTGGCCGGCCTTCGCACCGGTCATCGCGCTGAGCTCCCTCATCATTGGCATCAACCTGACCGCGGATGCGCTCGCCAAGGCGCTCGGCATCGACCGCGCACAGGCGGCGGTGCACTGAGATGACGGGCGATATCCTGATTGATGTCCAGAATCTGAGCATCGGTTTCACAGGTCGCTCGGGCAAACTCCTGCCCGTTCTGCGCAACATCGATCTTGGCGTTCGGCGCGGGGAGACTGTTGGTATCGTCGGCGAGAGCGGTTCCGGCAAGAGCACGCTTGCGCTCGCCATGATGGGCTATCTCAAGCATGGCCTACGCGTGATCTCCGGGCGATCGTTGTTCGACGGGCGCGATTTGCTAACCATGCCGTCGTGCGAGTTGCAGCGCATTCGCGGTGGCAAGATCGCGCTGATCCCGCAGAACTCGGGACAGTCGCTGTCGCCCAATCTGCGCGTTGGCGCCCAATTGACCGAAGCGCTGGCGCTGCACGGCAAGCTGGCGCTTTCGGCTTTTCCCGCGCGTGTCATCCAATTGCTGCAGCAGGTGCGCCTGCCGGATCCCGAAGTCATCGCGAGCCGCTATCCGCATGAGTTGTCCGGCGGACAACAGCAGCGCGTCGCCATCGCCATGGCCCTGGCAGGAGAACCTGAGGCCCTGCTGCTTGACGAGCCGACCACAGGCCTTGATGTCACCACACAGGCGCACATCCTCGAACTTCTGAGCGACATTGCTGTGCGCTCTGACAAGGCTATGGTCTATGTCAGCCATGATCTCGGTGCGATTGCACGCGTCTGCAGCCGGGTCGTCGTCATGTATGCCGGCGAGATCGTCCTTGATGGCGATGCGACGACGGTTTTGACGAATCCCGGCCATCCCTATGCGCGCGGTCTCCTCGCGTCGATTCCGCGGCTGGGTAACCCAAGTCTCCCCATAGCGCTCGAAGGTCGCCCGCCGCCGCCAGGCGATGCCGGGCCAGGTTGCTCCTTTGTGGATCGTTGCGCCATTGCCGAGTCGCCATGCCGCGCCGAGCGGCCCGGCCTCCAGCCGCTCCTTGCGGGCGGGCGCGTTCGCTGTCGTCTTACCGAAAGGGCCGAGTCGATCCCGACAAAGCGGGATGGCAAGCCGGCATCGGCCGGTGGAAGCTTTGGTGAGCCTTTGGTGCGATTGTCAAACCTTGCGATCAGCTATGCCCGGCAGAGCCTTGTAGATCAGCTGTTGGGTCGCAAGCCGCAAGGCGTTCCAACTGTCGACAGGGTCGATATCGAAATCCGGCAAGGTGAAGTCATCGGTCTTGTCGGCGAATCCGGGTCCGGCAAGTCCACCATCCTCAAGGCGGTCGCCGGTCTGGTCGGGCCGGCAAGCGGCGAGATCGCCTATGACAAGTCTGGCGCGTTGCCAGCGACTGTCGAGCAGAGACGACCAGAGCAGCTGCGCGAGATTCAGCTCATCTTTCAGAACCCGGACGAGAGCCTCAATCCCCGTCACACAATCGAGCAGATCCTCGCTCAGCCGCTCCAGCTCTATTTTGGACTTTCCGGCGACGCGCTGCGGGAGCGCAGCATCGCCATCCTCGAACGGGTCCGTCTTGGCGCGCATTATCTCGATCGGCTGCCCAGTCAACTCTCAGGTGGAGAAAAGCAACGCGTCGCCATTGCGCGCGCCTTTGCTGCCAAGCCCAGGCTGGTGCTCTGCGATGAGGTCACATCGGCGCTGGATGTCTCGGTTCAAGCGGCCGTTCTTGATTTGCTCGACCAGCTCCGGCGCGATAGTAGCACCACCTATGTCTTCGTCGCGCATGACCTGGCGGTCGTTCGCGCGCTGTCGGACCGGGTTGCCGTTCTCTATCAGGGAAGGCTCTGTGAAATCGGTCCAACGTCGGCTGTCTATAGCAGGCCGTGTCACCCTTACACCGAAGCGCTCATAAGTGCTGTATTGGAGCCGGATCCGGGTGCGCGTCCTGTCCTGATGGCCGAGGACATCATGGAGCTGTCGCCGCCGGCCAAGGGTTGCCCGTTCCAGCGACGCTGTCACCGCAAGGTCGGGCCGATCTGCGAGAGCACGACTCCGCCACAACGGGATGCCGGGGCTGGACATGTTATCCATTGCCATATTCCCATTGGCGAACTCACATCGGCACAGACTGTGAGCGCCTTGGGCAACGCAGTTCGCCCCCATGTCCAATGAGGCAGGCGCCCAGATGCAGGGCTCAAAGCTGACCTTGTCGGACCGTCGGCGCTCCCTGCCAGTCGACGAGGCCCTCGATCTGGTGGCAAGGATTCTCGTTAAGGCAGGGCTGCCTACCGACATCGGCCAGTGCGTGGCGGAGCATCTTGTCGATGCCGAGCTTTGCGGGGTGGAATCCCACGGCATCGTGCGCGTGATCCAGTATGTCGAGCAGCTCAAATCCGGTTACCTTTTACCAAAGGCGCGCCCTGTCGTGTCCCATGGCGAGACGGGACCGCCCTTCATCGACGGCAGCGGCGGCATCGGCATCCCGGCGATGCATCTTGCCATGGATCAACTCTGTGACATGGCCGGCAGCAGTGGCATGGCCGTTCTGCCGATCCGCAATGTCGGCCATACTGGCCGCATCGGTGCCTTCGCTGAAACTGCAGCCATGCGCGGCATGTTGGTCATCATTATCGGTGGCGGCGGACGCCAGACATGGCGCCAAGCCGCGCCCTACGGCGGGCGCAAGGCGATCCTGCCGACGAACCCTTACTGCATGGCGATCCCCGGCGGCGCGCGTGGCCCCGTCGTCATCGATTTTGCGACCTCGATGATCGCCGGCGGCTGGCTGCATTCCGCCCGGGCCGCAGGCGCTCTGGTGCCCGCAGGCGCGATTGTCGACGCCGACGGAAATCCGAGCCGCGACCCCAAGGCCTATTTCAAAGGCGGCGCAATCCTGCCCAAGGGCGGTCCGATGGGCTACGGTTTGGCCGTGATGGCCGAGATGATCTGCGAGGCGATGCTTGGTCCAGCGGCGACCGAGAGCAACTGGTTGACCCTGGCGATCGACACTTCCCGTTATCGCGACCGCTCCGTCATGACCCAGGCCGCAGAAGAAGTGCTCTCGGAGCTGCGCGCTTGCCCGCCCGCGCCCGGGTTCGAGCAGGTTCTCGTGCCGGGCGAGCGCGAGCGCGATGCAAGGCACGACAATCTTGCTCGTGGATTGTTGTTGCCAGAAAAGACGCTGGAGGACATCCGAAGCCTCGCGGCAGTGTTCAATTGATTGTGCGCATGGCCCCTCAGCACCAGGGAAAACATCATGCAGCCAGTAGCCTGTAAATCGGCGTGGCGTTTGACCCCAGATCGGCACCGAAGGGTGACCCCATCTGGAATCCAGCAAGACATTGAACTGTTGCATGAAGGTGCTGTCAGAGGAAAATCAGCTTGCGCTTCGAGCGCCCGCCGATAGCCTTCCGGGGATGAGCACCACCCGCATCTTCCGCTATTTCAAAACTTCGCCCGAGATCATCCGCCTGCTAGTGATGATGTATGTCCGGTACCCACTGTCACTGAGGAATGTCGAGGACCTGCTGCACGACCGCGGCATCGACATCACGCACGATACGGTGCGGTTCTGGCGGAACCGTTTCCGGACGATTTTCGCGGCTGAGATCAGACGGAACCGAGTTCCGACGATGCGGTCATTCCGGCAGCGGCAGGTTGAATGCCTTGAAAGGGGCCGTAAGCGGAATGGCGGTTCTGTTCCAGGGAGTTGCCAAAAGCAGACTCTCGGCACATGTGCATGTCAGTTCCTAGAAGAGCTTTGCGATAGAGGTGCTTACGCATCACTGCGTTCGGTGATTTCAATCTCGAAGCTTTCGAGATCCGCAGTAGCATATCGGCTGAATCCCGAGATGGCCCTGGCTAGCAGAGAGGCGATTGCCTCCGACCTATCAAACCATTTCGCTTCCGACCCAAGTGCCACTCGTGACGCGCGTGCTGACGATATCGGCAAGCAATTGTTGAATCGCCATGGCTGCGCTGCTCGGTGGCGTCAGTGCTGATGTCAGCAAGGTCGCCGAAAGGTGGAGCGGCGGCATCAGTTCCTTGCGCACGAGACCGTCCGGGTCGGCTGACGGCAAGGGCTCACCAAGCGGAAGAACCGTCAAACCAAGGCCAGCTCTGACGGCTGCCATCAATCCGTGGAGCGACGTCGTCTCCGCAACGACATTAGGAGACATGCCAAGGTTGGCAAAGGAGCGATCCAACCTGGCACGAATGGCATTGGGCGCTGATGGCATGACCAGCGCATGGGCTGCCAGATCGGATATTGAAATGCCGGGGCCTGTTTCCTGAACCAAGAGGTTTGGCGCGCCAGCAACGAAAAGCTTTTGTCGAAACAATGGATGGCGGATCAGCCCTGGCGCTTCGCCGTCTCCAAAGGCGAGCCCAAGATCGATCCGGCCGGCCATCACCTGTTCTCGGATATCAACGCTTGTTCCTTCGACAATTCTCAATCGAATTTTGGGATAGCGCTCGCGACAGGCGCTGAACAGGCTGTCGGACAATCGGGCGGCAAGGCTGGATATGATGCCGATGCCCACAAGACCGGTTGGTTCCCGATCAGCGACTTCGACAAGTCCTGAAAGCTGTTCCATCTGCCGCAAAATCGAACTTGCTTGGCGGTACAGCACAAGGCCAGCATCAGTTGGCTTGGTGCCCCGCGACGACCGCGTCAGCAGTTTGACCCCAAGCTGGATTTCGAGGCCCGAGATTTGCTCGCTGATTGCGGGCTGGGCAACCAGAAGGCGCGCAGCAGCCCGTGACATTCCGCCGTCGTCGACGATCGCAACGAAGTATTGAAGTTGCCTGATCGTCGGCAGCGTCGGCATGGCTTTGCTCATAGGAAATTCCGATAGATGGTTCGGGTGATCCTATTTCCTGTTTGAACCAGGTCAAACTACATTTGGATTGGGAAACGCTGCGAACGGCTAAGACGCGTCACGACGTCATGCTTTTGCGAAAAAGGGAGGGATCGAAATGATCCGTGTAATTGCCATCATGGCCGCGGGCATGATGATTTCCATCGGTCCAGCTTATGCCCAATCTCCAAAGCGAGGGGGCGAGCTGCGCGCTGCGATTACAGCTGAAACCAACACCACGGATTGTCATGCCGGTGTCAGCTTCACGACCGTGCATCACCTCTCTCCGCATTACTCGTTCCTGCTGCGGCATGATCCTGAACGCTTCCCGGCCATCAAGGGCGATCTTGCGGAAAGCTGGACAATTTCACCCGATGGCTTGACCTACACCTTCACACTAAAGCAGCCGGTGAAATTTCACGATGGCACTGCGCTGACCTCGGCTGACGTCAGGGCGAGCTACGAGCGCCTGCGCAAGCCGCCAGAAGGCGTTGCGGCCGTGCGGCGCGCCAATGTCGAACCCATTGAAAGCATTGAAACACCGGATGCCAAGACCGTGGTTTTCCGCCTGAGCAAGGCCGATGCCGCGATGCTCACAGAGTTCGCCAGCCCCTGGAACTGCATCTATTCCGCCGCGAAATTGGCGGTCGATCCAACCTATCCCGCCAAGGAAATCATGGGCAGCGGCCCGTTCAAATTCGCGTCACGCACACCGGGAGCCGAGTGGGTTGGCGTCAGAAACCCGGATTACTTTGTGTCCGGTCAGCCGTATCTCGATGGCTTCCGGCTCATTCTGATGGCTGGGTCCGCTGTCCCGAACGCCATCCAGGGCGGTGCCGTGGATGGAGAGTTCCGGTTTGTGACGCCCGGACAACGCGATCAGTTGGTCCAGGCGGCCGGTGATCGGCTTCAGGTGCTGGAAGCGCCGCTGGCTTCAGCCATCCTCGTAGCCTTCAACAGTGAGCAGCCTCCCTTCAACGATGTCCGGGTTCGACGTGCCCTTTCGATGGCGATAGACCGCCAGGCGGGACAGAACGCAATCCGCCGCATCACCAACACGCGCATCCCCGGCGGCTTCCTGCGGCCAGGTAATGAATTCGCGCTGGCAAATGCCGATCTTCAGAAGCGTCCGGGCTTCGGTGCCGGCATCGACGCCGATCGTGCCGAAGCGCGAAAGCTTCTGGCCGAGGCCGGGCAGGCCCAACTCAAATTCAAGCTGACGAACCGCAACGTACAGGACCCGTTCCAGAATCTCGGGATTTTTGTCATCGACCAATGGCGCCGCATCGGAGTGACGGTCGAGCAGGAATTGCTGGACGTCGCCCAGCACACGCGGGCCATTTCGACCGGCAATTTCACCGTCGCGCTCGACTCGCACTCTGACTACATCGACGAGCCGAGCCTGATGCTCTCGAAGTTTCTTTCGACAGACCGCGCGCCACCGCCACGCAATATCGCGCGCTACACGGATCGCGAGATTGACCGCCTGTACGATGCGCAGCGCGGCGCAACCGATGCCGCAGCGCGCCGGGCGCTGCTTCGCCAACTTGAGGAGCGACTGCTCTCAGAGGCGCATTTCTCACCCGTCTTCTGGGGCGAGCGCATCACGGTGCTCTCGAAGGCCGTGCGTGGTTGGCATGCTTTGCCAAGCCACTTCCTTAACCAGAGCCTTGCGGAAGTCTGGCTCGACCGCTGAGCCGGGTAAGGACAACAGTATGACCATTCCCTTCCAGCCCGAAGCACGCGGCCCGCTGCATGGCGTCCGTGTGATCGACCTGACGCGGCTCGTTGCCGGCAACATGCTGAGCTTGCTGCTCGCCGATTTCGGTGCCGAGGTGATCAAGGTGGAAGTGCCGGGGCGCGGCGATACACTGCGCGACTGGTACGAAGAGGGCGTGCCGGTTTTCTGGAAGGTCTATGCCCGCAACAAGCAGAGCATCACCCTCGACATCCGCAAGCCCGAGGGACGTGCAGTCCTAGAAAAGCTCGCGGGTTCATCGCAGATCCTGCTGGAGAGTTTTCGCCCCGGCGTCCTTGAGCGACTGAAGCTTGGGCCTGCGGAACTTCACGCCGCGAATCCCGCGCTGGTAATGGGTCGCATCTCCGGCTGGGGTCAGACTGGGCCTTACAAGGACCGGCCGGGCTTTGGCAGCCTTGTCGAGGGAATGAGCGGCTTTGCCGCCAAGAACGGCTTCTCCGACAAGCCACCGGCCCTGCCGAACATGCCGCTTGCGGATATGGCAGCCGGCATGAGCGGGGCCTTCGCCATCATGGTTGCCCTTCGCGAAGCCGAGAAAAGCGGACGCGGGCAGGTGGTCGATATCTCCCTGCTCGAACCGCTGTTGGCCGCCATAGGGCCGGATGCCGCCGAGTTCCGCGTGAGCGGCAAGGTCAAAGGCCGGTCCGGAAACCGCGCCTCGATCACTGCGCCGCGCAATGTTTACAAGACGCGGGATTGCCGGTTCGTTGCGCTTTCCGCTTCGACCGAAGACATGGCCGCACGGCTCTTCGCAGCAATAGGACGGCAAGACATGCTGTCTGACCCGCGCTTTCGCACCAATGCCGACCGCCTGCAGCATGTCGATGCGGTTGACGGCGCGATCCAGGATTTCATCGGCGCCCGAGACCGTGACGACCTTCTCGCCTTCTTCGCGAAAGCGGAAGTGACGGTCGGACCTGTGTACGATGCCTCCGAGATTTTGGAGGACCCCCATATCAAGGGACGCGGCGTGATCATCGACCTGCCGGATGACGATATCGGCGCGATCCCCATGCATGCCGTGTTTCCGCGCTTGTCGGTAACACCCGGCTCGATCCGCCATCGCGCGCCGAAGCTTGGCGAGCAGACGGACACCATTCTGCACAGTCTTGGATACGACAAGGTTGGTGTGGCGGATCTTCAGAAAAAGGGCGTGCTGTGATGGCTCCGCCCGTCTGGCGTTCCCTGTTGTTTGTCCCGGCCACGAGCGCGAAATTCGTGGCGTCGGCGGCCAAGCGTGGCGCCGACGCCATTATCCTCGATCTAGAGGACGCGATCGCGCCAGAGCGGAAGGACGAGGCTCGTGCAGCCTTGCAGGGGCATATTGCCTACCTGGCTGATCTTGAACAGACCATCATTGTGCGTGTGAACAATGACCCGAAGCATCTTGCCCAGGACCTGGCCTCGGCCGCGCGGCCAGGGGTCAGGGCCATCATGCTGCCGAAGATCGAGGCGGCTAGCGAACTGGGGGAGATCGATCACCGGATCACGGAAGCCGAGGTACGCGCCGGCCTTGCGGACCAACAGCTTGGCACGATCGCGCTGATCGAAAGCCCGCGTGCGGTTTTTGCATCTCCGCATATCGCGGATGCCAGCAGCCGCCTTGTCGGGCTCGGTTTTGGATCGGAGGATTTCTCGGCTGCTGCAGGCATTGCACCGACGCGCGATGGCCTTTCCGGGCCCGGCCAATGGGTGGCGATGTCTGCCGCACAGAACGGTCTTCAGGCAATTGGCCTTGCTGGCAGCATCGCCAGCATTGCCGATCTTGGCGAACTTGCGGAGCTTGCAAGCTATTCACGCCGCATCGGCATGACGGGCTGTGTCTGCATCCACCCCGACCAGGTACCTGTTTTCAACGCGGCCTTTGGCGTTGGCGAAGCGGACTATCTTGCGGCAAACGCATTGTGCGAGGCATTCGAGACAGCATTGGCTGCTGGCAACGCTGCAATTGCCTTTCGTGGCCGGATGGTTGACAAGCCGGTCTATGACCGGGCGCTTGCGCTTTGCGGGCGCTATCGCGCGCAGGAGTCCGGCTGATGCCACTGGCCGGCGGCATCCATTATGAAGTCGAGGGGGCGGGACCACCGGTTCTGCTGATACCCGGTCTCGGTGGGCACGCCCGCTCCATGGCCCCACTGCGTGAGAGGCTTTCAAACGCTTTCACCGTGATCAGCCACGATCACCGTGGGACGGGGCGCAGCATACATTCCAATGGTCCGTATTCCGTCGCCGGTATGGCCGATGACGCCTTTGGTCTCTTGGATGCCGTGGGAATTGAGCGGGCATCAATTGTCGGGCATTCTACCGGCGGCGCAATTGCGCTCCAGATGGCACTCGCGCGACCGGCGCGCATCGAAAGGGTCGTCGCTTCGGCGGCTTGGGCCCGGTCGGATGCCTACTTTAGGACGCTGTTCGAGGCTCGACTAGACGCCCTCTTGAGAGGCGGGACGGAGGATTATCAGCGCCTTGCGGCGCTCGCGACCTTTCCGCCGGACTGGATTGCAGAACATCCAGATGCCTTCGCTTCGGCGGTGCCGGCGGGCGCCGCAGAGCTATCATCGATCGACATCGTGTCAGCCCGGATTGCCGCGATTCTCGCCTTTGACATCCTTGATGATCTTCCCAAAATCTCTGCCGAAGTGCTCTCTATCATTGCAACCGATGATCGCGTCGTGCCGCCGCACATGTCGCATGCTGCGGCCAAGCGCCTTACCCATTCGACCATGGTGACGCTGCCTTGGGGAGGGCACGCGGCGATTGCGCTGGAAGCCGACGCGTTCGCCGAGGCTGTTCGCCAGTTTCTTGGTTGCGGTCCGTCCGCGTCATGACAGCTCCGTTGCTCGACGTCCGCGATTTGCATGTCGAGTTTCGTACCAAACGCGGCTCGGTGAAGGCTGTCGATGGTTTGAGCTATCAGGTTCGGCCTGGCGAGATTGTCGCGCTAGTCGGTGAAAGCGGATGCGGCAAGTCGGTTTCGTCACTCGCGCTGATGGGGCTTCTGACGAAACCGGCCGGACGGATCACCAAAGGCGAAATTCTGTTCGAAGGCGTGGATCTGGCCAGGCTGCCTGAGCACGAGATGCGCAAGCGGCGCGGTCGCGACATCGCCATGATCTTTCAGGAGCCGATGACGAGCCTCAATCCGGTTCTTCCCATCGGTCTGCAGCTTGCCGAGCCCTTGCTCCAGCACCGCGGCGCAACGGTGGCGGAGGCACGCAGACGATCTGCAGAACTGCTTGCGATGGTCGGGATGACCGATCCCGAACGCCGCCTCGACCAGTATCCGCACCAGCTCTCCGGCGGCATGCGCCAGCGCGTGATGATCGCGATGGGCCTCGCCTGCGATCCCAAATTGCTGATTGCGGATGAGCCGACGACCGCACTTGACGTGACTATCCAGGCACAGATCCTGGAGCTGTTGACCTCGCTCTCGCGTCAACTCAACCTCGCCGTGATCCTGATCACCCACAATCTGGGGGTCGTTGCGCGCTATGCCGACCGGGTCAACGTCATGTACGCGGCGCGGCAGGTGGAGGGTGGGACGGCGGAACGGATTTTTGCGAATCCTCGCCATCCCTACACGCGTGGGCTTCTGGCCGCAGTGCCAAGGCTTGACAGGCCACGCAACGCGGCGCTGGCGACCATCGATGGTGCCCCCCCGAACCTTGCCAATCCGCCGCAAGGCTGCCGTTTTGGACCGCGTTGTGCGCATAGGACAGAAACCTGCGAGACCGATCCGGTCCTCGCCGAAGTCGAGCCCGATCATCTCGCGCGATGCTGGCATGTCGATGCCATGAGCAACGATCAGGAACCTGCGCCGCCAGCCAGTGTTCGCTCGGGACCACAGCGCGAGCCAATCCTGACGGCGAATGGATTGTCGCGGCACTACGCGGTGAAGAATGGCGGCGTTTTTTCGCGCCGGCACGGCATCGTGCGTGCTGTCGAAAGTGTCAGTTTCGACATCATGGCCGGGGAAACGCTTGGGCTGGTGGGCGAGTCCGGTTCTGGCAAATCAACCATCGGGCGATTGCTGGCAGGGCTTGAGGAGCCAACTGCTGGCCATTTCTCGATTGCACTTGGCGACCAGGCAGACGCTACAGCGCGCCGCCGCGCCGTGCAGGTCATCTTTCAGGATCCGACCACCGCGCTTAATCCGCGGATGCTGGTTGGCGAGATCATCGCGGAGCCGATCCGCGTCCACCGGCTTGCCATCGGCAAGATCGCCATCGACGCCCGCGTTGCGTCACTCCTGACGTCGGTGGGTCTGCGCGCCGACATGGTTGAACGCTACCCGCATGAGTTGTCGGGCGGCCAGCGCCAGCGTGTCGGCATTGCCCGCGCCCTCGCGCTCGAACCGCGCTTCATCGTTTGTGATGAAGCCGTTTCGGCACTCGACGTCTCCATTCAGGGCCAGATCGTCAACCTGCTGGAAGCGCTACAGCGCGAATTGGGCCTGACCTATCTGTTCATTGCCCATGATCTTGCCGTTGTCCGGCACATCGCGGACCGGGTCGCAGTGCTCTACCTCGGGCGTCTCATGGAACTGGGTCCTCGCGATGCGGTTTTCGCCAATCCGAGCCATCCTTACACACGTGCGCTATTGGATGCGGTCCCGGTTCCGGACCCCGTGGCAGAACGCGCCCGGGGAACGCGGACGCTGAAAGGCGAGATCCCTTCGCCGCTGAAGCCGCCCGCCGGCTGCGTGTTCCACACCCGCTGCCCGATCGCGAAAGAAGCCTGCAAGCAGTCCATCCCTCCATTGCGTGAAACCGCACCCGGGCGCTTCGTCGCCTGTCTGGAGGCCTGAGATGCTGGGCTTTCTCGCACGCCGCCTGCTCCTCGCCATTCCGACACTGCTCGGCGTTGCGGTGATCACATTTCTGATTCTACGCGTTCTGCCCGGTGACATTGTCGAGGTGAAGCTCCGCGCTGACGGCGGCGCGGTCACGCAGGAAATGGTCCAGAAGGAACGCGTGCGTCTCGGCCTCGACAAGCCGGTGATTGCCCAGTTTGGCGACTGGATGAAGGGCCTCGCGACCTTTGATCTCGGCAACTCGATGTGGACAGGTCGGCCTGTCACGGAGGAGATTGGGATCCGGTTGGCGCTGAGTGCCCAGCTTGCGGTGATGGCGACCATCGTTGCCCTGGTCCTTGCCGTGCCCCTGGGCACGCTTTCGGCTCTGGCGCGCGGAACGTGGATCGACGGGGCCATCCGGCTGCTTACCATGGCAGGCCTTGCGGTCCCATCGTTCTGGCTCGGCATGCTGATCATCATGGGGCTGCTGGCGGTCAATGCCATGCCGCCCTTGGTGTTCAGGCCGTTTTTTGATGACCCCTGGTCCAATCTCAAGCAGCTCTTCTGGCCGGCTTTGGCGATCGGCTATCGCTATGCGGCAGTTGTTGCGCGGATGATCCGTTCATCGATCATCGATGTCATGGGAGAGGACTATATTCGCACGGCACGCGCCAAGGGCTTGCCAGAAGGTAAGGTCGTCGGTCGTCACGGTTTGCGCAATGCGATGCTGCCATCGATCACGGTGATCGGTCTGGAGTTCGCGTTCCTGTTTGGCGGCCTCGCTGTGACCGAGCAGGTGTTCAACCTGAACGGCATCGGCAAACTCTTCGTTCAGGCGGTGACGCAGCGGGACTTCGTGCTGA
The DNA here is from genome assembly GCA_027487245.1 of Hyphomicrobiales bacterium. Classification (GTDB taxonomy): domain Bacteria; phylum Pseudomonadota; class Alphaproteobacteria; order Rhizobiales; family Beijerinckiaceae; genus Allobosea. Next base: position 17,586 of record JAIYDY010000119.1, read on the forward strand.
TCCAAACCATCGTGATGATGTCGGCAGTCATCTTCGTGGTGGTGAACCTCATCGTCGACCTGCTGTATGCGGCGCTCGACCCGCGCTTGAGGGTCAGATAATGCGCGCCCGCCAACCACTGCGCGACTTTGCGACCAACCAGCCTTTGGGGGCGACGGCACTCGCGTTCCTGACCATTTTCCTGCTGCTCGCCATCTTCGCCGAGCGCATTGCGCCCTATGATCCGGTTGAGGTTGATTTCGCCGCCATGCTCAGTGGACCAACGCGCGAGCATTGGTTTGGAACAGACGCTTTCGGGCGTGACATCCTCAGCAGGGTGATCTATGGCGCGCGAACGGCACTCGGCATCGGCATCCTTGCATCCGGCATCGGCTGTGCACTCGGGTCGATCATCGGCGTTGCGTCGGCCTACTTCGGCGGCAAGACGGATCTCATCGTCCAGCGGTTCGTGGACATGCTGCTCGCTTTCCCAATCGTGGTTCTGGCTCTTGTCGTCGCGGCCAGCCTTGGCCGCATGCCGGTGCTCGGCATCGACCTCAATCTCGTTGTCGCCATCGCCATACCCATTATCCCGAAGGTTGCCAGGGTAGTTCGTTCCGCGGCTCTTGGCGTGCGCGCGATGGCCTACATCGACGCAGCGCGAACCGCTGGGTTCAGCCATGTCCGAATTGTTCTGCGCCACATGCTGCCGAACGTGATGGGCCCGATCCTGGTGCTGGCAACAGCCTATGTCGCACAGGCCATTCTGCTCGAAGCAGCCCTCTCGTTCCTTGGGCTGGGTGTCGCGGAGCCTACACCAGCCTGGGGCCTTATGCTCGCGGGGAACGCCACCGATTTCTACCGCGAGGCACCATGGGTCGTGATTTTCCCAGGCTTGGCCGTGACCCTCGTGGTTCTGGCCTTCAACACACTTGGCGACGCCTTGCGGGACTATCTCGATCCGAAGCTGGGCATATAGGGCATAGCGAAAGCCGCAAGGCCGCCGTTGAGCGTGCTGCGATCCCGCAAATGGTGGCCACTCCACTGAAACTGCCTTTTGCGCTTACGATCGTTCGTTGGCATTCTCCACGTATTCTGGGTGTTTTTCGTGGGCTGAATGGCCAGGAATGCTGAAGGCGAGCGAATGACTGCTTTCGGCCAGAGTCCCTAAAGCTCCGAAAGACTTTATTGGGGGCGCGTAGCGGACTTCGGTCGCCTTGCGTTCGCAATCAACGACCGCTCGGCTGTGACCACGACTGGCGCCAGGATCATCTTGTCCAGCGTCAGATCGGAGACGGCACGACGGAGCCGGGCATTCTCTGCCTCAAGTTCCTTTATCCGCTTGACCTGATCAGACTTCAACCCGCCGAACTCCTGCCGCCGGCGGTAGTATGTGACCTCGTTCACGCCGATAGCGCGGACAGCATCCGCGATGGATTTGCCCTGCGAGACCAGGATACCGACCTGCCGCAACTTCGCGAAGATCTCTTCGGGTTTGTGACGATTTCTCGGCAAGGATCGGATCCTCCTCGTTGCCATAAGACATACTTCAGGGTGGACCAGTTCAATGGGGGTGGATCAGTTGTCGCCGAGGCAGTCGACGCTATCGACATCAGCGTAAGCGACTCCCGAACCAGTCAGCATGCCAAGACAAGCCCTGACATCATACGCCTAGTGGCAATATTTTACATTCGCAGCTCTCGCTGCAAAATGTCGAGGACCAGCGCGGCATTGGCATGCAACCCGCGATGACCTGTTTACCATTGGGAATACAGAAATTCAAAAAGCGTTGGTAAATCAACGCTCCTGCTTTTCAGACGTACCCGGAACGGACCGGAACGAACGGGAAACCGCACGGAACTCTGAAAAGCATCCAAGCGAGGTGGTAAGCCCCAAGTTTTGCAAGGATTGCGAGCACGCGACGCGGATAAAATGGGCGGGCGAGGTCTGCTTTGCCCCACACCATCCCATAGACCTCGTTGATGGGAGGCGATCAGGCAGGCAGTGCGCGTTTGAGCGAGGCGACGAAGCTGGCTGCGGTCCTGATGGCAAGCACTACGAACCGCGACGGCTTCGTTGGTGGCAAAGAGGACGCGCCAGCGCCGCGCGGGAGAACTCACCATGAGCTACCTGATCGCAGTTAACGAGAGCGGCGTGGTGACGCGGTTTGACAGCTTCACGGTGCACAGCCTCGCGCTCCAAGGGCGCTGCCTGCCTGCCGGCTGGCGGCTCAAGTCCATCGACGTGATCGACGTCCTGTCCGACCTCTTCATCCTGCGCGGCGTGCCGGGGCATGTCCGCTCCGACAACAGCCCGGAGTTCGTTGCGAAGGCTGTTCAGACGTGGATCACAGCAGTCGGGGCAAAGACAGCCTACATCGCACCGGGATCGCCTTGAGAGAACGGCTTCATCGAAAGCTTCAACGCCCGGCTCAGGGATGAACTGCTTGATGGAGAGATCTTCTACTCGCTCGCCGAGGCGAAGATCGTCATCGAGAGCTGGCGGCGTCATTACAACTCGGTGCGCCCGCACTGCTCACTGGGCTACAAGCCGCCAGCACCAGAGGTCTTCGTGCCGGCAATGGCTACGCGGACAGCTGCGCAACTCGATCCGTCGGCAAGCCGACCACCGCCCGCGCTGGCGTCGAGGCCGTCAATGCACTAACATTCCAACCGGACCACTCAGTGGGGGCTGATCACGACCATGACCCCTTCATGCAGGGGATAGACAATGCCGCCGCCGCAAAACCAAAGAAGGGCCGTCGTCATGCCGCTTCCTGATGGCGTGTTCCGGATCGTGAAGCCGAGCGGAAAGGTCTACTGGTATCACCAGAAGGACCGGGGCAAGCTTTCGCGCGGGCCACTAACACGATTGCCAGAGCCAGGAACGCCGGAATGGCATTTGTCGATTGCCAAGCTGACAGGCCAGCCGACATTGAAGCCAGGCAGCGTGTCCAGCGTCATAGGTGCCATCAAGGCAAGTGCCCGCTGGAAAAAGCTGCAGCCCAACACGGTCGCGCTTTACACATCAGCGCTGGCGGCAATCGAGGGGCCTTGGGGCCATCTGCCGGCAGCGGACATCAAGGCGTTTCACGTCGCCGCCCTGATCGACGGTTATGCGGACAGGCCAGCCATGGGCAACCAGATACTCGTGCAGGTGAAAGAGGTTTTGAAAATCGCCGTCCAGCAAGGCTTGCGAACGGACAACCCTGCGCGCGAGATTGATGCACTCAATGAACAGACGGACGGCGCGAAGCCCCTGACAGCCGCCGCATGGGCCGCGCTGCAATCGCCAGACGCACCGGAAGCCCTGCGCCGGTTCGGCGTGCTAGGCCGCGCTACAGGACAGCGCATCGGTGACGTTCTGGCCATGCGCCCGATGGACCGGGATGCGGCCGGCATAGCCTGCACAATCACCAAGCTGGGAGGCAGGCCGCATTGGTGTGTGCTGACATCATCCGAGGCCAAGACAATCGACGGCTGGAAACAGTTTCCCGCGAGCCCATTCGTGACGCGCCCTGATGGCCGCAGGTTCGACCCGGCAGGCTTCCGGCATGTCTGGCGCGATTATCTCGGGACGCCCGCTGGCGAGGCTCTAAAAGGCTTCACGCCTCATGATCTGCGCGCCACGAAGGTTTGCGATGAGCGGATGGCCGGATACACCCACCAAGAGATCAGCGCCCGCGTCGGCATGTCGGTCGGCATGGTCATGCGATATTCGCAGCACATCGACCAGCGTTTGATTGCCGCGACGAGCATGAAGCCAGAACAGAAACTGAAAACTCGCGTTAACCGTCCTGAAAACCCGAAAGGCAAGTGACTGACATGGTTAACGAAAAATATACTATACCGTTAACCGGGCATTAGGGTTACCGGAGGATAAATGCTCCATCGGCTCACTGGGCTGATTCGAGTGGAGCATGACCGATGCGTATTCGCCTTGTTGCTGTCGCGGCCCTTGGCCTCGCTGCCAGCCTTCCGGCTTTTGCCGCCGATTATCCGGTGCTGCGCGGAACGTCGTCGCCTTCGCTGCCGCCACCGCCGATGATCCAGGAGGAGCCGACCCAATGGGATGGCTTCTACATGGGTGGCCTGGCCGGCTACAGTTCAGTGGTCTTCGATCCGCGCACCGGCGCTGCCGATGTGGCGCGTGACGGGGCGTTGCGCAGCACGGCGGTCGAAAACGAATTCGCGGCCTCGCGCCTGCTCCAGCCCAGCCAATTCAGCGCTCGCGGCATCAACTTTGGCGCCTTCCTTGGCTACAACATGCAGTTCGGCGAGGCTGTGATCGGCTTCGAGGTCGACTACATGCGCTTCGGCAAGGGCGGCTCCAGCACCAATTCGATTGGCCGGTCCTTCGCCACCAGCCCCGGTTACATCGAGAATGTCTCTCTGACGGGCGGGACGACGGCAAAGCTGAACGACCTGGTGACCATGCGCCTGCGCACCGGCTATGCCATGGGCAACATCATGCCGTACATGACCGGCGGTCTGGCGCTGGGCTACGGCACGGTCAACAACACCGCGATCGTCAACCACAGCGGCACGGATGCCGACCCGCTGAACGCGCCGGTCCTGCCGCCCTTCAACGTCAACTCCGGCACACTCAGCAGCAACCGCAAGAACGCATTCATGGCCGGCTTCACGGTGGGTGGCGGCGTCGAGGCGATGCTGGGCGGGCTGATCGTGCGCGGCGAGTATCTCTTTACCCGCGTCTCGGCACAGGGCGGCGTCGTCATCGACGTCAACCAGGGCCGTGTCGGCGCCGGCGTGAAGTTCTGAGGTTCAGAAGCCTGCTGCAAACCCACTGGCCCGCCGGCACCGTCCGGCGGGCTTTTCCGTTTTCCCGCCGGCATGGCCGGGCGGCTATCGCTGCCCGTTCGGCCTACTCCGCCGCCTCGACCTCCGGGCGGCCCTTGGCCTGGCGTTCCTTCTTGATCAGTTCAGCGACGAGGAAGGCCATTTCGAGCGCCTGTTCGGCGTTGAGGCGCGGATCGCAGGCCGTGTGATAGCGATCCGACAGGTCAATGTCCGAGATCGAGCGTGCGCCGCCTGTGCATTCGGTGACGTTCTTGCCGGTCATTTCGAGATGGATGCCGCCGGCATGGGTGCCTTCGGCATTGTGCACGGCGAAGAAGGCCTTCACCTCGCTCAGGATCATGTCGAATGGCCGCGTCTTGTAGCCCGACGAGGCCTTGATGGTGTTGCCGTGCATCGGATCGCATGACCAGAGCACGTCGCGCCCCTCGCGCTTGACGGCACGCACCAGCGCAGGAAGGTGGTCGAACACCTTGTCGGCCCCGAAGCGGGCAATCAGTGTCAGACGGCCTGGCTCATTGGCTGGATTGAGGATGTCGATCAGGCGGACCAGCTCGTCCGGCTTCAGCGACGGGCCACACTTCATGCCGATCGGATTGCGGATGCCGCGGCAGAATTCCAGATGCGCATGGTCATGCTGGCGGGTGCGGTCGCCGATCCAGATCATGTGGCCGGAGGTGTCATACCAGTCACCGGTGGTGGAATCGACGCGGGTCATGGCCTGCTCGTAGCCCAGCAGCAGCGCCTCATGGCTGGTGTAAAAGTCTGTGGTGCGGGTTTCCGGATGCCGCTCGGGATCGATACCGATGGCGCGCATGAAGTCGAGGGTCTCGGTGATGCGTTCGGCCAACTCACGGTATCGCCCGCTCTGGTTCGAGCCCGACACAAACCCCAGCATCCAGCGATGGGCATTGTCGAGGTTGGCATAGCCGCCGGTGGCGAAGGCGCGGATCAGGTTCAGCGTCGCCGCCGACTGGCGGTAGGCCATCAACTGGCGGCGCGGGTCCGGGATGCGGGCTTCCGGGGTAAAGGCAATGTCGTTGATGATGTCGCCGCGATAGCTCGGCAGCTCGACGCCGTTGATCGTCTCGGTGTTGGCCGAGCGTGGCTTGGCGAACTGGCCGGCGACACGGCCGACCTTGACCACCGGGGACGAGCCGGCAAAGGTCAGCACCACCGCCATCTGCAGGAACAGGCGGAAGAAATCGCGGATGTTGTCGGCGGAATGCTCCTCGAAGCTCTCGGCGCAATCTCCGCCCTGAAGCAGGAAGGCTTCACCGGCCGCAACCTTGCCCAACGCCCGCTTGAGCTTGCGCGCCTCGCCTGCAAAAACCAGCGGTGGAAATCCGGCCAGCGTCTTCTCGACATTGGCCAGTTCGGCGGCGTCGGGATATTGCGGGACCTGCTGGACGGGCTTCTGCCTCCAGCTATCGGGTGTCCAGCGCTCTGCCATGGTCCTTACTCCTCACCACACGGCAAGACCGCGGCTGCCTTGCGCCACGCTCCTTGCATGGCACGACGCCTTAACGCCGTTTTGTCGATCCGGCAATGTTGCAGCGCAAGGGCAGCGGCGGATCGGCGGCAAACGATGCCCACGCAAGGCCGGGTTGACGGCAGGACCGAGGGTCGGGATTGCGTGGCCGGATGACGACAGGCGGCGCGCCCAGACACATCATCGTCATTGAAGCGGATCACAAAGGCGTTATGCTGTCGCCAAGGCACCACGCGCGGAGCAAACCGCGCGAGCTATCAGGGCAGGATCCACCATGACATTCAAGACGACATCCCTCTCTCGTCGCCAGGCCCTTGCCGGCGTCTCCGCTCTTGCGGCCAGCACGATGCTGCCGGCTTTCAGCCAGGCTGCAGAGGTCATCGACCGGGTGCAGATCCTTGTCGGCTTCGGCGTGGGCGGCGGGTTCGACCAGACCGGTCGCGGCATCCAGGAAGCGCTTCAGAAGTCGGGGCTGATCTCGAATGTCGCGCTCGAGAACCGTACCGGCGGTGGCGGCTCGGTTGCCATCGCCCACCTGATCGAGACGGCCTCGCGCCAGCAGAATACGCTGATGGTCAACGGCACGTCGATCGTGATCCGCTCGCTCAGCCGCGAGTTCCAGCAGACCTTCCGCGATGTGACGCTGGTCGGCACGGTGACGGCGGAAATCTTCGGCATCCTCGTCAATCCTGGCTCGCCCCATGCCGACATAGCGGCGCTGACGGCAGCGCTGAAGGCCAATCCGCGCGCTGTTCGCTTCGGTGGCGGCAGCCCGCGCGGCGGCATCGACCATTGCGCGGCGGCGCTTTATCTCAAGCAGGCCGGCATCGACCCCAAGGCGATGCAGTATGTGGCGTATGACGGCGGCGGCAAGGCGATGGCAGGGCTGCTCGGCAGCGAGGTCCAGTGCATCGTGATGCCGTTCTCCGAGGCGCTGACCCAGATCCGTGGCAACCAGCTCAAGCTGCTGGCCATCATGGACGAGAAGCGCTCCGCCGATGTGCCGACCGTGCCGACCCTGGCCGAAGTCGGCGTTCCGGGGGCGACACTGGCCAACGTGCGCGCCCTGTTCATGGCGCCGGGTACCTCTCCGGCACGGGTGGAAGCCTTTGCCGACCTGCTGGACAAGCTGATCAAGACACCGGCCTGGGAAGAGGTCCGGGCCCGCAACGGCTGGAACATGTTCTTCAAGCGGGGCCAGCCGGCGCAGGACTTCTTCGTTCAACACGAGAAGGATATCCGCGCCATGCTGATCGAACTCGGCTTCATCCAGGCCTGACGCCCTATCCCGGCTCCGGAGGCCATCGATGACCGGCACCCAGCAAGGGCGGTCTTGCTGCCGCGCTCCGCGCTGCTTGAGCAAGAGCTTCCCATGACCCGCACCCAGGGCGAGCGGCTTGCCGCCCTCGCCATCCTGCTGTTCTCGCTGGGCTATTTCGTGCTGGCCTTCGGCATCAAAGCACCGCCCTCCTCCGATGACAGCCCGTTTTCGGCCCGCAGCTTCCCCTTGATGCTGGGGCCGCTCGGCATGGCACTGTCGCTGGTGCTGCTGGTGCGCCCGCCAGAAGGCGCACCGATCGGGGCTGCGGGTTTCTCGTGGGGTCGCGCGCTCGGGCTGGTCGGGCTGATGGTGTTCTATGCACTGGCGATCAACCGGCTGGGCTTCGTGGTCACGTCGGCGCTGTTCCTCGCCGGCGGCTTCTGGGCGCTGGGCGAGCGCCGTCCAATGGTGCTGGCGCTGGTGGCGCTGGGCGTCTCGCTCGGCTTCTGGACGATGTTCAGCCTGCTCGACGTCAAGCTCGACTGGGGTGTGTTCGAACGGATCTGGTCATGATCGAAGGCTTGCTCACCGGCCTTTATGGCCTGATGACCCCGATGAACATCGGGCTTTTGATGATGGGCTGCATCCTGGGCACGTTCATCGGCATGATGCCGGGGCTCGGGCCGGTCACGGCCGTGTCGCTGCTGATCCCTGTGGTGCTGACCATGCAGCCGGCCTCTGCCATGGTGCTGCTGGCCTCGATCTATTACGGCGCGATGTTCGGCGGCTCGACCGCCTCGGTGCTGATCAACGCGCCGGGGGAATCGAGTTCCGTGCCCACGACCTTCGATGGCTACCCGATGGCCAAGCGCGGCGAGGCGGGACGGGCGCTGGCGCTATGTGCCTGGGGCTCGTTCGTGGGCGGCACGGTGGCGACGCTCCTGCTGATGCTGGCCGCACCGACGCTGGCAAGCTGGGCACTGACCTTCCAGGCCCCGGAATACTTCGCGCTGATGGTGCTGGGGCTGACGGCCGTGGCGGCCTTCACCGAAAGCGGCGGGGTGATCAAGGCCCTGCTGATGACGGTGGTGGGGCTGATGCTGGCCACTGTCGGCACCGATGTGGCGGACGGCGTCGAGCGCTATACCTTCGGTATCCGCGACATTGCCGACGGGCTGTCCTTTGTGCTGCTGGCCATGGCGGCCTTCGCGCTTTCGGAAGCCATTCTTGCGGCCCTTCGCAACGAGAAGGTCAGCGAAGAGGCCAAGAAGGCAGCGCGCGGCGATGTCGGCTCGCTGAAACTGACCGCCGACGATATCCGCGAGGTGGCCCCGACCATGGCCCGGTCCTCGCTGCTCGGCTTCGTTGTCGGCGTGCTGCCCGGCGCAGGTGCCACAATCGCGGCTTTCATGTCCTATGCGGTCGAGCGCAACATCGCTACCGGCAAGCGCCGGGAGGAGTTCGGCAAGGGCTCGCGGCGGGGCGTCACCGCGCCGGAAACGGCCAACAATGCTGCCGCCGGCGGGGCCTATGTGCCGCTGCTGACGCTCGGCATTCCAGGCTCGGGCACAACCGCCGTGATCCTCGGCGCACTGGTGGCGCTGGGCGTGCAGCCCGGCCCCAGGCTCTATGTCGACCAGTCGGCGATGTTCTGGACGGTCGTTGTTTCGATGTATCTGGGCAACCTGATCCTGCTCGTGATCAACCTTCCGCTGATCCCCTACATCGCCCGGACACTGGCCATTCCGGAACAGATCCTGTCGCCGCTGATCGCCTTCTTCTGCCTCGTCGGTGTGTTCCTCGTGTCATTCAACACCTTCGATCTGTGGCTGATGATCGGGCTGTGCGTGGTCTGCATTGGCCTCCGGCTGCTCGACTATCCGATGGCCCCGCTGCTGCTCGGCTTCGTGCTCGGCAAGCTGCTGGAGGAGAACCTGCGCAGGGCGCTGCTGGTCAATGACGGCTCGTTCGCCTTCATGTGGGAGCGGCCGGTAACGGCGCTGCTGCTGGCCATCTCCATCGCCTGCGTGCTTGCGCCGATGGCCATGAAACTGGCCGGCCGCAGATGCTGAGGCCCGGGCTTTGGGCCTTGACCGGTCCAGAGCCCGCCCTCGTCGTGGTGATGCCCCGGCTTATAAGCCTCAGAAGCTCTCTTCCAGCAAGGCGAGATAGTCCTGCTTGGTTGCCTTGCGGGCATTGGTCGCCGTGGTGTGGTCTGCCACCGCATGCTCGGCCACCTGATCGAACCAGTCGCGGCTGACACCCATCGCGGACAAGGTGACCGGAAGGCCAAGATCGCGGCTGAAATCATGGATGAAGCGATCCAGCCGCACATTGGCGGGAAGGCCGAGCGCCCGGCCGAGTTTCTCATACTTGTCACCCACAGCCGGCTCGTTGAAGCGCAGCACGGCGGGCAGCAACACGGCATTCAGCGTGCCATGGTGCAGGTTGGCCGACTTGATGCCGCCAAGACAATGCGAAAGCGCATGGACGGAACCCAATCCCTTCTGGAACGCCATAGCCCCCATCATCGAGGCCATCAGCATCTCGTGGCGAGCTTCGCGATCCTGGCCGTTGCGGACGGCACGCGGAAGGAATGTGACGGCCCTGACCGCACCATCAAGCGCGATCGCGCCGGCGGGCGGATTCTCGAGGGGCGAGATGTAGCACTCGATGCAGTGGGTCAGCGCATCCATGCCGGTCGCTGCCGTCAGCATCGGTGGCAGGCCAAGGGTGAGTTCCGGATCGCAGATCGCACGCTTCGGCATCATCGCCGGGCCGATCACGGACATCTTCCGACCATCAGAGAAGCTGATGACAGCACCACGGCCAACCTCGGAACCTGTGCCGGCCGTGGTCGGAATGGCGATGAGCGGAGCAGCGTCGGGCCTCACCAGCTTGAGACCGCCAAGAATGAACGCGTATTGCCTGAGCGGAGGCGCGTGGGTCGCCAGCAAGGCCACGCCCTTGGCCAGATCAAGCGGCGAGCCGCCGCCCAGCGCCACCACACCATCGCAGCCCCCTGCCCGGTAGACCTCCAGCGCCAGCATCACCGCCTCTTCGGTCGGGTTGGCTGGCGTGTCGTCGAAAACCGGTGATCCGGGAGGCAGGAGCGCGGTGATGCGCGCTGCCAGCCCCGCCGCAACCACGCCCTTGTCCGTCACCAGAAGGGGGCGGGTGATCCCGGCCGCCGCCATGTCCTCGGCCAGATGCGCGATGGCGCCGAAGTCAAAGCGGATCGTTGTCAGATAGAAAATCATGGCCATGGCGATTTACCTGAAATGGTGTTGCGGGAGAGTGATGGCAGTCTGGCAATCCAGTCAATCATCAGGTGCCTGCCAGCGCTGGTTCAGTGCCTTGCCCCGGCGCGGCTGAACAGGCGCATGCCCGCAAAGACGCCGGCCAGAAGCAGAGCCCCGCCAGCCCACTCGTGCGGGGCCGGGGCGCGGCCCTCGTAGGCAAAGCCATAGACCAGCGCGAACAGCGTTTCGGAGACAATGAGCTGAGCGGCAAAGGCCAGCGGCAGGCGGCGCGAGGCCAGTGTCCAGAAATACTGGGCCAGCCACGAGCCGATCACGCCGGTCAGCACGGCCCACAGCACAAGCCGCGTGCCGTCAGCCCCGGCGAAGCCACGCGCCGGGATTTCGCTCCAGCCCATCACCGGCGCGAGCACCAGCAGCGGCAGCACACCCACCATCGCGCCGACGCCTTGCAGGCTTGTCCACGGCAGGGCTTCCGGCGCATCGGCAGCCCGCATGGCCCTGGCATTGATGACACCGTAGCCGAACCAGACGACCAGCGCGCCGCAGGCCAGCGCGAAGCCAAGCAGCACATCCGCTCTCTGGCGCGGATCAGCCGCCGCATTGAGGGTGCCCATATTGATCACCACCAGCCCGGCCATGATCAGGCCGAGCGGCAGGGCCAAGGCCCGCCAGCGCACCGCCGGCTCATCCCAGTTGCCATAGATCGCAAGCACGACCGGCAGCGCCCCGATCACCAGCGGCGCGATGGCGGGGCCGGACAGGCGCACCGAGAAGGCCACGAAGATGTAGTAGATCACATAACCCGTCAGCCCCAGCATGAGCGCGAGCCCGGCCTGCGCCAGCGTGATCCGGCCCGGGCGGAAACGCGGGCTGATCGCCATCAGGGCCAGCGACATCAGCCCGAAGGCCAGATAGCGCAGGATGGCAAGATCAACCTCGCTGTAGGGCTGGACAGCGCGGGGGGCGACGAAGGTCAGCCCCCAGAAAGCGCCGGCGGCAAGGCCCGCGAGAAGTCCGATGAGCATTGGGCACAGACCGAAGAGCGTGGAATGAAACGACGCGAGGCATAATCGCAGGAAATTCAGTGACTTGCCAACGCGCTTTGATGATCCGATTCATTCACCTGAGAGATTGAATCAAGTCGTTCAGAGGCTGATTCAGGTGGTTGAGGAACCGGTCAGGATCGTCGCGTCAGCCCTTGCGGGGACTGCGCATGGTCACGAACTCCTCGGCAGCGCTGGGGTGCAGTGCCATGGTGCGGTCGAAGTCAGCCTTGGTGGCCCCCATCGTGATGGCGACGCCGAGCGACTGGATGATCTCGCCTGCATCCGGGCCGAGCATGTGGGCACCGAGCACGCGGTCCGTGCCGGCATCGACCACCAGCTTCATGTAGGTGCGGTCCTCGCGGCCGGTCATGGTGGCGCGCATGGCGCGGAACTGGGTGTCGAAGATGCGGAGCTGATAGCCAGCAGCCAGTGCTTCCTGTTCGGATATGCCGATGGTTCCGATCTCCGGCGTAGTGAACACAGCGGTAGCAATCGGGCTGTGGGAGACGGTCCAGGGCTTGCCGCCGAACACGCTGTCGGCAAAGGCGTGGCCCTCGCGAATGGCGACCGGCGTCAGGTTCACACGATTGGTCACATCGCCGACCGCGTGCACGCCTGGAACGTTGGTGGCGGATGCGGCGTCGACCCTGACCGAGCCATCGGCGTTGAGCGCGACGCCGATGCTGTCCAGCCCGAGGCCGCCGGTGTTGGCGCGGCGGCCCGTGGCCACCAGCACGACCTCGGCCTCGGTGACCGAGCCATCCGACAGGCTGACCTGGCGGACGCCGCCTGCAAGCTCATCCATGCGGGTGATGGTGCGGCCCAGCGCAAGGGTGATGCCGCCCAGCGCCAGCGCGTCGCGCAGGCGGGTGCGGATGTCCTCGTCGAAACCGCGCAGCACGTTGTCGCCGCGATGCACCAGCGTGACCTTGACCCCGAGGCGGGCGAATACGCAGGCGAATTCGAGCGCGATATAGCCGCCGCCGACCACCACCATGCGGGCCGGCAGAACCGGCATGTGGAACACCTCGTTGGAGGTGATGCCGAGTTGGCCGCCCGGGATGACCGGCTCCAGCACAGGGTGCCCGCCGGTGGCGATCAGGATGTGGCGGGCCTTTATGCTCTCGCCGGAGCGGGACAGGCGCACCGTTCCGGGAGCGGTGACAACGGCACGATCTTCGACGATGGCAACGCCCGCCCCATCGAGGCCCTTCCGATACAGACCGGAGAGGCGCGTGACCTCGGCGGCCACGGCATCGCGCAAGGTCGGCCAATCGAAACGGGCCGGCCCGACCTGCCAGCCGAAGGACGCAGCATCGGCAATGTCATCGCCCAGGCGGCTGGCATAGACATAGAGCTTCTTGGGAACGCAGCCCCTGATCACGCAGGTGCCGCCGATGCGGTCCTCCTCGGCGATCATCACGCTGGCGCCGTGGCCTGCCGCGATGCGGGCGGCACGCACGCCGCCGGACCCAGCGCCGATCACGAACAGGTCAACCTGGCGCATGGGATGTCCTGCCGTAACCTGTGACGCTGATGATGCTGTTCAGACCGTGTGGCCCTTCTTGCGCATTTCCTCGCGGAAGCGCGTCAGGAAGAACTCGGAGGTCTGCTGCATCCAGGGTTCGAGGAACTGGAAGACCTGATCGAGCAAGCCCTGCTGCGCGCCGACATACTTCTTGCCGGTGGGCGAATTGAAGAAGGTCACGAGGTCGCGCAGTTCCGCCTCGGTGAAGGCGCTGCCGATGGCGCGGGCCGAGCGCTCGATCATCTCGCCGCGACGGGTGCGGACCTCGGGCAACAGGGCGACGAGCGTGTCATCCATGTCCTTGGCGATCTCGGGCCGGTTGGCGAAGTTCTGGCGGATCCGCAAAGCAATGTCCGGCAAGGCAACATCGAAGGTCTTGGCGAGGCCGGAGCCTTCGACCACCTCGCGAGCAAGACGCAGCACAGGCTCGCTGACCGCCGTTACGGGGACGCCGGCAGGGGCTGCCGGAGCCGGAGCCTGCGCCAAAAGGGGGCTGGCTGCGAGGCCAGCGAGGGCAAGCGCCGCTGCGAACGATCTGATTTTCATCTGCGTTGATCCTTTGTCGTCGCCCGTCCTTGTCAGAGACGGGCGGTCTTCGTCAATCGATTTGACCGATCAGCGTCAGGCCGGAGCCTGCCGCAAGGATGGCACCGGTCGCAAGGCCGAGGAACAGCCCATGTTCCATCACCCCGGGCACGGCGGCAAGCGCCAGTGACAGCGCCGCAGGGTCGGTGATTCGACCCAAATCCGCATCCAGGATGTGATGCCCGCCGTCGGTGAAGAGCATGGCACCAGCCTTGTCGCGCCGAACCGTGACCGAACCGTGACAGCCCGACACCTCCAGCGCCCGTCGCACCGCAGCGATGGTGCTGGTCATGCCGAAGGGGGCAACTTCGATGGGCAGCGGGAAGCGTCCGAGCGTCTCGACCAGCTTGGTCTCGTCAGCAATGACGATCATGCGCGCAGACGCTGCTGCCACGATCTTCTCGCGTAACAGGGCCGCGCCACCGCCCTTGATCAGCCGGAGTTGATGGTCGAGTTCGTCCGCGCCATCGACCGTCAGATCGAGTTCGGGGGTGTCGTCGAGGGTGCTGAGCGGAATCCCGAGGGAGAGCGCCAGCGCATGCGTCTGTTCGGAGGTTGGCACGCAGACGACCGAGAGCCCGCCCTGCACGCGCTCGCCGAGCAACTCGACGAAATGCTTCGCGGTCGATCCTGTGCCGAGACCAAGGCGCATGCCGGGCCTGACCAGTTCCAGCGCGCGTGCCGCGGCAACCCGCTTGAGAGCCTCAAGGTTGGCCATGCTCATGTCCCGTTCATCAACGGCCCCATACCCTTTCACATACAACGCGTAAACCGAATTGCGGAGCATTCCGGCGACCTGCTTGACAAGCGAACAGCCGACATGGCCGACTAGGGTCGATATGAGACAGAAGCGGGCTTGGGGACTGGGTCTGTGCACGGCCATGCTGCTGGCGGCGGCGGCTGCCGGTTCGCCTGTACTTGCCAGCGGGAGCCCTTCGCTGGCGGCCCCTTCATGGTGCCCTGTCAAGGCGGCAGCCCCCGCCATGGCACAGACTGCCGCGTTCCGGCGCATCGCCGAAAAGGCTGCCCGGCGCGAGAAGATCACGCTGGTCGCCATCGGCTCGTCCTCGACGGAAGGGTCCGACCTGCCCGACCCGGCGCTCGCCTATCCCACCCATCTGGAGCGGCATCTGAACGCCCTGCTCGGCGGCCAGGTCGTGACCGTGCTGAACAAGGGCAAAGGCGGCGAAGACGTGCCCGAGACGGTGGCGCGCTTCAAGCGCGACGTGGTGGCCCTCAAGCCCGATCTCGTGGTCTGGCAGCTCGGTGCCAATGACATCGTGCGCCGGGCCGATCCGGAGGTGACGGCGAAAAGCGTCGAGGACGGGATGCTGGAGCTGGCGATGAGCGGCACCCCGATCGTGATGATGGACACGCAGACCGCCCCGGCCGTGGCCGCGTCCCCCGTGCTGGAGCAGACCCAGATGCTGCTGAAGGCTGCCGCCATTCGCCATCAGGCGCTGTTCTGGAGCCGCTTCGAGCTGATGCGCGGCATTCTTGCCTCTCGCGCGGCAGGCGCTGACGATCTGATCAAGCCGGACCAGTTGCACATGACGGTGCAAATGCATGTCTGCACGGGCAAGGTTCTGGCTGAGGCGATCGCTGTCGAATTGGGCCAGATATCAGCCGAGGTGATCAGCGCCAGTCGCTGAATGGCCCGCTGCCGGGCGTCACATCATCAGTTGGACAGCGGCGCTGCGCTGTCCGTGATGCGGATGCGGTCGACGGCCGTTTCGCTGATCCAGATCTGATCGCCAAGCCGGGTCACAGCCCTTGCCTGACCGCGTTCCGACAAGGCAGCGATCACGGTGCTCGACCCGGTGGCGGCATCAAAACGCAAGAGCCGGTCGCGGCCAACATCCGTGACGATGATCGCACCGGCGGCATCAAGCGTCAGGGCAAACGGGCGCGCGCCCTCACCCAGCGACCATGCATCCCAGGTGCGGCGGCGCGGATCAAAGCGGGCAATGCGCCCGGAGCGGTAAGCGGTGACCCAGACGCGGCCCGTACTGTCCACGACCATGCCTTTCGGACCCTCGACCCCGGTGGGCATCGCGAAGGCGTCCTGCCGCATGCTGACAGGATCGACACGCACGATCTGGTTCGAGGCATAGGCGGCGAACCAGACCGCGCCGCCCGACGACAGAGCGACCGTGGACGGGCCACGGCCCGTGACCGCCTCGGCCAGAGAGACCTTGCCACTGGCAGTGTCGAGCTTTCCGACCCAGCCATTGTAACCTGTGAAGACGACAAGGTTGCCGGCGGTGCACTGCACGCCGGACAGATCGGCGGTATGGCCATCCGGCATCGGATGGCGCACGACCTCCTCGGTTGCCGAGGTGATCTCGTGGATGACATTGAGCGCCGGATCGAGCGCGTAGAGCTTGCCGTTGGGGCAGCGCGTCAGCGCGCGCGGGCGGGCGCCATGGCCCAGCGCGATGTAGCCGACGCTGCGGGTTGCCACGTCGATTTCGCCGATGGCGGAGCGCCGTGCTGCAGCGAACCAGACAGTCGGCTCGGCCCCTTCGGCGCCAACAATGCCCTGCGGCAGGACGGAGCCGCCAAGCTCGATGCTCGACAGGGGCGGACGGGCGGTATCGGCGGCTTGCGCCAGCGCAGCGACGCTGGTCGCGTTCAGGCCCGCCACTGTCAACACAAACAGCAGGTGCCGCAAAAGGATGGCGTTGGGTCTGGTGAAGGCCAGTTTCATTGAGAGCATCATGCCACAGCCACTCACTTTGTCGAGGGCTCGGCGGCCACGGTCGCCATCAGCGAACCGGGGGCGGTGGCGGCGGGCGCGGCGCGCTGGGCGGCACGGGCGGCAGCTTCGTTCTTGATCTGCCGGGCCTGCCAATCGAGCAGGCCGGCAAAGCCGATCATGACGGCCACACCGGCGAGGACCACGAGCGCCTGCACCCAGAGCACGTAGCCGGTCTCCTTGGTGATCACGGTCGCGACAGTCGACAGCACAAGCCCGAGCACGAACACCGGCAACGAGTGGCGCCCGGCCAGGATCAGCAGGCGCGCCGGCAGCGATGCCAGCCAAGGCGCTGTCCGGCTGATCAGCACGGCGAGGAGCCAGAACTTGGCAAAGGCATCGAGCAGCCTGAGCGGCGTCAGGTTGGTCTTGTCGACGAGTGGCAGCAGCGCGACATCGAGCACTTCGACATTGGCCAGTGAGCCGATCTGACGCCATGGCCCGGCAGCGAGGAAGGTGAACGCGACGTAGCCCAGCGCCAGCACCGTGACGGCCCGAACCAGCCGGCGGCGCGCGAACAGTCCATCGAGCCGTCCGGTCGCACCAAGGTGCGACATGACGATGCCGGCCACGAACAGCACTTGCCAGGCGAACGGGTTGAAGAACCAGACGCTCGACGCGTTGATGTTGGGAATGTTGACCCAGGTGACCTGCGTCCAGCCATAGAGTGCCAGCGAGGCTGCCAGTGGCACCAGCCAGTGCAGGCGCAGCGCCAGCAGCACCAGTGGCATGCCAGCGAGGAACAGGATGTAGAGCGGCAGGATATCGAGAAAGTGCGGCAGGAAGGTCAGCGTGACGATGCCGCGCACCGCATCGGCGGGCGCGCTGAGCAGGATGTCGAGGCCGCCCGATTCCAGATAATCCGGATCGCCGAAGCGCTGGGCTGCATAGGCAAGTATGCCCGTGATCAGCAGCACCAGCGCCACATGGGTGATGTAAAGCTGCCAGACACGCGTGAAGATCGGGAAGGCACCGCGCGCCATCCGCGAAAAGCCCATCTCGCCGTGCAGGAAGGTGGGCGCGTAGGCAAAATAGGCTGCAAGGCCGGCCAGCAGCACGAAGGCCTCTGCGGCATCGGCAAAACCAAACGCACGCGGTGTCAGCCCGGCAAAGACCAGGCCGGGAACATGGGTGATGAAGATGATGACCAGCGCCATGCCCCTGAGCATGTCCAGCCTGACATCCCTGTCCTGACCGGGGGCTCCCATTGCGGTGGCTCCTCGCGCTTGCATGATGAACGGATATTCAGGATCGATGGCGAAATCACGACACGCTTGCGTGATCTACGAAAACTTCGCGTGCAATGACGCAGACGTGATCCGCATGCCGAGCACTGCCACGGCATGGTTAAGGAGTAGCGAACGCCGCGCGGCTCCGGGCGCGCCAGATTGTCTCAGACGGGGGAAGAGTTGGCTGTCTCACGCCGGTTCGCTGCGCTCACGGCTCCGACGGGGCGGCCTGCCGGCGGGCATGAAGCTGCATCCTGATCGCACCACTTCTTGTGTCATTCCCGGCCGAAGCGAAGGGGAAGGGAAGGGAACCCAGGGCTAGCCCGGACCCTGTCGGGGCTAACCGTGGTCTGGATCCCCTTCCCGAGGGCCGAAAGGCCCTCGCCGGGGATGACACAGTGCCAACGTCAGCAAGCGTTCGGAGCCGTGCCGCTTCCCTTGCATCCGCAAAGGCTCGGCGCTGCTCCTTCTTTACGAAAAAGGGGCTCAGCCGCCAAGAATTTCAGCCGCCAAGCCCACCGAGCAGCACGTACTTGATCTCGGTAAACTCATCCATGCCGTGCCGGGAGCCTTCGCGGCCAAGGCCGCTTTCCTTGACCCCGCCGAAGGGTACTTCCGCAGCGCCGAGCAGGGCCGTGTTGACGCCGACCATGCCGTATTCCAGCGCTTCGGCGACGCGGAACACCCGGCCCAGATCGCGCGCATAAAAATACGAGGCGAGGCCATACTGGGTGGCGTTGGCCTGCTCGATGACATCAGCCTCGTCCTTGAAGCGGAAGATCGGTGCCATGGGCCCGAAGGTCTCGTCGCGCGCCACGACCATCTTCGTGGTGACATGGCTGAGCACGGTGGGCTCGAAGAAGGTGCCGCCGAGCGCGTGGCGCTTGCCGCCGACCACCAGCTTCGCGCCGTTGGCAACCGCATCCTTGATGTGGCTCTCGACCTTCTCGACCGCTTCCATCGTGATCAGCGGGCCCTGCATCACGCCGACTTCGAGGCCATTGCCGACCTTGAGGTCAATCACCTTCTTGGCGAACTTCTCGACGAAGGCGTCATAGATCGCATCCTGCACATAGATGCGGTTGGCGCAGACGCAGGTCTGGCCCATGTTGCGATACTTCGAGATCATCGCGCCTTCGACGGCTGCATCGAGATCGGCATCGTCGAACACGATGAAGGGGGCATTGCCACCCAGCTCGAGGCCAACCTTCTTCACGGTGCCGGCGGCCTGCCGCATCAGCAGCTTGCCGACCTCGGTGGAGCCGGTGAAGCCGATGGCGCGCACGGTCGGGGATTCGCACCAGACCTTGCCGATGGCCGGCGCATCGCCAGTGATGACATTGAGCACACCCGCCGGGATACCGGCCCGGTGCGCCAGTTCGGCGATGGCGAGCGCGGTCAGCGGGGTTTCCGGCGCGGGCTTGATCACGGCGGTGCAGCCTGCGGCCAGGGCCGGCGAGACCTTGCGGGTAATCATGGCGGCGGGGAAATTCCACGGGGTGATCGCGGCGATGACGCCCACAGGCTGGCGGGTGACCATGACACGGGCATTGGGGAATGGCGAGGGAATGGTCTCGCCGTAGATGCGCTTGGCTTCCTCGGCATAATACTCGACGAAGGAGGCGGCGTAGATCACCTCGCCCTTGGCCTCATAGAGCGGCTTGCCCTGCTCGGAGGTCATGATCACGGCCAGATCATCGGCATTGGCAACGATCAGGTCGAACCACTTCTTCAGGATCGCGCAACGCTCCTTGGCCAGCTTCTTCGACCAGAGCTTGAAGGCCGCCGCAGCGGCAGCGACAGCGTCCTCAGCTTCTTTCGCGCCATGGTGTGGCACCTTGCCGATCACCTCGCCGGTGGCCGGGTTCTCGACCGGATCGACACCCTGCCCGACCCACTGGCCATTGATGTAGGACTGGGACTTCAGCAGGGTCGGATCATTGAGCTTCATGGCGTCCTCGGCGTTTGGCAGCATTTTGAGATGCTGTTAGCAGGTTGCGCGGCGCAGTTTAAGGGGGCATGCGGCTGGGCCGCCATGCGCTTGTGGCCTGATGGGCCAAGAGGGTGAGGGCTTGCCCGGATGACAGGACCGCATCCAACCACTAGGCTTGCCGCTCCGCAACGATGTTCGGGGGGCATCCGTGATCGTCTGGCTGTTCGAGCATATCGTCATGGTCCACATTGTCGTGGGCGCTTTCGGGCTCGTGGCCTTCTGGGTGCCGGTGATCGGCCGCAAGGGCGGCGTCAACCACAAGCGCTGGGGCCTCTGGTTCGCCTGGGCGATGCTGATCAATGGCGTGCTGGCGGCTGCGATGGCGGCCTGCACGCTGGCCGAGCCGCTGGCGACCCACCCCAAACTCACGGATGTGGCGATGATCAGGGGCGTCTTCGGCTGGATGATGCTGTATCTGGGCGTGCTGACCGCCAGCCTGGCCTGGCATTCTCTGGTCGTGGTCCGGAACAAGCATGATCACCTTGCCAACCGCGCGCCGTTCCATGTGGCGATGCAGGCGCTGACCATCGCCACGGCGCTGATCTGCCTCGTGCTCGGCATCATGCTGCGCCAGCCGCTGATGATCGCCATGCCGTTCATCGGCTTTGCCTCGGCGGCCACCAACCTGTGGTTCATCGCCAAGCCGGCCCCGCCGCGCCTCGATTACCTGATCGAGCATTTCAAGGCCGGCGTCGGCGCAGGCATCTCGTGCTACACCGCCTTCCTCGCCTTCGGCGCGGTGCGCTATGCCCCGCAGCACGCGCTCAACCCTGTCGCATGGTCGATCCCCTGCATCATCGGCCTGAGCATCATCATCTGGCACGCCCACAAGCGGAACTACTTCGAGCGGTTTGGCTGGAAGCGGGCGCGGCAGGGGACATGATCCCGCGGTGGGCTGCGTGATGCTCCTTCCCGCTCCCTGTCGCACTTTACCTGGCATGCGCGATGGGCACGGGCGCCTTCATCGGCAAGCTGCTGTCTCACCAACCCGCGACGCATGCCGCAAGGACCAGGGGAGCCGCCCCGCCAAGCTGTGGCAACGGAAAGGGATGACCGTTTTCTGCACCTGATCGCGGATAACCGCGATCGTCGTTCTGCGCACCCTGCCGATGTTCATGCCATGGCGGGAAGAAACAGGCAGCTTCCAGCGCATGCGAGGACGGGATTGTCGAGCTTGACCCGCCCTCGCCGCTGGTCTCAGCTCCCGGTATAGGGGAGCGAGGAGTGGTGAACGACGATCCGCAGCTTGCCTGCGTCGTCCTTCACGAACTTCCATGTCTTGTCGACGGTCGTGACCTTGCCGTCCTTGCCGGTGATGCTGACGTTGCCCATCGTGGTCGCCGAGTCACCAGCAATGAAGATGGCGCTGTTCGCAATGTCACACTTGGTCCAGCCCTTCAGTGCGAAGCCGGTATCCTTCGGGAAGGCGGCATCGCCGCCAACGAAGTAGGCCAGCGCGCCGGCACGGGTCGTGCGGAACGTCTGTGGCGCAACGGTCAGCGTCGGCTTGAAGAGGACTGCGCCCATCTGATAGCCGTAGGCGGCATCAATCACCCGTTCGGCGAGAGCCTTGGCTGCCGCCTGGCCCTGCGTTTCGCCAGTCCGGCTGATCGACACGAGGGCATCACACCAGGCCCTCTGGGCGCCTGTCACTTCAGCTTCGGTGACGGCCTGATTGACAACGGTGGTCTGGGCTGTTGCAGCTCCAGCTGGCAGCAGCGCTGCAAGGATGGCGGCAGCACTAAGCGAACAACGGATTGACATTTTATCTCCAAAGCTTCTGTGGACCCTTGCCTTCGCATCGAACTTGCATTCGCCGGGCACCACTGGTTTAGCTTTGCGTGTTGACACCGGCCTGACAGGCAAATGATCAGAACCTGAGCACAACATGAAAATAAGATGACAAGCCTGTCTGGCTCCAGGCGTTCCAGCACTTTCAGACAGAGGATCACAGTCGCAGCCGCAACGCTCGGCATCGTGGCGGCCTTGCAGGGAGGCTTTGCAATCTGGGCTGTCGGACAGGCCGAACATCATGTGATGCGGGGGCGGATTGCCGCGGACATCAAGCAGGGCTTCACCGAGCTGTGGTTCAACAAGCAACAGTTGCGCACCTGGCTGACGGAGCGCCAGTTCGGTGCGACTGCCTCGGATGAGCAACGAGATGCTCTTCTGCAACAGATGCGAGTCGTACTCGACAATCTGGACAGTCTGGCCGAGCAGTCAAAACAGCATGATCAGGAGATTGCAGCGCGCAGGCAACAAGAGCAACGGCGCGACTCCCTCGTGGTGTTGCGGATCAGCCTCGACCAGCTCGCACGTGGCCTTGCGAACCTGAACCAGCTGTCCGCCGGGCTCGATACCGCCTCTGCCTGGCGCGCTGCCAACGAAATGTTCGACAACGCTGAAGGCCGAGACCTGCGGAAGCTCCTGGCCGAAATCCTGGCCCAGGAGGATGCGTCCCTGCGGGAGAAAAGGTCGGACACAAACAATGCCCTTTTGCGGCTGCGGCAACTCTGGATCGCCACAACAGCCACGCTCGTTCTGGCAGCGCTTCTGCTCGCTTTCGGCTTTGCACGAGCCCTTCGCATGCCGTTGGTCGCCCTGGCCGACGGCGCTTCGGCCTTGCGAACCGGGCAGCTCTCGCACCGGATCAAACTTGACGGGGCCGATGAGTTCGGCGAAGTCGCGCGGAGCATGAACGCGATGGCGGAAGAGCTTTCGATCCACCGCGCACGCGAGATCGAGGAGCGTCAGGCACTTGAGGATCAGGTTGCGCGGCGCACAAATGAGCTGACAGCCGCCCTTGACGCACAGAACGACGCCGAGAAACGCCGTCGCCAACTCTTTGCCGATATCAGCCACGAGTTGCGAACGCCGACAACAGCGATCCGCGGCGAGGCTCAGGTTGCGCTGCGCGGCGAGCAAAAGCCGGCCGAGGACTACAAACAGTCGTTGCGCAGGATCGAGGATGCCACGCAGCAACTCGGCGCGACAATCGACGATCTTCTGACGATGGCACGCAGTGACATCGACCTGCTTTCACTGCGACGTGGACCCATCGATCTTGTCGATGTCCTGAATGATGTGCTGTCCTTGGGTACCGCCATGGCGAAGGCCCGCAATGTCAGGCTTGCCAGTGAACCATGGCCGCCCAAATTGATGTTGCGCGGCGACGCTGACCGCCTGAAGCAGGTGTATCTCGTGCTCATTGACAACGCTATTCGGTACTCTCACCCCGGGGGCACGATCAGTCTTGTTGCGCGGCGTGTCGACCGTGGTGGCGCAATTGTCGAAGTCGAGATTGCCGATGCAGGCATCGGGATAGACAACACTGAACTGGTCAAGGTTTTCGATCGCGGCTACCGGGCACCGAATGCACAGTCCTTTCGGTCGGATGGGAGCGGGCTTGGGCTGCCGATCGCGCTTGCTCTCGCCCGGGGCCATGGTGGGGACATCACGCTCAGAAGCACCCCCGGCAAAGGAACGGTCGCTGTCGTGGTCTTGCCTTTGACATCTTCGCAGGATGAAAAAACGGCATGAACGTGCTCCTTATCGAAGATGATCGGCGGATTGCAGATTTCCTGCAGCGTGGTTTGCGCGCCGAAGGGATGCATGTTCGCATGTCTCGGGAAGGTCAGGAGGGTATCGCGCTGGCGCAAGAGGCGTGGCACGAATTCAACCTGGGTGGTGCGAGCACGACGATCATCCTTGATCTGATGCTGCCAGACATGACGGGCCTGGACGTCTGCCAAACGCTCCGTTCCATGCAGATCCAGCTCCCGGTTCTCATGCTGACCGCCCTATCAACGGTCGAAGACAGGGTGGCGGGCTTGCGTCTCGGCGCGGACGACTATCTTTGCAAACCATTCGACTTTGACGAGCTGCTCGCCAGACTGGAGGCCCTAGGGCGCCGCGGGCGGGCCTTCAAGTCGCCGGCACCAACGCTGCTCCGCGTCGCCGATCTGGAACTCGATCGTTCGACGATGCGGGTCAGCCGCGCCGGGCGTCCGGTTTCACTGACGGCAAAGGAACTCGCACTGCTTGAGCTTCTGATGAACGCGCCGGGCAAGCTCTTCAGTCGAGAGCGCATTCTTTCCAATATCTGGGGAATGAACGAAGACCCCCTTACCAATGTGGTCGATGTCTACATTGCCCGCTTGCGCAGCAAGATTGATGATGGGCATGATCGCCGTCTGATCCAGACCCAGCGCGGCCTAGGTTACAGGTTAGAGGCCGATGACGTTGGCACAGAAACCATCAATCAGTGACTGGCAAATTGACTGATGTGCAACCATCGGATTGATCGAGATCGTGCTGCCTTGAAAGGCAATAGAACAGCATAAACCAGACAACCACAATTCAGCAGTTGTCCGATACGATACCTTTGCGCAAACCATCTGGCTGCTCCAAACATGATGCATCTCGACATGATCCTGGCCTTTGCGGGTGCCTTCGTGATCCTGGCGGTTTCGCCCGGCCCCGGCCTTGTCGCCATCCTGTCACGCACGCTGGGCGGCGGTTACGCGGCGGGCCTGGCGGTTACCGCTGGGCTTGTGATCGGCGATGCTGTGTTCCTCGCGATTGCCATGGTCGGGCTTTCGGCCATCGCCAGCGCCATGGGGCCGCTGTTCCAGATCATCAAGTATGCCGGTGCGGCCTATCTGATCTGGCTGGGCGTGCAGGCCTTCCGCTCGGCCAGTGCGCCGGTGTCGATCGACGCTGCGCCCTCGCGCGGCGGGCTGGTGAAGGATCTTGGCCTCGGGCTTGTGGTCACGCTCGGCAACCCCAAGCCGATCATCTTCTACGGCGCGCTGCTGCCGACCTTTCTTGATCTGTCGCGGATCGGCGTGCTCGACTTCGTCGTGCTGATGTCGGTGGTCGTCGTGGTCTCGTTTGTGGTCTACAGCGCCTACATGGTCATCGCCTACCGTGCCGGGCGGCTCCTGATGTCGGGCAACACGGCCAGGCGGCTCAACCAGACCACGGGCGTGATGCTGGTGGGCTCCGGGCTGGTGGTGGCGAGCCGATAAGGGAGTTTGTTGCACAGATCGCCGTCATGGCCGGGTTCGGCCCGACAATGGCGTCTGGCTTAAGCGCGGCAGACAACGGCAGAGGCCCGGCCCCAGCAAAAGCTCGGCGGCACTGCCGCGTACGCTCAAGCCCCCCGTTTTCCGGGGTTCACGTGCCACTTGCAAGACTGGCGGCTTGCAAATAGCCTCGGACCTCTGCAGCCGGGGGCGAGAGTGATATGCGTTGTTTTGCACTGGATCCCAAGACAAGGGCAGCGTCACCCGGCCTCCCACCCCTGACCCGGATCCTGGCCGCCGTAGCGCTTGCCGCAAGCGTGGCGGCCTGCGGGACGCTTGATCTGTCGCAGCCCGATGGCGCGCTTTCAGCCCCGTCGGCAGCACCGGATGCGTTGTCGGAGCGGCCGACTACCCTTCGCCGAGAGCAACTGGTTGGCCGCTGGGGTGTCGCCTCGTTCCGGGAGGAGAAAGACCGCAAGCGGACCGAGGCGATGGCACGAACGCAATGCCGCTTGCCATATGTCATTGCGCTGGGTCCAACCGACGGCGTGATGATGCATGTCGCGGATGATCCCAAGCTCTATGAACTGCGCCTCAAGGGCGCCTCGAACGGCAAGACGTTTCTTGGTCCTGAATCGCCGCCCGGGGACCCGCTGGATCGCGAAATCCTGTCGAAGGCCGACAGGGAAATGGTCATGCGGTTTGTGGACCCGGATGCTCATGGCCGCTACGGCACATTCATCTACGTGAGATGCTGATGACAAGGTCACATCTGTTCGCGACATCGTGCCTGCGCGCCGGACTGGCGGGGTTTGCGGTCCTTTTGTCCTGTCTTGTGGCCAAGGCACAAGGTCAAAGCCCGACACTGGACATCGGCGATGAACCGGGAAGGGTCTCCACCGAAGAGGTCGTGATCGAAGACGGGCCGTTTGCACGGCAGATCGTTTTCTTCCGGTCGAACGAAGCGCCCGGCACACTTGTCGTCCATACCTCGGAACGGCTCCTTTATCTCGTCATGCCGGGCAACCGCGCGCTGCGCTACGGCATCGGCGTCGGGCGGGAAGGCTTCACCTGGTCGGGGCTGGTCAAGGTCAGCCGCAAGGCGGAGTGGCCGGACTGGACGCCGCCGCCTGAGATGATCCAGCGGCAGCCCTATCTGCCTCGTTTCATGGCTGGCGGACCGGGAAATCCCATGGGCGCACGCGCGCTTTACCTCGGCTCCACGATTTACCGGATTCACGGCACCAACCAGCCCGAAACCATCGGTCATGCGGTCTCTTCCGGGTGTTTTCGCCTCGCCAATGGCGATGTGATCGATCTGTTCACACGTGTGCCTGTCGGCGCGAAAGTCGTCATACGGCATGGGCCGTCGATCTAGAGGGGGCTGATATGACCTATGTCACGCGTGTGCTCGCATCCGCCCTGTTCGCCGTCAGCCTTGTGTCAGGTGTTGCGTCCGCAGATACGCTGGCGGACGTCAAAAAGCGCGGGCACCTGATCTGCGGCGTCAGCACGGGGCTGATCGGCTTTTCAGAACGAGCTGCGGACGGCAAGTGGAGCGGCTTCGATGTCGACTTCTGTCGAGCGCTCGCTGCGGCGACACTCGGCGGGCCTGACAAGGTCGAGTTCGTCCCGGTCTCGGCCAGCGAGCGCTTCACGGCGCTCAGCCAGAAGCGGTTCGATGTGCTCGCCCGGAACACGACCTGGACGCTCCAGCGCGAGGCCGAGTTCGGCTTCCTCTTCGCCGGTGTGAACTTTCATGACGGCCAGGGTTTCATGGTTCACCGGGACACGAACATCACATCGGCGCTTGAAATCGGCGATCGCACAACCTGCGTGCAGGCCGGCACGAGCGGCGAGGCGCTGGCGGCGGATTTCTTCCGGGAGAACAAGATACCGGCAAAGCTCAAGGTCCTGCCCGATGCGCCCGCGACGCTGGCAGCCTTTGCGCGCAAGGAATGCGAGGTGATGACCACGGACCAGTCCGGGCTCTTTGCCGAACGGCTGAAGCTGGAGCGCCCGGCCAGCGCTGTCGTGCTGGCGGACGTGATTTCCAAGGAGCCGCTCGGCCCGCTCACCCGCGCGGACGATGTCAGATGGCACATGATCGTCAAATGGGTGAACTTCGCCCTGATCGGGGCGGAAGAACTGGGTGTCACATCGCAGAACATCAGCGAGGCCCGGACGTCCGCCAAGCCGGATGTCCGCCGGCTGGTGGGGGCCGAGGGCGAGCTTGGTTCCAAACTCGGTCTTTCGGATGATTGGGCAGCGAAGGCCATTCTTGCAGTCGGCAATTACTCCGAACTCTACGAGCGCAATGTCGGCACGCGTTCGCGGCTGGGCATTCCGCGCGGACTCAACCAGCTCTGGAGCAATGGCGGCATTCTTCACGCGCCGCCAATCCGGTAAGCCGCGACGCGGGGCCGGGTTTTCGGATCAACCCCGCCTTCTCACCCGCATCATGATCTCGCTTGCGGGCCTTGTGGTCAGCCGCGCCACGGGTTTGACCTCTTCGGGTGCGATGGCCTCGAAATCGTAGCGGCGCACCAGCCTTGCCAGCATCAGGCCGCTCTCGATGGTGGCGAAGGCGGCGCCGACGCAGATGCGCGGGCCAAGGCCGAAGGGCATGTAGCTGCCGGGAATGATCTCGTCGCGCATGAAGCGGTCCGGATCGAAACGGTCGGGATGGGGCCAGAGCGCGTGGTGGCGATGGGTCGTCCAGGGCGCAATCATGATCATCGTGCCCTTCTTGGCCCGGTATCGGCCGATCTGCGTGTCTTCGGCGGCCACGCGCGGGATGAAGGTAATCGGCGGGTAGAGCCTCAGCGCCTCGCGAAAGACATCGCGGGTGAACTCCAGCTTCTTGACGTGGGCCAGTTCGACCTCGCCGCTGCCGACCACGGCGTCAATCTCGGCGCGCATGCGTTCGACCACCTCGGGACGCTGCGACAGGATGAAGAAGGCCCAGGTCATGACGCTGGCCGTGGTCTCGTGGCCGGCAAGGAAGAATACGCCGATCTGGTCGATCAGCTCCTTGCGGGTGAAGCCCTCGCCTGTCGTCGCATCACGCGCCGCCACCAGATCGGCCACAATGTCACCGCGCGCTTCGGCAAGACGATCGCCTCCGGCGTGTTCAAGAATACCGCCTCCGGCTTTGGGAGCACCGGCCTCCAGCGCCGGGGCCAGCAGCGCATCGATGTGGGCACGGATGCGCTCACAGGCCGACAGCACATGATCGGGCTGGCGCACCTTCGACCACGGCTTGCCGACGATGAGCTGATACAGATCCACGCTGGCCACCGAGCGCTCGAACTCGGCAAACGAGGTGAACACATCCCGCGCCGTGCCGATCTCCAGCGACTTCGAGAAGATCGTGCGGCAGATGATGTCAGCCGTCAGGTGGCTCATGGCCGCATCGAGCGAGAAGGCCTCGCCGCCCGCCGCCACGCCGTCGAGATGCGCTTCGTAGTCGTCCACCGCCTCGCGCATCCAGCGGAAGGCACGGGCAATGCCCATGTGGCTGAAGGCCGGCTCGACCATCTGGCGCTGCCGGCGCCAGGCCGCGCCATCCGACACGAAAATCGACTCCCCGACCAGAGGTTCGAGTGCACCCACCATCAGGTCGTTCTTGGGGAAATGCTCCAGCGGATTGGTCAGGATGGTGCGCGTGATCTCCGGATCGTTGACCAGGAGAATGCCGCGGCGCGAGTAACCCAGCGGCGTCACCATCTCGGTGTAGGCCTCCTTCGGCACGAGCCCGAGCAGGCTGCGCGGTTGGCTGGTCAGCACACGCAGCAACGAGACCAGCGGCGACAGCGGCACGGGGGCAGGCGGGCGGTAGAGAAGAGGCGAGCGGTTGTCCGTCATGGTTTCCGGTCAGGTCTGAAGTCCATCCCGCGCAGTCCGAGCCGCTGGCGGTCTTCGTCCGTATCGACTTTGAAGGCATTCGGCCACAACCCATAGAGAGCCTGCCTGTGCGCGACGACGCTTCGAAGCCCTCATCACGCCTCGAAGTCGAACGGACTGATGCCGCGCACGCTTTCGTCGATCTGCAAGGTGCGCATCAGCGGCGGGGCGGCGCGCTGCGAGCAGTTGGGGCGCTCGCACAGGCGGCAGTTGATCCCGATCGGGGTCGGCTCGTAGGCTTTCAGGTCAAGGCCGCGCGAGTAGACCAGCCGGCTAGCGTATTTCAGTTCGCAGCCCAGTCCGATCACGAACTGCGCCTCGGGCTCACCCCAGGGCGAGGCCGTGCGGCGCACGGTGCGGGCCACCGAGAACCAGCGTGCGCCATCGGGCAATTCCACGATCTGGGTGACGACGCGACCCGGCGAGCGGAAGGTCTGGTGCAGGTTCCAGCGCGGGCAGGTGCCGCCGAAGCGCGAGAACGGGAAGCTGCCGGAGGAAAAGCGCTTGGAGACATTGCCAGCATTGTCGACGCGCACGAGGAAGAACGGCACACCGCGCGCCGTCGGCCGGGCGAGCGTGGTCAGGCGATGGGCGACCTGCTCGAAGCTGGCATTGAAGCGGGCGCTGAGCACCTCGACATCGTAGTCCAGCGCCTCGGCCGCCTGCAGGAAGCGGCCGTAGGGCATCATCAGCGCGGCGGCGAAGTAATTGCCGAGCGTGATGCGCAGCAACCGGCGCATCGGCCCCTGGGTCGGATCGAGCCGGGCCGCGATGGCATCGATCATGTCGTTGGCCTCGATGAAGGCGAGCTGGTAGGCGGCCTGGAAGGTCCGTCCCGAGGGCTCGACCAGCTCCGAGATCATGATGCGCCGGCGATGGCGATCGAAGCGACGCAGCGCCTGGCTCATCACATCCACCGGCAGAACCTGCAGGCGCATGCCATGCCGTTCGCGCAGGCGTTCGCTGAGCGCGTAAAACAGCTCATGGCCGGTGGCGGCCAGCTCGCCCGCCATCCGTTCCGCCAGTTCTTCGATTTCGGGGAAGTGGTTGTAGGCCGCATGCAGGAAATCGCGCACGCGCTCGACCGGGTTCTCGCGCGCGCCACGCCCGCCCTCGCCCCGGTCGATGCCCTCGCCGCGGTCATTGTCAGAGAATCCGCCCTCCCCGCTCTCGCGCGTTTCGACATAGGCGCGATAGAGCCGCTGGATGGCACTGACCAAAGACGGAGCCACATCGGCGGCCTCGCGCAATTCGGTGCGCGGCACGGGCGCTGCGCGGAACAGGGGATCGGCGAAGACCTCCTCCAGTTCGCTCGCGGCGCGCAGCTCCTCCTCGCGGGCGAACGAGCGCGGATCGACATCATAGACCTCGGCCAGCCGGATCAGCACCTGCGCCGTGACCGGGCGCTGGTTGCGCTCCATCAGGTTGAGATAGGACACGGAAATGCCGAGCTCGGAGGCCATCGCCGTCTGCGACAGCGCCAGCTCGCGCCGCAAACGCCTCAGGCGTGCGCCGGCAAGGATCTTCCGGCCCGTTTCATCCGACATCGCCAACTCCCTTCCGGCGCATGGACCTGCGCGCCCGTCATCCCGGCCTTGAGCCGGGATCTCCCCGTGCGCCACCGTTCCACTGCTTACCTGCCACCTGGACGAACCTGATCCCGGCTCAAGGCCGGGATGACGACGAGGCTATGGTCAACCTCGAGACGTACAATTTTTACATACACACATATTCACAAAAGTAAAACACACTCACTCACACCTTTGCCTGAAAATGTCCGACTTGCCTCTAATACCGCGCCGCAGCATACACAATCCATCGCAACGACGCGGAATTGACCAATCAAGGTGGTCTAGTCCGAAAGTTGTAAAACCTCTGTATGAGCGATGCAAGGAGCCTCTTCGATGAGCAAGCTGACATTCAAGGACCTCGTCCCATCCGCCCCGGAAGGCCGCTATGACGGCATCCGCCGCACTTACACACCCGACGATGTCGCCAGGCTGCGCGGCTCCTTCCCCATCGCCCACACGCTGGCCGAGCGCGGCGCCAACAAACTGTGGAACCTGCTGCACAACGAGCCCTTCGTGAACACGCTCGGCGCCATGACCGGCAACCAGGCGATGCAGCAGGTGCGCGCCGGCCTGAAGGCGATCTACCTCTCCGGCTGGCAGGTTGCGGCGGACAGCAACACCGCCTCCGCGATGTACCCCGACCAGTCGCTCTACCCCGCCAATGCCGCGCCGGAACTGTGCCGCCGCATCAACCGCACCCTGCAGCGCGCCGACCAGATCGAGCATGCAGAAGGCGGGGCCAAGCGTGACTGGTTCGCCCCGATCGTGGCCGATGCGGAAGCCGGCTTCGGCGGCCCGCTCAATGCCTTCGAGATCATGAAGGCCTTCATCGAGGCGGGCGCTTCGGGCGTGCACTTCGAGGACCAGTTGGCGTCCGAAAAGAAGTGCGGCCACCTCGGCGGCAAGGTTCTGATCCCCACCGCCGCTCATGAGCGCAACCTGACCGCCGCGCGCCTCGCCGCCGACGTGATGGGCACGCCGACCCTGGTCATCGCCCGCACCGATGCGGAATCCGCCCGCCTGATCACGTCCGACGTTGACGAGCGCGACCGCGAGTTCATCGAAGCCGACAGCCGCACGCCGGAGGGCTTCTACCGCCTCAAGGAGGGCACCGGCCTTGATCATTGCATCAAGCGCGGCCTCGCCTTCGCCGAAGTTGCCGACCTGTTGTGGTGGGAAACCTCGCATCCGGACCTCGACGACGCCCGCAAGTTTGCCGAAGCGGTCCACAAGAAGCATCCCGGCAAGCTTCTGGCCTACAACTGCTCGCCCTCGTTCAACTGGCGCAAGAAGCTCGACGAGGCGACCATCGCCAAGTTCCAGCGCGAACTGGGAGCCATGGGTTACAAGTTCCAGTTCGTCACGCTGGCCGGCTTCCACTCGCTCAACCTGTCGATGTTCGATCTTGCCGACGGCTACCGCGACCGCGGCATGGCGGCCTACTCGGAGATGCAGCAGCGCGAATTCGATGCCGAAGCGCGCGGCTTCACCGCCACCCGCCACCAGCGCGAAGTCGGCACCGGTTATTTCGACCAGGTTGCCGTGACGATTTCGGCAGGCCAGTCGTCGACCACGGCGATGAAGGAATCGACCGAGACCGACCAGTTCAATGCCGGCAAGCCGAAGCTCCAGGCCGCCGAATAACACCGGCCAACACGGTTTCCTCATCCCGAGTCTGCCGAAGGACGAGGAAGCTGCCGCCGGCCCAAGACACTGGCTCTCATCCTTCCACGGGGCGACGGATGAGAGCCAGCTTTATCCCCGACACGCCCCACCAACTCGGACCGCGGCCAACATACCCGCGCAGAGAGGACCCAAGACCATGAAAGCCAATGTGAAAGAACGCGCTGAAGGCTTCGCTTCCAGCATGAACGACGAGCAGAAGATGGCCATCCGCATGCTCGCCAATGACCTGCACCGCCTCAACGCCTCCGTCGTCAAGGCGGTCGATTCCGGCCTCTCGGTGGAGCTGCAGCGTTCGGCCCGCCACCATCACGAGGATGGCTTCTGGGGCGACCTGCTGACCCCGATCGTCGTCAAGCAGCGCTGATTCCCGTCCGACAATCGGACGGCTCCGTTCTGATCCGCCGCAAGCGCGCAAGCGCTGCGGCGGATTTTGCTTGCCAGCGGAGGCTTTTTGCTTGCCAGCGGGGCTTTTTGCTTGCCAGCGGGCTTGGCCTTCTCCAGATGGGCGGCATGATCAAAGACCCTGCACTTGGCTCTGCCAAACCAACCATCGTGTTCGATCTCGACGGCACCCTGGCCGAGACGGCCCCCGACATCATCGGCACGCTGAACACCATTCTGGAGCGAGAGGGTCTGGCACCCTTGCCCGTCTCCAAGGCGCGCGATCTGGTTGGCGCGGGTGCCAGGGCGCTGATCGAACGTGGCTTCAAGCTCTATGAGCGCCCCCTGTCGCCAGAGCGGCTTCAGGAGCTTTTCGAGCTGTTTCTTGACATCTATGCCGGCCGCGTGGCGGAGCAGTCGCATCTTTATGACGGCGTGCTGCCGGCGCTCGACGCGCTTGCCGCCAGCGGGCACAGGCTCGCGGTCTGCACCAACAAGCCGGAGCGGCATTCGCGGCTGCTGCTGGATGCGCTTGGCGTGACGGCGCGGTTTGCAGCCATTGCCGGGCGCGACACCTACCCATTCTTCAAGCCCGACGCCCGCCATCTGACGCTGACGATCACCGCTGCCGGCGGCGATCCCGCCCACGCCGTCATGATCGGGGATTCCCGCACCGACATCCAGACCGCGCGCAATGCCGGACTGCCGGTGATCTGCGTGCCGTTCGGCTACACGGACGTGCCGATCGAGACACTGGAGCCCGATCTGGTGATCCCGCATTTCGACGGGCTGGTAGCGGCCGTGTCGACGATTTCGGCGCGCCGGGCCGGCTGAACGAAAGGCGCTCGCCTGTCAGCCAGCGGGCCGACCTGCAAACAGGGCCTCAAGATCATCTGAAAGGCCGATGCTGCCGACCGGATCATGCGCGCGGGCAGTGGGCCTTGCGCCTGGCGGGGCCGCATGAAGGATGGCGACAACCGCGTCGACGCCTGCCTGGACCGAGCAGATCACCGGCACCGGAACAGCATGTGCGATGGCCGCCGCGATGCCGATCAGCCCGGCCCCGCCCAGAATGACGGCCTCGGCCCCGTCCTCGCTGGCACACTGGCGGCAGGCCTCGGCCAGCAGCGCATGGGCCGCTTGCGGGTTGGCGGCGATCTCCCCGCCCGTGGGGGCAACCGTGCGGATGCTGGCAAGCTGGCCATCAAGGCCGCGCAGCAGCAGCATCTCGCGCAGCATCGGGCCCCATCGCGCACCGCCAGTGATGATGCTGAAGCGGCGCCCCCCAGCCGCCGCAGCCGCGCAGGCCGCATCGATCAGGCTCACGACCGGCACGGGCGCAACCTCGCGGATCGCTTCCAGGCCCGGATCACCGAAGCAGGCGAGCAGCACCGCATCGCAGCCGGCGCCATGGGCCGCATAGGCCTCCAGCGCCGCGTGGCCAGCGACGGCAAAGCTGGCGCGACTGGCAATGTAGTGCGGACCGAAGCTGCCGGTGGCGAGAACAATCTCGGTGCCGGCCGGCACGTGCGGGCGCGCGGCATCAGCCGCCTTCTCGGTCATGGCGGCAGTGGTGTTGGGATTGATGATCAGCAGGCGCATGGCGATCCGGGGATGGGAGAGGAAGAACACAGCGAGAAGGCAACCGACAACCGCCATCAAAGTCAGCAAATGCACAAAAAATATTCATTTGACGATAGCGGCACAGGCCAGGATCGGTCGTCAGGCACCCGCACCTGTCTGGCGCTGATGCCCGGCATATCCTGTCGGGATCTGACAGTGTGAAGTTGGCAGCGGCGCTGTCAATGCTCGGCCCATAAGCCCGGGGCGAACCCGGCCCAAAGTCGCGCGGAATCAATCCTTCAGTCGGTTAAACACAGCGGCCCGCACGCGCAGGACAATGTTCCGCCGGCCAGGTTTGCCTGTCGGTCTGCCCTTTACGAAAGGCCGATTCCGGCTTTGGCACAGTGATTGCTGAACAACCCGTTAAGCCGCCGGCCACTTCTCCTGCCGGGCCGGTCCTTGCCCCCGAACCAACGGTCCACCATCCGGAGCCTTTCATGATTTCATCGTTCTCCCGCCTGCTTGCGGCTGGCCTGCTGGCAACCACCATGATGGCCGGTTCGGCTTTGGCGCAGGAAAAGGTCCTGCGCATCGGCATGACCGCCGCTGACATTCCGCGCACCCACGGCCAGCCCGACCAGGGCTTCGAGGGCAACCGCTTTACCGGTATCCCGATGTATGACGCGCTGACGCACTGGGACCTGTCCTCGGCGGACAAGGCCAGCGTGGTCATCCCCGGTCTTGCCACGGAATGGGCCGTCGATGCTGCCGACAAGACCAAGTGGACCTTCAAGCTGCGCCCCGGCGTCACCTTCCATGATGGCTCGCCGTTCAATGCAGACGCTGTCGTCTGGAATGTCGAGAAGGTGTTGAAGCGCGATGCCGCCCACTTCGACGCCAGCCAGGTCGGCGTCACCGTCTCGCGCATGCCGACGCTGCGCAGCGCCCGCAAGATCGACAACCTGACCGTCGAACTGACGACCTCCGAGCCCGACTCGTTCCTGCCGATCAACCTCACCAACCTGTTCATGGCTTCGCCGGCCCATTGGGCAACGAAGCTGGCCGCGGTGCCGGCCAGCGTCACCGAGGCAGCGGCCCGCTCGACGCAAGCCTGGGCGGCCTTCGCGGCTGACCCGTCCGGCACCGGGCCGTTCAAGGGCGTCCGCCTTCAGCCGCGCGAGCGCTTCGAGATGGTGGCCAACAAGGCCTACTGGGACCCGAAGCGGACCCCGAAGATCGACCGTGTGGTGCTGCTGCCGCTGGCTGATGCCAATGCCCGCACGGCCGCGCTGCTCTCGGGCCAGGTCGACTGGATCGAGTCGCCCGCGCCTGATGCGCTGCCAAGGATCAAGAGCGGCGGCTTCACCGTCTACGCCAACCCGCAGCCGCATGTCTGGCCGTGGCAGCTGTCGTTTGCGGAAGGCTCGCCCTGGCTCGACAAGCGCACCCGCCATGCCGCCAACCTGTGCATCAACCGCACCGAACTGCAGACCCTGCTGGGCGGGCTGATGGGCATTCCAAAGGGCTCGGTTGCGCCGGATCACCCATGGTGGGGCAACCCGACCTTCGACATCAAGTATGATCCTGCAACGGCCAAGACGCTGATGACGCAGGCCGGCTACTCCGCCGCCAAGCCGATGAAGGTCAAGGTGCTCACCTCGGCATCCGGCTCGGGCCAGATGCAGCCGATCCCGATGAACGAGTTCCTGCAGCAGGCCCTGAAAGATTGCTTCTTCGACGTCGAACTCGACGTGATCGAGTGGAACGCCGTGTTCACCAACTGGCGTGAGGGCGCGAAGGATCCGAAGGCCCGTGGTGCCAACGCCATCAACGTCACCTTCGCCACCATGGACCCGTTCTTCGCGATGGTGCGCTTCGTCTCGACCAAGACCTTCCCTCCAGTCTCGAACAACTGGGGCTACTTCGGCAATGACGAGTTCGACGGCCTGATCGCCAAGGCGCGGTCGACCTTCGACGGCACAGAGCGCGACACCGCACTGGCCGCTTTGCACAAGCGCATCGTCGAGGAAGCACCGTTCATCTGGGTCGCGCACGATGTCGGCCCGCGCGCCATGAGCGCCAAGGTCAAGGGCGTGGTCCAGCCCAAGAGCTGGTTCATCGACATCGCGCCGATGTCGGTCGAGTGAGCCTTCTGCGCCCTGCCGGCCTGCCGGCGGGGCGTTCCTTTGTCCGTTTTCAACGAAACTTCAGTGCCGAAGGTCACCATCCATGAAGAAACTTGTTCTTGCTGCCGCCGCCCTCACGGCCGGGCTTGGCCTCGCCGGCTCGGCCTTCGCCCAGGGCGTTCTCAGGATCGGCATGACCGCATCCGACATTCCGCTCACCACCGGCCAGCCCGATCAGGGCGGCGAAGGGCAGCGGTTCATGGGCCTGACGGTCTATGACGCGCTGGTCCACTGGGACCTGACCCGCGCCGACAAGCCCTCGACGCTGATCCCGGGCCTTGCGACCAGCTGGACCGTGGATGCGACCGACAAGACGAAATGGACCTTCAAGATCCGCGAAGGGGTCAAGTTCCACGATGGCAGCACCTTCACGGCACAGGCCGTTGTCTGGAACCTCGACAAGCTGCTCAAGCAGGACGCGCCGCAGTTCGACCAGCGTCAGGCCAGCCAGGGACGCTCGCGCATCCCGGCCATCGGCACCTACCGCGCCATCGACGATCTCACGCTGGAGATCGTGACCCGCGCACCCGACGCCACCTTGCCCTACCAGCTTGCCTGGATCGCGATGTCATCGCCGGCGCAGTGGGAGAAGCTGGGCCGCAACTGGCAGGAGTTTGCCAAGACACCCTCCGGCACGGGCCCCTGGAAGCTGACCGCTTTCACCCCGCGCGAGCGCGCCGAAATGGTGCCGAACAAGGATTACTGGGACAAGACCCGCATTCCCAAGCTCGACCGCATGATCCTGATCCCGCTGCCGGAGCCCAATGCCCGTGTCGCGGCGCTGCGCTCCGGTCAGGTCGACTGGATCGAAGCCCCCGCTCCCGATGCCGCGCCCTCCCTCAAGGCAGCCGGCATGCAGATCATCACCAATGCCTATCCGCACAACTGGACCTGGCACCTGTCCAGCGCCGAGGGTTCGCCGTGGAATGACGTGCGGGTGCGCAAGGCGGCCAATCTTGCCGTTGACCGCGAAGGGCTGAAGGAACTGCTCGGCGGCCTGATGATCCCGGCGGAAGGCTTCATGCCGCCCGGCCACCAGTGGTTCGGCAAGCCCACCTTCAAGCTGAAGCGCGATCTTGCCGAGGCGAAGAAGCTGCTGGCCGAGGCCGGCTATGGGCCATCAAAGCCATTCCAGACCAAGATCCTGATCTCGCCCTCCGGTTCGGGCCAGATGCAGCCGCTGCCGATGAACGAGTTCATCCAGCAGAACCTCGCCGAAGCCGGCATGAAGATCGACTTCGAGGTGGTCGAATGGAACACACTGATCAACATCTGGCGTGCAGGTGCGAAGCATGAGTCATCGCGCGGCGCCACTGGCATGAACTACAGCTACTTCATCCAGGACCCGTTCACCGGCTTCATGCGCCACCTGCAATGCAATCTCCAGCCGCCTGCCGGCACCAACTGGGGCCACTATTGCACCGCCGACATGGACAAGATGTTCGACGAGGTGCGCAACACCTTTGACGCCACCGCACAGGCCCGCGTGCTTGAGCGCATCCACGAGAAGTTCGTCGACGACGCGCTGTTCCTGATGGTCACGCACGACGTCAACGCCCGCGCCCTGAGCCCCAGGGTCAAGGGCTTCGTGCAGGCCCAGAACTGGTTCCAGGACTTCGGCTCGATCACGATCTCACCGTGAACCAGCACGCCTTGAACCATCACTCTGAAACGGAAACAGCCGCTTCATGCTCGTCTATGTCCTGAAACGGCTGTTCTACACGCTCCCCGTCGCGTTCGGCGTCAGCGTCGTCTGCTTTCTGCTGGTGCACATCGCGCCGGGAGATCCGCTGACCTCGGTGCTGCCGCCGGATGCCTCGGCCCAGTTGCAGGCCGAGATGCGCAAGATCTACGGCTTCGACCGGCCTCTGATCGTGCAATACGGGCTCTGGGTGCTGAAGACCCTGCAAGGTGATCTCGGCGTATCGATCGCCACGGGGCGGCCCGTGGCGGGGGAACTGAGGCTGGCGCTGGGCAACACGCTGATGCTGGCCGTGCTGGCCACGCTGATCGGCTTCGTGCTCGGCTGCCTGTTCGGCTTCGTGGCCGGCTACTTCCGCGACAGCTGGCTCGACAAGCTTGCCTCGTTCGTCTCGATCATCGGGGTGTCGGTGCCGCACTACTGGCTGGGGATGGTGCTGGTCATCATCTTCTCGGTGCAGCTCAACTGGCTGCCAGCCACAGGTGCCGGGCCGGGCGGGTCGGCGGACTGGGCCTGGGACTGGGTGCATGTCCGGCATCTGATCCTGCCGGCGGTGACCATGTCGGTGATCCCGATGGGCATCGTGGCGCGGACGGTCAGGGCGCTGGTGGCTGATATCCTGAGCCAGGAGTTCATCACCGGCCAGCGCGCCAAGGGCCTGCTCGACGTCGGCGTCTTCCGCCATGTGGTCAAGAACGCCGCGCCCACGGCGCTCGCGGTGATGGGGCTGCAACTGGGCTACCTGCTCGGTGGCTCGATCCTGATCGAGACGGTGTTCTCATGGCCCGGAACCGGCTTCCTGCTCGGTCAGGCCATCTTCCAGCGCGATCTGCCGCTGCTGCAAGGCACAATCCTGGTGCTGGCGATGTTCTTCGTGGCACTCAACCTCCTCGTCGACGTGGTGCAGACCATGCTCGATCCGCGCGTCCAGAGGGCCTGAGCCATGAGAAACGTGGATTTCAGGCCATGAGCACCGCTAGCTTCGAGACGATCGCGACTGCGGGCACGTCGCCCGGATACTGGTCTGGCGTACTGAGACGGCTTGGCCGTGATCCGGTGGCGATGTTCGCGCTGCTGGTCATCCTCGCCATGGTGCTGATGGCGGTGTTCGCGCCGCTGATCGCGCCGGCCGATCCCTATCGCGGACAGATGTTGCGCCGGCTGCGCCCGATCGGCACGCCGGGCTTTCCGCTCGGCACGGACGAGTTGGGCCGCGACATGCTGACCCGTCTGATCTACGGGGCGCGGCTGTCGCTGCTGATGGGCGTGACCCCGGTGTTCATCGCCTTCTTCATCGGCTCGGCCATCGGCATCACGGCGGGCTACCTTGGCGGCAAGGTCAACACGGTGCTGATGCGCACGGTCGACGTGTTCTTCGCCTTCCCCTCGGTGCTGCTGGCGATTGCGCTGTCCGGCGCGCTGGGAGCCGGCATCTTCAACGGCCTGCTCTCGCTGACCATCGTGTTCATTCCACCCATTGCCCGCATCGCCGAGAGCGTTACGACCGCCGTGCGCAAGATCGAGTATGTCGAGGCAGCCCGCGCCTCGGGCGCATCGGCCCTGACCATCGTGCGCGTGCATGTGCTCGGCAACGTCATCGGACCGATCTTTGTCTATGCCACCGGGCTGATCTCGGTGTCGCTGATCCTGGCGTCCGGTCTGTCCTTCCTCGGGCTCGGCGTGAAGCCGCCGGAGCCGGAATGGGGCCTGATGCTCAACACGCTGCGCAACGCCATCTATGTGCAGCCCTGGGTGGCCGCCCTGCCTGGCGCGATGATCTTCATCACCTCGATCTCGTTCAACCTGCTTTCCGACGGGTTACGCTCGGCCATGGACCTCAAGTCATGAGCGCGCCGACATCCGCCCGGACAACGCTTTCCACGTCCAAGGCCGGCCCTTCGACGGCCGGCCCCCTGCTGTCGATCAATGGACTGACCAAGCATTTTCCACTGAAGGGTGGCCTGTTCGGCCAGAGCCGCGGCGTGGTGCGCGCGGTCGATGGCATCAGCTTCGACGTGGCCGAGGGCGAGACGCTCGGCATCGTCGGTGAGAGCGGCTGCGGCAAGTCGACCACGGCGCGGTTGCTGGTCGACCTGATCTCGCCGGATTCCGGCAGCGTCATCCTGGGCGGGCGCACGCTTGGCGTCGATCTCACCGTGCGTGACCTGCGCCGGCAGGTGCAGATGGTGTTCCAGGACAGCTATGCCTCGCTCAATCCGCGCCTGACCATGCAGGATGCCATCGCCTTCGGTCCGATGGTCAACGGTATGGCCCGCGACAAGGCCGTGGCGCTGGCCCGTGACCTGCTGGCCCGCGTCGGGCTTGATCCCGGACGCTTTGCCGGTCGCTACCCGCATGAACTGTCCGGCGGCCAGCGGCAGCGCGTCAACATTGCCCGCGCGCTGGCCTTCTCGCCGAAGATCGTGGTGCTGGACGAGGCGGTCTCCGCGCTCGACAAGTCAGTCGAGGCGCAGGTGCTGAACCTGCTGGCCGATCTGAAGGCCGAACTGGGCCTGACCTACATCTTCATTTCCCACGATCTCAACGTCGTGCGCTACATGAGCGACCGGGTGATGGTGATGTATCTGGGCCAGGTCGCCGAGATCGGCCCGGTCGATGCGCTTTATGCCGCGCCGGCGCACCCGTATTCGCAGGCGCTGCTGGCCGCAATGCCATCGATGGACCCGGACAGGCGCACAATGGAAGCGCCGCTGGCGGGCGATCCGCCCAATCCGATCAATCCGCCGCCGGGCTGCCGGTTCCACACCCGCTGCCGGCAGGCTGATGCGGTCTGCTCCGTCACCGTGCCGGTGCTGCATGCCCTGCCGCAAAAGGGGCATCTGGCCTCCTGCCACCTGCACATTCCGGGCTCGGGCCACACAGGTGCCGCGCCCCGTACGGAGTTGGCCCCGTGAGCGCGCCGCTGGTCGAGATCGAAAACCTCAACGTCCGCTTCCACGGGCCGCGCACCGTGCATGCGGTGAACGGCGTCAGCCTTCGGCTTGAAGCGGGCGAAACGCTTGGCATCCTGGGCGAAAGCGGCTCCGGCAAGAGCGTGACCCTGAAGACGCTGCTCAGGCTGCTGCCTGAGAACCGCACGGAAATCGGCGGCAGCGTCCGGGTGGACGGGGTCGATATCCTGTCACTGGACGGGCGCGCGCTCGCCGACCATCGCGGCGGCGTGGCCTCGATGATCTTCCAGGATCCGATGCTGGCGCTCGACCCGGTCTACAACATCGGCGAACAGATCGCCGAGGCGGTTATAAGGCACGAAGGCTGCGACAAGGCGGCGGGCTGGGCGCGCGCGCTCGACATGCTCACGCGCGTGCGCATCCCATCGCCCGAACGGCGGCTGAAAGCCTATCCGCACGAGATGTCCGGCGGCATGCGCCAGCGGGCGATGATCGCGCTCGCGCTGGCCTGCCGGCCCAAGCTGCTGCTGGCGGACGAACCGACGACCGCGCTCGATGCCACGGTGCAGATCCAGATCCTGCTGCTGTTGCGCGAATTGCAGCGCGAGTTCGGCATGGGCATGATTTTCGTCACCCATGACATCGGGGTTGCGGTCGAGGTCTCGGACCGCGTGGCCGTGATGTATGCCGGCGAGATCGTCGAAAGTGGAAGTGTCCGGGACCTGATCCGCGATCCGCGCCATCCTTATACCAAGGGGCTTCTCGCGGCGAACCTGCACGGCGCGGTCAAGGGCGCGCGGCTCCAGGCCATTCCCGGCGCACCGCCGGCCCTCGATGCGGTTCCGGCGGCCTGCTCGTTCGCGCCGCGCTGCCCGTTGAAGCTGGCATCGTGCGATCTGGCCAGGCCGCCCGTGGCTGTGCCGGCACCGGGCCGCAGCGTGCGCTGCGTCCTCGCAGGCTGACGCTAGACCGAAAATACGGTTGGCTATCAGGTTTCAAGCTGGAGGGGATGGTGGGCGCGACAGGGATTGAACCTGTGACCCCTCCCGTGTGAAGGGAGTGCTCTGCCGCTGAGCTACGCGCCCGATCCGCCCGTGGGGATAAGGGCAACGCTTTTGCGCGTCAAGCACCAAGGGCGCGCGCCGGCACTGTTGCACAGCGGCCACGCT
The DNA here is from genome assembly GCA_027487245.1 of Hyphomicrobiales bacterium. Classification (GTDB taxonomy): domain Bacteria; phylum Pseudomonadota; class Alphaproteobacteria; order Rhizobiales; family Beijerinckiaceae; genus Allobosea. Next base: position 59,640 of record JAIYDY010000119.1, read on the forward strand.
TCAAGGGCCAAGGCGCTAACATTTGCGTGAAGGGGCTCATCCGGATTGCACTTGCGGCGGAAATCAGACATTTCCGTGATGTTGGATTTTTCACGATCCGTTTGCCCGTTAATCGAGGTCACACATGCGCCGTCTCGCCTTCGCGATCGCTGCCATGGTCATGAGCGCCGGCTTTGCCGCGCCAGCCATCGCTGAAATCGACCCCCTGACCCGTCAGCCCCTGCTCACCGATCCGGAAGGCTTCAAGCCGCAGGCAACCGCGATCCCGCGCGAGATCGTCACCTATAACTCGAAGTACAGCCCCGGCACGATCCTCGTCGACACCCGCGAGCGCCGGCTCTATTTCGTGCTGTCGAGCACCCAGGCCGTGCGCTACGGCGTCGGCGTCGGCCGTCCGGGCTTCGAATGGTCGGGCACCAAGAACATCACCCGCAAGGCTGAGTGGCCGAGCTGGACCCCGCCATCCCAGATGCTCAAGCGCCGCCCCGATCTGCCGCGCTTCATGCCAGGCGGCCCGGAGAACCCGATGGGTGCCCGCGCGCTCTACCTCGGCTCGTCGCTGTATCGCATCCATGGCTCGAACGAGCCGGAAACCATCGGCCAGGCCGTGTCCTCCGGCTGCATCCGCATGGTCAATGACGACGTGATCGACCTTTACGAGCGCGCCAGGGTTGGCTCGCGCGTGGTGGTCCTGCGCTGAACGGCGCGCTTTCGGGCGCGAACCTCATCAGAGATGCGAAAGGCCGGCTCACGCCGGCCTTTTTCGTGGGCTGAATGCCGCTTGCCGACCCTGCCGTCAGAAGCGTTCGGCGGCTTCGCCGCCACGCATGCGGCCGATGATCTCACGCAGGCTGATGCCGCGCTCTGCCTCGTCCGGCAGCTTGCGGGCCCCGCTGTGCTGCGCTGACGGCAATTCGTGCGGCTTCTGGCCCCGGAAGGTGAGGCGCATCGGGGTTGCAACGCCTTCGCCGAAGGCGATGGCCTCGCGGTTGCCGATCGAGGACAGGAAGCCGATCGTGCTGGCGGAGGAATCGGAGATCGCGGCGCGGATGATTTCCTGGTCGCGCGTGTTGCCCAGACGCATGGCGAACACGGTCGAGCACTGGGACAGGATGGTCGGATCGAGTTCGCCCGGACGCTGCGTGACGATGCCGACATAGGCGCCGTATTTGCGGCCTTCCTTGGCGATGCGGGCGATGGCGGCGCGCGTGGGCGCAAAGCCGCTGCCCCGATCGTGGGGCACATAGCGGTGGGCCTCCTCGCACAGCAGCAGAACCTCGAAACCGCCGCCGCTCCATGAGGCAAGGTCGAAGGACAGCCGCGCCAGCACCGAGACCACGGCATTGACCACATCAGAGGGAATGCCGGCCAGTTGCAGGATGCTGATCGGCTTGTTCTCGTGCGGGATCCGGAAGATCGTGCTGATCACACGGTCGAGGCAATCATCGACGGTGGATTTGCCGAACATGAAGCGGTAGCGCTGATCGCCGAACAGGCTTTCCAGCCGGCTTTTCAGGGCACGCAAATGGAAGCGTGGAAAGCGCGGCTCAAGCTGGCCGAGATACTCGTCGATGATCTTGTAAAGATCAGCGAAGCGGTAGGGCACCGGCGTATCGGCGGAGAAGCTGGACGCGTCGAACGGTTTGCGCAGCAGGGTCGACATGGCTGCCGTCTCGTTGGTGACGCGGAAGCGCCCTTTCGCCATCGCGATGATTTCGCGCAGGATGTCGATCTCTTCCTGCACGGCATCCCGCCCGCGGAAGACGACATCGATAATTTCCTCGAAGTTGAACAGCCAGAACGGCAGCTCGAGCGAATTGGAATCGAGCGTGGTCGAAATGCCATGGAAGGCATGGGCATATTCGTTGTGCGGATCGAGCACCAGAACCCTGAGGTTCGGCTTCTTGGCGACCGACTCGCGCAGCAGGAGTGCAACGGCGCTGGACTTGCCGACGCCGGTGGTGCCGACCACGGCGAAGTGGCAGCGCAGCATGTCGTCGACGCAGATCGTGGCGGGAATACTGCTGTCCTGCGAAAGCCAGCCAACCTCGATGGATGAGCGATCACCCAGATCGTGCACGGCCAGCAGGTCAGCGATGCGGATGCGATGGGCGATGGCGCCGAGATAGGGATAGGTGCTGATGCCGCGGCGGAATTCGAGGCGCCCGTCGTTGCGGTCGACGATCTCGCCGACCAGTTCGATGCGGACCAGCATGTGGTTCGGCATGCCCTCGTCCCACGCGCTGTCATTGGCGCTCATCTCGCAGACAAGGCCGACGACGCGTGTCTCGCCCATGCTGATCGAGATCAGCCGGCCGATCGACCAGAAATCCGTCGCCGTGCCGACGAGGCTGGTGGCGGAGGCGGCGATGGTGGCGCGTGCGCCGTCGCAGGCCACGATGCGGCCGATCGTGCGCTCGGTTGGCTGGCGGGCGTCACGACGCTCACCGGAAACGACCTCGAGCGGATGCTCCATGACGCGGGCCTGCATGACCGAAACCTCTGCGGATGACATGGCCTCGTTGTCGGCCAGCAAGATTAACAGAGCCTTGCCCGAATGCCCTGACGCACCAACGTCCTTAATGAAATCCAGCTGGTTTCAAAGCATTCGCGCTGCAGTTTTGAACGAAATGCAGCCTTTCGAAGGTCTCGTGCAGATTTCGCAGAACAATTCACCACAGCGCGACATCATTGATGGCAAAGGCCCGGCTGCCTGCCGCGATCAGGCGCGCGGCGGGCGGCGCACGGGCTCACGGCTCAGGCCGGCCAGCGCCAGCGCATCGAGATAGGCCTGCCACTTGACCGGATGGTCGCGGCCCATCGCGGCCAGCGTGTCCCAGCCGTAGATGCCGGTATCGTGCATGTCGTCGAACACCAGTTTGACGGCGTAGTGCCCGACCGGCACGACACCGATGATCTCAACATCGCGTTTGCCGCCGATGGTCTTCTTCTCGTTAGGGCCATGGCCCTGCACCTCGGCGGACGGGCTTTCGACCCTGAGATACTCCGCCGGCAGGTCATGGCGCGTGCCATCCTCGAAGCTGATCGACAGCGTGCGTCTGTCCTTCGAAAGCCGGATTTCGGTGGGCCAGCTCTGCTGGTCTGGCGTTGGCGTGTTTGACATGACACAAGGTCCCGAAGGGCGGCGCGTGCGACAAGTCCGGACATTGACGTCCGGAGCCGCAGACGCCCATGGTGTGGTGATAGGTTCGAAACGGGTGGCCCGGCAAGTGGCCTGACGCCGCAGAGCGGCGAACGGCAGGTTCAGGCGCGGCCCTGGAGACAGGAACGAGAATGATGCAGTTGTCCCCCGGCATCGAGGCTGGCATGCCTCCGCTGGTCGATCCCTTCGGCCGCACCATCGAGTATATCCGCATCTCGGTGACGGACCGCTGCGATTTCCGCTGCGTGTACTGCATGTCCGAGGACATGAATTTCCTGCCGAAACGTGACCTGCTGACGCTGGAAGAACTGGACAGGATCGGGTCTGCCTTCATCGCACGCGGCACGCGCAAGATCCGCATCACCGGCGGCGAGCCCCTGGTGCGGCGCGACATCATGAGCCTGTTCCGCTCGCTGTCCCGGCATCTCGGCGCTGGCCTTGAGGAACTGACCGTGACCACCAACGGCTCGCAGCTGGTTCGGCATGCGGCGGAGCTGGCTGATTGCGGGGTCAAGCGCATCAACGTGTCGCTTGACACCCTGGATGCCGACAAGTTCCGGTCGATCACCCGCTGGGGCGACCTTGCCAAGGTGCATGAGGGACTGGCGGCGGCGCGGGCTGCCGGGCTGCGCATCAAGATCAACGCCGTGGCGCTGAAAGGCGTCAACGAGGGCGAGATCGAGGAGCTGATCCGCTGGGCCCATGGCGATGGCATGGACATCACCTTCATCGAGGTTATGCCGCTGGGCGACATCGAGCCGGCGCGGATCGACCAGTTCCTGCCGCTTTCGGTGGTGCGCGCACGTCTGCTCGACCGCTTCACCATGATCGAAGACCCTTACCGGACGGGCGGACCGGCCCGCTATGCGCGGGTGCAGGAAACCGGCGGCCTTGTCGGCTTCATCACACCGATGACGCACAATTTCTGTGAAAGCTGCAACCGGGTGCGGCTGACCTGCACGGGCACGCTCTACATGTGCCTCGGGCAGGAGGATGCCGCGGACCTGCGATCGGTGATCAGGGCCAGCGAAAGCGACGAGCCCTTGCAGCGCGCCATCGAGGCGGCCATCGCCCGCAAGCCGAAGGGCCATGATTTCGTGATCGACCGGCGTGCCAACAGGCCTGCCGTGGGCCGGCACATGAGCGTAACCGGCGGCTGAACGCTGGTACCGGCTGCGCCAGGCGCGGCGGTCAGAACCTGAATGCCAGCTTGAGGCCGCCCCAATGGCGGTCGCAGACGAACAGGGGCACGGAGATCTCGCGCAAGGGCTCAGTCGCTCCGCTGCCCATGTCGCGGCGCACGGACTGGATCACGAAGGCCCGCACCGAGCGCGCCGCCGTGATGCCGGAGCTGTCGTCATAGAAGCGGCGGTCACGGCAATGGGCCGCGTTCCAGACCGGATCGCCCTTGCGCTGCTGGTGCGAGAAGGGGCGGTTGTGCACCGGCACATAGCCGTTGCGGTCGACGGCCACGCAATAGACCCGACGCTCATCCTCATTGAGGACACCATCACAGATCGGCGGCAGGATGGAGCGCAGGTGGTGCAGGCCAGCCGTCTCGAACTGCGGCGGGTCGCTGTCCGGCACCGGCCTGTAGGAGGTTTCGAACAGCACCGGTTCGGAGGCCTCGCCGTGCTGGATCAGGTTGTGCATCGCTTCGACCACATCGTGCGCGGCCTTCTGGGCGCGGTTGATGAGTGGCTGGTAGTTGTCGTGCACGCCTGCAACGCATTCGGCGAAGCGCAGCCCGGCCTGATTGTCGAGATCATCGAACGAGCAATGCAGGCCGGTGGGGCTGACGCCGACCACGGTGGCCAGCATCTCGCCGATGCCGTCGAACAACAGTTCGATCTTGTCATTGCGGACAAGATCGACGGTTTCGGGCTTTGTGATCAGGGTGCCGCCACGGCTGATGTCGATGGTGGAGGCCCGCCAAGATCCGTGGCCGGCCTTGATGAGCAGCGGCATCTCGTGCGGATACCGGTCATGCCGCCGACGTGCGGCGAAACCAGCCTGGCGGATCGACGCCACGAAACGCGAGACATTGGCCGCTTCCTGGATGGCCTTGCCGGAGGCTTCGGAGCCGCGCAGGCTGCGCTCGGTCGCGGTCGTCGCGGCGCTGTCGACCGCGCCGACCCTGGCGGCCACCGTCTCGATGAAACGGGCGGTCTTTTTCGTGCGCCGGGTCAGTTCGCCCACCGACATGGCCTGGATCTGCATGGCGTCATCGATGGCCGAGACCATGGGCGTTACGTTGCCAATCAGCCCGGCAATGTCGGAAATCGCCCCGAACGAGCGCGATGTGGCATCTTCGAGGACCTTGACCCTGTTGCGGATGTCGGCGACGCGCCGGGCCGTCTCGACCGAAAGGGTCTTGACCTCCTGCGCCACGACGGCGAACCCGCGGCCGCTTTCGCCCGCGCGTGCCGCCTCGATGGTGGCGTTGAGGGCCAGCAGATTGGTCTGCCGCGCAATTAGCGCGATGGTGTCGACCATGCCGGAGATTTCGCCGGAGGCGGTCGAAAGGCTGGACATGATGTCATTGGCGGATGACGCCACGCGCGAGGCTTCATCGACGCTCTGTCGCGCCAGGGCGACATTGCTGCTGACAGTGGCGGCGCTGTTGGAGACCTGTGCCGAGGCTTCGGCCAGTTCCGCGACATCGCGGTTGGCCATGCCCGCCGCCTCGCGCAAGGCCGCCATGCCAGCGTGGATCTGTTCGAGGTCTGCTGCCGTCTCGGTGGTGATCTGCCCAGAGGTGGACATCAAGGACGTCAATCGGTCGAGTGCATTCGAGACATCATGCTCGATCATGTCGATCGACTGGCGAAAATGCAGGTGGCCGGCATCCGGCTCGTTGGCCGCGCGCTTTTCGACGGGCCGAGCCTTTGGCACGGGAACCGGTGCAGCCTCCGCGACGCCGTGCGCCGCTGGCCAGATCAGCTTGCGGGCCCGATCAAGCAAACTCATGGGCAACTCCGGGGATTGCCGTCCTTGCTCCAGGCGCGACATGGTCGCGGTGCAGGCAGACAGCCGCAGCCGTGTCTGCACTGCCAACCTGCGAAACCATGATCGTTGTCGAGCGAGCCAAAGCGATGAGTCCCAGAATCTTCGAAAAATATAATGGGAATCTACAGGCCAAAGACTGACGTATGGTTAACATTTGCCTTCCTCGCAGACTTTCGCTGTGCCTGCGCGCTTTTGTCATGCTGGCATGTGCCCTGGCCCATGGACCACCCATCGGGGCTGGCCTACGAGAAAGACGCAGGTTCCGAAGCCAGTGGGTCGGATATTGCGATGCGAACCCGGCAGGGTGCCGGGTAGCGCCTCTATGGCCGCCGGGGCGGGCAAAGCGGCGTGGCGACAGGTGGCAAGAGCGAACATGTCGGGACACAGCTATGACGTGATCGTCGCCGGCGTCGGTGGCATGGGCTCGGCGGCCTGCTGGCATCTGGCGCAGCGCGGCCAGCGCGTGCTCGGGCTGGAGCGCTTCGATCTTGGCCACGGCATGGGCTCATCCCACGGCATGACGCGGATCATCCGCCTCGCCTACTTCGAAGGCACACAATATGTGCCGATGGTGCGCCGCGCGCATGAACTCTGGGCCGAGACCGGAAAGAAGGCCGGGCTGGACCTGCTGCATGTCACCGGCTCGATCGACATCGCGCCGGAAGGGGCTGGCTTCGTCGAAAGCTCGCAGCGCTCGTGCCTCGACCACGGCCTTGTCCACGAGATGCTGTCGCGCGACGAGATCATGCGGCGCTTTCCGGCCTTCCGCCTGCCCGAAGGCCAGATCGGGCTCTGGCAGCCGGACGGCGGCTTCGTGGCTTCCGAGCGGGCGATCTATGCCCATGTCGGGCTGGCACAGGCAGCCGGCGCGGTGATCCGCACCAACGAGCCGGTGCTGGAATGGTCGACCACGGCCCATGGCGGGGTCAAGGTGGTAACCGACAAGGGCACCTACACGGCCGGCCGGCTGGTGCTGACCTCCGGCGCGTGGATGGACACGCTCAACCCGGCGCTGGCCCCGCATCTCAGGACCGTGAAGCAGGCCATTGGCTGGTATTCGGTGAAGAACCCCGAGCCGTTCCGCATGGGCCGGCTGCCAGTGTTCATCCTGACCGTCGAGGAAGGCAACTTCTATGGCTTCCCGCTCTGGGAACACCCCGGCTTCAAGCTCGGCGGGCCACATTTCGGACGCGAGCCGATCGATCCATCCCAACCGGACCGGACACCCAGTCCCCGGCAGGTGCAGTTTCTCAAGGACGCGCTCGAACGCTACTTCCCCGATGCGACCGGAGAGGCCCTGGCGCTGAAGGGCTGCATCTACACCGTGACGCCCGACGAGCATTTCGTGATCGACACCATGCCCGGTGCCGAGCAGGTGGCGTTTGCCTCATGCTGTTCGGGCCATGGCTACAAGTTCGCCAGCGTCATCGGCGAGATCATGGCCGACATCAGCATCACCGGCAAGACGCGCTTCGACCTTGCGCCGTTCCGCCTTGCGCGTTTTGCCGGGGCCGGCCGGGCATGACACGCTGATGGCCCTCGCACCGCGCGCCTCGCTGGCCAGCAACAGGCGCGGCGTGTTGGCCATGGTGGCCTCCATGGCGCTGTTCGTGGTCAACGATGCCCTGGTCAAATTGGCCACGGCCACCTATCCGACCGGCCAGGTGCTCGCCGTCCGCGGCCTGTTTGCCACGCTGGCGGCGCTGGTGCTGGTGCGCAGCTTTGGCCGGTTCAGTGATCTGAAGGCCTTGGCAAAGCCGACGGTGCTGCTGCGCGGCCTGCTGGAAAGCGTCATCGCCTTCACCTTCATCGCCGCGCTGGCGAAGCTGCCGCTGGCCAACATCACAGCGATCCTGCAGGCAGCCTCGCTGATCGTTGTGGCCATGGCCGCGATGCTTGGCATCGAGCGGGTCGGCTGGCGGCGCTGGCTGGCCATCTGCGTCGGCTTTGCCGGAGTGCTGATCATCGTCAGGCCCGCAGCCGACGGTTTCAATGTCTATTCACTGGTGGCCCTGGCCAGCGCCGCGCTGGTCGGCGTGCGCGATCTGCTGACGCGCCGGATCGCGGCCGACATCCCGTCTTCGGTGGTGACGTTTTCGACCACAGTCATGGTCTGCCTGATGGGCTGGCTGATCGGGCTGACCGAGGTCTGGCAGCCCTTGCAACTGAAGCCGACGCTGTTCCTCATCGCGGCGGCCGTGTTCGTGGCGCTCGGCAACTACGCCATCATTGTGGCCTATCGCGATGCGGATGTCTCACTGGTGTCAGGCTTCCGCTATACGGTGCTGGTCTTCGCCATCATGATCGGTGTCGCTGTCTGGGGTGAATGGCCTGACCTGCCAGCCCTCGCCGGCGCCGGGCTGATCGTCGGCAGCGGCCTTTACACCTTGCACCGGCAGCGCGTGCGCGCCAGGGAAACACAACCGGCATGACCAGCGCCCCCCTCCCGATCCGGCCCTCGCTGGCGATTCTCGTGCTGTGCAGCGCGGTGCAACCCTTTGCGCTCAACGTGCTGGCACCGGCATCACCGGCCATCGCGCGGTCTCTGGGCACCGACTACGGCACGATCCAGCTCACATTGACGCTGTATCTGGCGGCGGTGGCGCTGTCACAGCTTGTGGTCGGCCCGCTGTCGGATCGCATCGGGCGCAGGCCGTGCATCATTGCCGGCCTCGGGCTGTTCGCGGTGGGCTCCGTCGTGGGGCTGCTGTCGGGCAATCTCGTGGTGCTGCTGCTGGCCCGGATGCTTCAGGCGGTGGGGGCCGGCACGGCGTTCGCGCTGACCCGCGCCATCGCCCGCGACATGGGCGACAAGGACGAGGCGGCGAGCATCCTGGGCTATGTCACCATGGCGATGGTGGTGGCCCCGATGCTGGCGCCGCTGGTCGGCGGCTTTATCGAAAAGACGCAAGGCTGGCGCACGATCTTTGCGCTGATGGCGCTGGTCGGCGTGGTCGCGACACTTGGAGCCATGCTGAAGCTGCCTGAAACCCTGAAGCGCAGGGGCCCGCCGGCCAGCGTGATGGACACGTTCAGGGCCTTCCCCGTGCTGATGCGCGAGCGGGCCTTCGTGATCAACAGCGCGATCCTCACGCTGACCTCGGCGACCTTCTTCAGCTTCATTGCCGGGGCTCCCTATGCCGTGGTCGAGCACATGAAGGCCGGGCCGGACGTCTATGGCGCGTTTTTCGTGATCATGGCGGGCAGCTACATGATGGGCAACTTCCTGACCGGCCGGTTCAGCCAGCGCATCGGCGCGGCGCGGATGATCCCGCTGGGCATTGTCCTGTCCTTGGCCGCTGTCGGCTTTGCCTCGCTGATGCCGTTCGTGACCACCTGGGCCCCGGCGCTGCTGTTCGTGCCGCTGATACTCAATGGCATCGGCAACGGATTGACCATTCCCAGCGCCACGGCCTCGGCGCTGTCGGTGCGGCCTGATCTGGCGGGCGCCGCAGCCGGTCTCAATGGCTTCGTGCAACTCAGCGTCGGCTCGGCGGTGGCCTTTGCCTCCGGGGCGCTGACGCCGCTGTGGCCGCCCGCCTTTCTGATCATCATGCTGGCTGCAACGGCTGGCTCATTCGTCCTTGCCTTCGGCGGACGTTCGTGGCGGGCGGACCGCCCCGCATTGTGATCCGGGATCACGCGCCGCCGCACGGGCGGTGGCGGGTAAGCATGGCCCCTGTCAGCGCCCTTCGCCGGGGCGCAGGCCCCTGACTTCGACCACGGCGCGGAACGGGCCGTTGGCCGTCGGCGTCACGGTTTCCAGCCTGAGATCGGCGCGACCGGTTGGCTGGATGCGGGTTGACGCACCGGATGAGGGAGCGGGGGTGAACACTTCGCTCCGGCGATCACGGACCCTGACCTCGCCACGGACGAACCCGCTGATCTTGACACAGGTGCTGCTTCCGGGCTGCCGGAAAAAGCCGGGACCCAATTCCGGGCAGGCCTGCACGGCGGCTGAACCCTCGGGCGCTGGCTGCTTGCGCGAGGGCTGCGCCTGAGCCAGCATCGGGCTGGCCAGCAGCAGCGCCAGGGCCGACGCAAGGGCCTGAGCATGGACCGAAGACAGGGCAAAACCATCGCGCGTCATGGCTAAACGATAGCATCTCGGGTCATGCCCGCGCCAGTACTCTGCGCATCACAGCGCCGACAGTGCCGTGGCATACGGTGCCGGAGGACGTGTGTGACGTCCCAGTTGCCCAAAATTCGTGCAGCACCCGCATTCTCCGACCCTTGCGGGTGAATTGGGCAGGCGCGATGATTTGCGCAGGGAGTTCAGACCACACGCATGCTTGATGTTCCGAGACGCGACGACGGCGGCCTTGCCATGGAGCAGCTGGCAGCACTCCCGGTCATGCCGGGCTATGTGCGGGCACGCGGCGGTGTCCGGGTGCGCTTTGCCCGTGCCGGCGGGCGCACGGTCCGGACCGAGGTGGCCGAGAGCGGCGGATTTCGCGCCCGGTTCCCCAACACCTTCAACCCGTCTTGCGAGGCAGTGCTGATCAACACCGGCGGCGGCATGACCGGCGGCGACGCGCTGACCACGTCGATTGCGGTCGAGGCCGGGGCGGCAGCGGTGGTGACCACACAGGCCGCCGAAAAAATCTACCGCAGCCAGGGCCCGGCCACGGAGGTGACCACGCATCTGGAGGTCGGGGCCGGCGCTGTGCTGCATTGGCTGCCGCAGGAGGCGATCCTGTTCGGGCGGGCGCATCTTCGCCGCCATCTCGAGGCCGAGATCGCGCCCGACGCCACATTGATCGCCTGCGAGAGCGTCTATTTCGGGCGCGCCGCCATGGGCGAGGTGCTGGACGAGGCCGCCCTGCGCGACCGCTGGCGCATCCGGCGCGGCGGGAAGCTGATCTTTGCCGAGGATGTGCGGCTCGAAGGGCCAGTGGCCGACATCCTGAGCCGGCCCGCGATTGCCGGCGGCGCGCGGGCAGTGGCGACGGTTCTGATGGTCACGCCCGGTGCTCCGGCCCGCCTCGACGAGGCGCGTGAGGCGCTGGCCAATGCAGCTTCGGAGTGCGGCGTCAGCGGCTTTGACGGCATGCTGATCGCCCGCTTCCTCTCCCCCGATGCGGCGGCCTTGAGGGCCGACCTCGCCCGTTTCATGATCACACTGACGGGCGCGCCCCTGCCGCGCAGTTGGCAAACCTGAACCAAGGATGCTCCGGCCATGATGCTGTCGCCCCGCGAAAAGGACAAGCTGCTGATCTCGATGGCCGCCATGGTGGCGCGCCGACGGCTCGAACGCGGTGTCAAGCTGAACTATCCCGAAGCGGTGGCGCTGATCACCGACTTCGTCATCGAAGGCGCGCGCGATGGCCGCTCCGTGGCGGACCTGATGGAGGCTGGCGCGCATGTGATCAGCGCGGGGCAGGTGATGGACGGCATCGCCGAAATGATCCACGATGTGCAGGTGGAAGCGACCTTCCCGGACGGAACCAAGCTGGTGACCGTGCATGAGCCGATCCGCTCGGCGAGCCAGGCTCTGGAGCCGGGCAAGGTGACCACGCTGCCGGGCGACATCACGCTCAATGCCGGGCGCAAGACTGTGACCCTCACCGTCTCCAACACCGGCGACAGGCCGATCCAGGTCGGCAGCCATTATCATTTTTTCGAGACCAATGACGCGCTGAGCTTTGACCGCAGCAAGGCCCGCGGCTTCCGCCTCGACATTGCCGCCGGAACCGCCGTGCGCTTCGAGCCGGGCCAGACCCGCGAGGTGACGCTCGTGGAGATGGCCGGCTCCCGCGAGGTCTATGGCTTCCAGGGCAAGGTGATGGGTGCGCTGTGAACGGCTCCTCCGCAGCAATGTGCACCGCACCGTCCAGATTCCTGCCGACAAGGCATAACTTGAAAGGCTTCTTCCGCATGAACCGCATCCTGCCCATCGCCATCGCGCTGTTCGTCGCCTCGCCTGCCTTGGCCCATCCGGGCCATGGTGGTGGGTTCGCCTCAGGGTTGGGCCACCCCTTCGCAGGGCTCGATCACGTGCTGGCGATGCTGGCTGTCGGGCTCTGGGCGGCCTTGCGCGGCAGGGGCGCGATGCTGGCCTGGCCTGCCGCCTTCGTCGCGGCGATGGCCGCAGGCTTTGCCATGACGCAAGGCGGACTGGTGGTGCCGGCGGTGGAGACGATGATCCTTGCCTCGGTCGTGCTGCTCGGCAGCGCCATCGCGCTCCGGCTGGAGGCCCCGGTCTGGCTCGGGGCTGTGGCTATCGCCCTGTTCGGCATCGCCCATGGCGCGGCCCACGGCATGGAACTGCATGGCCAGCCCCTGCCCTTTGCCGGCGGCTTCATTCTGGCGAGCGTTCTGCTGCACGCGGCGGGCCTTGGCCTTGCAGCGCTGGCTGCATTGGCGGGGCGGCACTGGCCGGTCCGGCTCGCGGGGGCGGGCGTTGCCGCCGCAGGGCTGGCGTTGGCCGCCGGCGCGATCTGATCCGCAGCCTTCCATTCAGCAAGCCTGGCGAAGGAGCCTGCCATGCCTTTCACGATGTCCCGCGCCGCTTACGCCGCCATGTTCGGCCCGACCACCGGCGACAAGGTCCGGCTGGCCGACACCGACCTTTACATCGAGGTCGAGCGCGACTTCACGACCTATGGCGAGGAGGTCAAGTTCGGCGGCGGCAAGGTGATCCGCGACGGCATGGGCCAGGGCCAGATGACCAATGCCGAGGGCGCCGCCGACACCGTCATCACCAATGCGCTGATCCTTGACCACTGGGGCATCGTCAAGGCTGATATCGGCATCAAGAACGGGCGCATCAGCGGCATCGGCAAGGCCGGCAACCCGGATATCCAGGCCGGCTTCGGCAATCTCGATCCGGGCCAGACCATCATCATCGGGCCCGGCACCGATGTCATCGCCGGCGAGGGCAAGATCATCACGGCAGGCGGCTTCGACAGCCATATCCACTACATCTGCCCGCAGCAGATCGAGGATGCGCTGATGAGCGGGCTGACCACCATGCTGGGCGGCGGCACCGGCCCGTCAGCTGGAACCTCGGCAACCACCTGCACGCCCGGCCCATGGCACATGGCGCAGATGCTGCGCGCGGCCGATTCCTTCCCGATGAACCTCGCGTTTTCCGGCAAGGGCAATGCCGCCACGCCTGCGGCGCTGATCGAGATGATCGAGGCCGGGGCTTGCGCCATGAAACTGCACGAGGACTGGGGCACGACGCCGGCTGCGATCGACAACTGCCTGAGCGTTGCCGACGACTACGACATTCAGGTGATGTTGCATTCAGACACGCTGAACGAGAGCGGCTATGTCGACGACACGATTGCCGCCTTCAAGGGCCGCACCATCCACGCCTTCCATACCGAAGGAGCCGGCGGAGGCCATGCGCCCGACATCATGAAAGTGGCCGGGCTTCACAACGTGCTGCCCTCCTCGACCAATCCGACGCGGCCCTTCACGGTCAACACACTCGACGAGCATCTCGACATGCTGATGGTCTGCCACCATCTCGACCCGTCGATCCCCGAGGATCTGGCCTTCGCCGAGAGCCGCATCCGCAAGGAGACCATCGCCGCCGAGGACATCCTGCATGATCTGGGCGCGCTCTCGATGATGAGTTCGGATTCTCAGGCCATGGGCCGCGTCGGCGAGGTCATCACCCGCACCTGGCAGACGGCCCACAAGATGAAGGTGCAGCGCGGCGCGCTCCCCGAGGATGCCGGCAAGGGCAACGACAACTTCCGCGCCAAGCGCTATGTCGCCAAATACACCATCAACCCGGCCATCGCGCATGGCATCTCGAAGCACATCGGCTCGATCGCCGTGGGCAAGCTGGCGGACCTCGTGCTGTTCGATCCTGCCTTCTTCGGGATCAAACCCTCGATGGTGATCAAGGGCGGCACCATCGCCGCCGTGCCGATGGGCGACCCCAATGCCTCGATCCCGACGCCGCAGCCGGTGCATTACCGCCCGATGTTCGGCGCCTTCGGCAAGGCCATGACGACCACATCACTGACCTTCGTGTCACAGGCTTTCGTGGCCAATGGCGGAGCCAAGGCGCTGGGGCTGGCCAAGGAGTGCGTCGCGGTCGGCAACGTGCGCGGCGGCATCTCCAAGAAGAGCATGATCCACAACGATGCCACGCCGGACATCAGGATCGACCCCGAAACCTACGCGGTGACGGCGGATGGCGAACTGCTGGTCTGCGAGCCCATGGCGGTGCTGCCGATGGCACAGCGGTATTTCCTATTCTGAGGCTTTATTTTCGCGGTTTCGCATCTTTGAAAATCAGAAACAAATCAGATAATCGAGGAAAAAATTCATAGAATCATCTTTTATTTAATAGCATAACTGCGATATGCGTTGTTAAAATGAATTAAATTTATTTATTTACTACATTTATAAAATATTAAATACTATATTTTGAATTTAATTTAATATATTATTTGATTTATTTTTTTCATGAAATGCTGTATTAAATCGCCACGACAACCAAGATAATAATCCAGCTGATAATAATGTTGATAGAGATAGTATTGCATATGCAGTGGCAATGCGATCTCCACAACCCGATATCCCACAATGCGCCTCGATATTCGAGTATAGAAATGTCAACTGTCCTTGAAGAAACCATAACGTCATTAAGAATACGCAGGTGGGGACAATCTTTTCCCAGTTCATGACCCGCATTTCGAATCCTCCAGGCAGCTGCGTTGCACCGCGCCAGCAATCTATCCATTCCCACCGCTGCCGTCATGGTCGGGCTTGACCCGACCATCTATGTTTTTCTTGATCGCAGCATCGGCCAAACGTGGATGGTCGGGTCAAGCCCGACCATGACGCGTTGTGATGTGTGACACTGGCATCCCGTGACACGCCTGTATTCTCTCCCGCTCGGGAAGAGAGGGTGTCAGTATCGCGGCCATCATCGCCAAAACAAAAGCCGGAGCATGACGCCCCGGCTTCATCAAACCTGTTGCTGGATGAGCCCGCTCTCAGCCGCTGACCTTGAGCTGGTCGGCGCTCTGCTTGCCGGTGCGGCGGTCGGTCGCCATTTCGTAGCTGATCTTCTGGCCGTCGCGCAGTTCGCGCAGGCCGGCGCGCTCGACGGCGCTGATGTGGACGAACACATCCTGGGAGCCGTCATCGGGCTGGATGAAGCCGTAGCCCTTGGTGGCGTTGAACCATTTCACGGTGCCGCTTGCCATGTCTGTCTTGCCTTCTTGTCGGTGGTGATGTCGGTCCGCCCTTCGCGGAACCGGGTTTGTCTCGATGTTTCGGTGGAGAAAGATGGCAGGATTGGCGCACCTGTTTCGGTGGAAAAAAGCGGCTTGGACCAGATCATTCGGCCTCACAATCGATGCCAAAATCTACGGAACCAGCCTTTGGCTGTCAATTCCTGACAAATGCTGCTGCCTTGTCGTCAGCCCGTTGCGTTGACCCGTTCAGGCGCGGCGGCGGACGTCCTCGTGGATGGCCGGCAGGGCGTCCATCACGCGGCTAGCGGGCAGAGTGAACATCACCTCGGTGCCGACGCGGAGCTTCGATTTCAGGGTGAAGCCGCCGCCATGCAGGTCGACGAGGCCCTTGACGATGGGAAGCCCGAGCCCGGAGCCTTCCTCGGCGGTCTTGATCGCTTGCGAGCCGCGCCCGAAGCTGGAGAGCACCGTGTTCATCTCGTTTTCCGGAATGCCCGGGCCATTGTCGGTGACCGAGACATATTGCCCGCCATTGGCGGTCCAGCCCACTTTCAGTGCGATGTCGCCGCCCTGAGGGGTGAACTTCACGGCGTTCGACAGCAGGTTGAGGATGATCTGGCGCATGGCGCGCTCGTCAGCCCAGATCTTCGGAAGGTCCGGCTCGACCGCCTGCCGGATGACCTGGTTCTTGCCCTTGGCGCGCAGGGTCAGCATGTGCAGGCACTCGTCGGCGATGTGGGCGAGGTTGATCGCCTCTTCCTTGAGTTCGTAGCGGCCCGCCTCGATGCGTGACAGATCGAGGATCTCGTTGATCAGGTTGAGCAGGTGCTGGCCGCTCGAATGGATGTCGCTGGCATATTCGCGGTAGGACGGCGAGGAATGCGGCCCGAAGACCTCCTCCTTCATCACCTCGGAAAAGCCGAGGATGGCATTGAGTGGCGTGCGCAGTTCGTGGCTCATCGTGGCGAGGAACTTGGACTTCGCAAGGTTGGAGTCCTCGGCCTTGCGGCGTGCGTCCTCCGAGTTGATCGTCGCCGTTTCAAGCTGGGCGATCAGGATGTCCTTCTCGGCGCGGAATTCGAGCGTTGCGACCGCCTGGGAGTAGAGCCGGTTGGCGAGGAACAGGAAGAAGGCCTGGCCGATCATGCCGACGCCGGCGATGGTGATGGTGCCCATGTCGCGGTCGACAAAGACGAACAGCGACAGGGCAAGGGCCAGTGGCCCGATGGCGAGATAGACCGCGAGCGGCACCGTGTAGGTGCTCATGACCACGACCGTGCCGTAGAACATCAGCGCCGAGACGACAAAGACCTTGGCGGCGGGTTCCGGCACGCCGAGGAACATCAGAACGAGCCCGGCCCAGACAGCCGCCTGGACCGCGGTCAGGACAATCAGCGCGCGCCGCGTGCCTTTCTTCGCCTCCTCCATGGTCGCGAGCAGCCGGCGCGAGATCACGAAGGACAGGGCGCAGGTCAGGAGGCCGTTCAGGGCCCACATGCCAATGAAGTCCGGGCGCAGCCAGATCGTGGCAATCGAGGCCACCGCCACCGTGAGCACAGCCAGGATGGCACCGGAGGCACGGGTTGCCTTCGCGGCGAACTGGCGCAGCAACTCGGTTTCGAAGGAGCGTTCGAGGCCGCTGGCCGATGTCAGCCGCTCGCGCACAGTCTGGAGATTGCGGCCAAGCTGGCGGCGCTGACCGATGCGGTCCTCATCGGTGACGCGGCCATTGACAGCAGCGGCCGGCGCGATCTGGACAGATTCTCTGGTCAGACGCCCCGACATTCTGCCGATCGATCCACTCTCACGCGACGCAACACGCATCACCACACCACCTGTCACGTTGCATGGGAATCGTTAATGTCTTGCTGATGCGGTTCGGACAATTCAAGGCAAGGCGGGCGTCACAACCTCGCAACAGGCTGGTGGAATGGCTGGCCGGAGCCGGTGCGCTGGTGCTGCTCGTGCTGGCCGGCCGCGCCATCGAGAAGGCCTGGACCGTGCCTGAGGAGATCGCCGGTTTCGGCGAGGCGATCGACGGGGACTCGCTCAAGGTGGCCGGTCGCGAAATCCGGCTCAAGGGCATCGATGCGCCGGAAATCAGCCAGTATTGCCAGAACCGCGTCGGCCGGGACTATGCCTGCGGGGTCACGGCCAAGAACTGGCTGCGCGCCCGCCTCCAGCGCGGCGCGGTGGTCTGCCGGATCGAGGGCAGCGACCGCTATGGCCGCCTGCTTGGCCGCTGCCAGCGCGGCGACGAGGTGCTCAACGAGGCCATGGTGCGCGAGGGCATCGCGGTCGACTTCGGCGACTACCGCAACGCCGAAGGGGCCGCGCGCCGCGAGCAGCTTGGCCTGTGGAGCGGCCGCTTCGTGCTGCCGTCGGAATACCGCGCCGCCAACCCCAGGAGCTAGGAGCCACCTTCAGGCCCGGCTTGCGCGCAATCGACCGTGCTTCTGATGCTCGAAGCCGGCACTGCGTCATTGTTGCGCTGCCGGGTGCCGAGATTGTCCGGGCTCTATCCCGCCCTCCAGAACCTGCGTTGTCAGAACCACTCTGGCACCGCCGCCGGGGCGATCCTCGCACCGGTGCTGAAATCCCCCAGCCGCCTGCTCGACCTTGGCTCCGGCTCCGGTGAATTTCTGGATGTGATGCAACGGGAAGGCCACATCGTGACCGGGATCGAGCCGGGCGAAAGCTTTGCCGCCCATGCACGCAAGGCCTATGGCGTCGAGGTCATCTCGAAGCCATGGCGCGAGGTGGAGCTTCCAGCACTTCCACTTCGCCCACGTCCATACCTTCACGCCAAAGACATTGCTTCGTACCAGACTGGCTGCAGGCCTGAAGGCCGACCTGCGTGTCGAGCCGCAAGGCACCATGATCGTGTTCTGCAAGAACACGGCTGGCGCCGAGGACGTCACCGGCTGGTCCAATGAGGGGGCTCATGTTGCGACGAAGTTCACCGAGACATCGCCTGTGCAGTTCCTGCTGTCCGGACGATGGATCACTGATGCCATCCGGCGGGCCCGGAAGACCTTTCGGGACAGCCGGGCCTGAACGACGGTCTCGCCTTCGGACGCGCCGCGGGGGATCAGGTGGCCGTCGAGGCGGGGCCCATCTCTTCGAGAGGCTGGATGCAGACCTTGTCTGCGCGAAGGCCGTCCGGATAGCCCCCCACTCCGCACATGGGCTTAAGCAATCGTCCCGACTGTTGCAGTGCACAAAATCGGTTAACCTGATCCTGTTCCTCCCGGCTTTGGACACAAAGCTACACCTCAAGGCCGCCTTCCGGGGCGGTCTTTTTTTGGCTGGTTCACGGGTTGACCAGACGGGCTGCCAATGGTCTCGTGAAAGCTGCCGAGGAACAGATGGACCGTTTTGCCCATGAAACTCCATGACGTGACACGCGCGCCGAACCCGCGCCGCGCCCGCATCTTCATTGCCGAGAAGAGCCTGCCGATGCCCGAGCTGGTGCAACTCGACCTGGCGGCGCTGCAACACCGCGAGCCGGCCTTTGCGGGCCTCAACCCGTGGATGGGCACGCCGGCGCTGGAGCTGGACGACGGCACGGTGATCGCCGAATCGGTGGCCATCTGCCGCTATTTCGAGGAGCTGCAGCCGGCGCCCGCCCTGTTCGGCACCGGAGCGCGCGAGCGGGCGCAGGTGGAGATGTGGAACCGGCGGCTTGAATTCGGCCTCTACACCAACATCGCGCAGACCTTCCGCCACACCAGCCCGCACATGGCCCACCGCGAGGTGCCGCAGGTGCCCGCGTGGGGCGAGGCCAACCGCGAACGGGCGCTGGAGCAGATGGGGCTGATCGACCGCCATCTGGCCGATGGCCGTCCCTTCATCTGCGGCGACAGCTTCAGCATTGCCGACATCACCGGCGGCGTCAGCCTCGATTTTGCCCGGGTGCCGCGCATCGTCATCCCGCCCGAACTGGTGCACCTGACGCGCTGGCACGCCGCGCTGGCTGCCCGCCCGAGCTGGGCAGCCTGACGCACGGCGCTTGCCACTGGCATCTTTCGCAGCCCTGCGGGGCGTGACAGACACCGCCCGTCCATGCTGTAGACAGGGCCATGCCCCGCAAGATCCGATCCGACGAGACCCTCACCGTCACGCTTGACGAGCTTCTGGCCGATCTGCGCGCCTGCCGTGTCTGCAAGGACATGCCGCGCAAGGACAAGCCGCTGGCGCACGAACCCAGGCCCATCATCCAGGCCAGCACCACGGCCCGGCTTTGCATTGCCAGCCAGGCCCCCGGCACGCTGGCCCATGCCACCGGCAAGCCCTTCATGGATCCGTCCGGCATCCGGCTGAGGGCATGGCTCGGCCTCAGCGAGGCGGAATTCTACGATGCGACCAAGGTCGCGATCGTGCCAATGGGCCATTGCTTTCCCGGCCAGGATGCCAAGGGCGGCGACCTGCCCCCGCGCCGCGAATGCGCCCCTCTCTGGCGTGAGCGGGTGTTCGAGGGCATGCCCGACATCCAGCTCATCCTCGCCATCGGGCAGCATGCGCAGGAATGGCACCTGGGCCGGCGCGGCGGCGGCGGCGGGCTCACCGAGATGGTGCAGAACTGGCAAGCCATCCACGATGTGCGCCGCACGCCGCGCATCATCCCCCTGCCCCACCCCTCCTGGCGCAACAATGCCTGGCTGAAGGCGAACCCGTGGTTCGATCGCGAACTGCTGCCCTTCGTACGCCAGGAAGTGGCGCGCCTGCTGCGCTGACAACCCCGACCGCCACCGCACCGGCGCCCGTAGGACCAGCCCTCAAGAGGCTCGACCTGCCCTTGCAGACAGGGAACAAAAAGGGGTATTGCGATGGTGGTGTTCTTGAGCCGTTGTTGACCATAACAAGGGTGGAACGCTGCATTGGTGGCGCAGCCATTTAGCAACGGACTTATGCAGCGTACACGTTGTTGAAATCATTGCCGTCAGCAGGTGATGCATAAATCTTGAGTTCTGCACGAAGGCGACCTGTCAGCCTTTGACCAGGATCGCTCAGGCACAGCCGTTCGACTGCTTGCTCTGATTTTTTTGTGCTCATGTCGAAATCACATTCTCCCAAGTGTCATTGGTGCAGGAAGCCAAGCCGCGAAACGGTTTCGGGTTGAGGCCTTCGCTCGATACCCGGAAGGAGAAGATTCGATGACAGTGGACAGTAGTGGATCAAGAAGTCCGATTTGGCTTTGGCTGGCTGGCGGCCTTGGCGTTCTGTGGAACGCTTATGGCCTATATCAGTTCATCGCCTCGTTCTCGCAGACCAAGGCCAGTCTGATGGCGGTCGGCATGACAGCTTCGCAAGCGGACCTCTATCTGTCGCTGCCAGGCTGGATCAGCGTAGCGTTCGGAGTCGGTGTATTGGGTGGCCTCGTCGGCTCCGTCGCGCTCCTTATTAAGAGCGCCCGTGCTGTCGCGATCTTTGGCGTCGCGATGGTGGGCTACGTCATCCTGTTTTCGGGAGACGTGTACTATGGCGTGTTCGCCAACATCCCGACGCAGCTCGTCATCTTGACCGTCGTGGTCGTGATCGCTGCCGCGTTGTTGTGGGTCAGCATCTACGCCAAGAAGCGAAATTTCCTCACCTGAGCGCGTTGCCACCAGATTCGGCATTTCGCTTGACCAACACTCCAACCCTGAAAGGATAGAACCATGCAATACATGCTCTTACTGAACGAACCCGAAGCCGAGTTCGCCAAGCGCAACGATCCGGACCAAGCGGCGGCCTATTGGGGCGGCTGGAACGCGTTCATCGGCGCGATGGCGCAGGCAGGCGTCATCGTCAAAGGCGATGGCCTTCAAGGCCCTCATACGGCAACGACCGTGAGGGTTCGGGACGGGAAGCGGACGGTTCAGGATGGGCCGTTTGCCGACACGAAGGAACAACTTGGCGGCTACTTCGTTATCGAAGTCCCCGATCTCGACACCGCTCTCGAATGGGCTGCACGGTCGCCTTCAGCGTCATATGCTTCGGTCGAAGTGCGGCCTGTGTTGCCGCCGATGTCGCCGCCCGCAAGCTGATGAATAGCGCGCGCGACACCGCCGAGCGCGTCGCGCGCGCGTCCTACGGTCGTCTGATCGCAATTCTCTCGGCACGCTCACGTGACATCGCGGCTGCGGAAGATGCCCTGGCCGAAGCATTTGCCTCGGCGCTGCGATCTTGGCCCGATAGTGGCCTTCCGACGAACCCTGAATCTTGGTTGCTCACGGCAGCACGAAACGTGATGAAGAACCAGCTTCGTCATCGAAGTATCGTCGAAGCGGCAATTCCTGAACTGCTGGCCCACAGCGAGACCATGGTCGAGGACGGAGCGACGTTTCCCGACGAACGGCTCAAACTGCTATTCGTTTGCGCGCATCCGGCAATCGATGCGGGCATCCGAACGCCGCTCATGTTGCAAACCATCCTTGGCTTGGACGCGGTGCGGATCGGGAGTGCTTTTCTCGTTCCGCCGACGACCATGGGCCAGCGACTCACAAGGGCGAAAGCCAAGATCAAGGACGCAAGGCTGCGTTTCGAGCTTCCATCTGCCGACGACATGCCGCAGCGCCTCTCCGAAGTGCTCGAAGCGATCTACGCGGCCTATGGCATCGGCTGGGACGCCGCATATGGTGTCGAAGCTGGAGGTCGAGGACTGACGGACGAAGCCATCTACTTGGGCCGTCTCGTTGTTTCCCTCATGCCGAACGAACCCGAGGCGATGGGTCTGCTCGCACTGATGCTCTATTGCGACGCCCGTCGCGACGCGAGGCGAGACGAGTTGGGGCAGTTCGTTCCGCTCGACAGGCAAGACGCCCGGCAGTGGAAACGTGATCTGATCATAGAGGCCGAAAACCTGCTAACCGCAGCCTCTCGTCACGCCCGCTTCGGGCGGTTTCAGTGCGAGGCTGCGATCCAGTCGGTGCATGCCCAGCGGCCTATAACAGGGCGGAAAAACTATGAGGCGATCATCACGCTCTACCGCCTGCTCGCGCAACATCGTCCCAGCATCGGCGCAACGATTGGCCTCGCCGCCGTGCTGGTAGAGGCTGGGCAGGTAAAGGAGGCTATGAGCCTTCTCGACGAGTTGGCGGCAGATGCAAAGCTGACCTACCAACCTTATTGGGTCACCAGAGGAAAGGCATTGCACGCCCTCGGAGAAATCAGGACGGGCAACAAAGCGATCCAGACCGCTATCGGTCTAACGGAAGACGCGCCCGTACGGGCTTTTCTGCGGGCTCTTTTGTCCAGCGGAGCCGGATAGAGGCCTGCCGCAGATTCGAACAGCGACCGATACGGAGCACTCGCCACAGTTGCAGAAGTCTTGATTTATGTAACGCACAGCCAAGTTCCATACTGGCGATTATGCGAATCCATAAATGTGCTGGATCGGTTCGATTGTGCACTTGATGTGTCGCTCTCCGAACCGCTTAGCCCAAACGCTAGAGGAAAACGCAGACGCCGCCCATTAAAGCAGGGCGGCGTGACACGCGGTTTCAAGCTGAATGAGTTGCCCTGATCATCGCCTTTAATCTGGCGACCGTGGGTGCTGACATGCGCCGTTTCCCCATGATGACTTTTTTCAAATTGGATGGATCGACCTGAAGCAGGGCGGCTATGTTTGAAAGACCACGTTCCCGAACAATCTCAGTCAATTTGATCAGCAGCCGCTCCCATTCGTGTGTATCATGCTGCGCCAACCGGCCTGCAACTGCGACTTTGTTGGCAACGGCTTGCGAAAGTGGGCGTCCCTCTTGCCGACGTATCAGCCGGATCGTCGCGCGGGACAGACCGGCCAACTCTGCCAACCGCCGGTCACTTACGGAGCTGATTTGCAGGGCGTCAGCCTTGATCGATAGGCCGTAATCAATGGCAGCATCTTCGGGCATGTCCTTTGCCTCCAGCTCTTCGAGCTTGTTGCTCTCCTTTCCGATCAACCGGATGCCGCTGGCGATGACATGACGACGGCGGGTCGTGCCGTGATCTGTGAAGTCCGCATTCAGAAACTTGTCTTCTGGACTGAGATGATACCGGACCAGCGCTTGGGAATAGGATTTCAGGCGGACGGGTTCGACCGGCTGCCCTGACTCACGGTCAAAGACTGTCGCTACGGCGTCTTCTGACGAACCGCTGAAAGGTGCGACCGGACTGACCTTGCGTTCCATAGCCCTCGTTTGAAACGTCAGCAGGAAATTGAACGGCTTCACCTGATCCCGGTAGGGGCGATCTTCATTGTACCGATCAAACCATGCCAACAGCTCCGGCGCTGAAGCACCATAACGGCTTCGGGCGGCGCTTCTCATGGCGGGGTGAATGTTCAGATCGACTTGCGCCGGATGGCAAGCGTCATGGGCACGGATGATCTGCCACCAGACATCATGCTGCCAACGTTCGACACCCATTGCGGATAACGGGTGGCTTGGTTTCGGGATGCGCCAAGCCGGATTGCTCTCGCCATAGGGTGCAACCAGATGCCCCAGCCCATGGCCTGACGCCTTCCGAATGACCGGCCAGCCCTTCGCATCGCGGTTGAACAGGACATAGCGCTTCGCTGAAATGGCAAGGCAGTAAAGCGGCTCATCGATGCCGTCGCTCCGATGGTTGATGTCCTCGACTTTGAAGATCGGGCCTTTCACCGTGTACGGGTTGAGGGGTTTGAACCACTCGCAGACCGTGCGGGCACGTGCCTGGAACTCTGAAGTGCTTATGCCATCCGGTTTGGCGATGGCCATGCTATCCGTGTCGCATAGTGCCCATTCGAGCCCGGCGTCGATCACCAACCGTTCGCTCAAGGCCAGCATCAGCCGGGCGGCTCCGGTGATCAACGTGCCAATCAGTGGTTGAAAGTACCGTCCTGGCGTCTCAACGGACGTGACGCTGATTTCCTTGTTGGTGCCATCGGGTCCAAACAGTTGGCGGCGTTCGGGCTTGGTGACATCTTCGACGTTCAGCTCAAGGAAAATGCCATAGCTGGTGGCGTTGGCCAAAATCTTCAGCGCCAGCTGTTCGCCATCAAGCCTGGCCTTGTCCGAGGCTTCGGCCTCCTTCAGATCAGCCTTGATGCGGTTGCGGCGGTCAATCAGCGTCCGGTAGAGATCGCCCTTGGAAGGATCAACCAGATCGCCTGTGCTGTCCGCCAAACGCACGGGCCTGAGACCAGATTGGGGCGGGCCGGGTTCAAATCGCAGCGCCTCAAGTACGCGCGGCGGTCGGCCATTCAGCAACGTTGAAGCGATGCAATCAGCCAACGAGAACCAGAGTGGTTCGTTGCTGGTCAGGTGATTGAGCCCGATGGTCGTGCTGTCGCGTTTTCGTCTTTGGTGCTCCCCGAGCGTCTTACTGTGCCGTTGTTCAACATAGCGCGTGCGGACCGGAAAGAGATCATGGTCAGGCTGCACCCTGACCAGTGTGGTCAGCTCCCTCCACATAGCCGGGCTTTGCAAGTCTTCGACAGTGACTCCATCCAGCAAAGCTGCCGTCTCAGCCGTGGCATCATGCCAGTGCGTGCCATCGGCGATGACAAAACGCCATAAGCCCATGAGCGTGCATACGGTCGGATACATCGACAGGAAGTCGCAATAGAGCACTTCGCGGATCACGCGGCGTTGGCGCACTTCCGCACGTCCGCCGTAGTAGCTGCTCATGATCGCGCCGATCAACGCAGGCGGAAACTCAGGCTGCACCGCGCGCCAAGGTCGGATGCCCATTTCCGCCAACAGAGCCTTGCCGATGCTGGCTTCGCTCAGAACTTTCCAGACCGGCGTCTGGCTGAGGCGGAATTCGTCATACTTCGCGCAGAGCTTAGTGAAGCACTGCCATGTCACCTCGGCATCCTGCATGGCGTAAGCGAGGTATTCGCTTGTCAGCGCAGCGCCGTGATCCTCTGTGCGATGCTTGCGCGCCTCCGTCTCCAAATGATCCGCCAGTGTCGCCAGAGAAAACGATCGTGCTGTCAGCGCTGCCGCCAAGGTCTTGACGTCAATGAACATGCCGCGCCGCGTGCGGGTCTGACCGTTCTTCCGTTCGCGCCGGTTATCCTGACGCTGGAACGTCCCGGTAAATTGCAGCAAGGCCATGCGCCGCGACAGATGCTTCACCTGCACGTTCGGACGATAGCGGTTATCGGACAGCGTGAAGGTGAACCCGCCCCGCATGGCACGGCCTTTCGCCGCGCCGTGCTTGATGGCGAGCCGCGACAGATCAAACGGCACGTTGAAGCCGATGATGGCGGCGTTGAGTTCATAGGCCATGCCATAGAACACCTCTTCGACGAACGCCGCGCGGGTCCTGCAGGTCAGGGATTGCGTCTTCGCAAAGTCATGCAAAAGCGCCTGTTCGTCCGCGCTCAAGCTGTCCGGATCGAAGAACAGTCCTGCTTCAAGCAGGACGCCGTTCTTGCGCCACTGGTAGCTGCCGAAGCGCAAGGACTGTGCGGCATCCGTGCCGGTTTCGGTATCGAACACCAAGGCCCAGGTCGGCGTGCCGGCCATCGCGTCACGCGTTTTGCGCGGAGATACGGGAGGCGACCCCAAGTAAGCGCGCAAGTGAAGCGGCAAGTGGTCCGGGTGCGTGACCGCCGCGAAGCCCGGCTTGGATGCTTGCTTCGTCATGGTGCACCTGCCGTTGTGGTGGTGCGGTTTGCGACCGGCGTCAGCAGCGAGTGACCGAACTCGCGCAGCTTGCCGATCAGCATCGCGAACAGGTCAGCCAGTCCCAACAGAAACAGCCCGATGCGCTCTTCCGGCGTCGCCGGCGACTGGTTAGGCTTGGGATGATCCTTTTGCGGATCGCTCACTTTGCGATGGCAATTCCGGCACGTGATCACCGTGGCTTCGTCATGCTTGCTGCTGCCGATATGGTGCTTTTCCAGACAATGAGGATGATCTTCACCGCAATGGATGCAGCGCGGTGAAAACGTGCCAAGTCGCTCTTGGGCTCGGGCGAGCCGCTTCTCTGCTTTGATGTTGCATGTCATGTTCAGGTCTCCTTGGGTTCAAACGATGATCCGGTAAATCTGGTTGAACGCGTCGCTCCCGGTTCCAGCAACGCGGTAAAGGGCGTTGGGGTCTGTCTCGAACACATGCCGGCGACCGCGTGCGTCGCTGAAGCTGACGCCCACAAACGGGGCGAGCCGTTCGGCATCGTTGGTTTCGAGAAAAATTCGGACGGCGGCGTTGTAGCGGCCAATCAGCGACGCGGCGTCGAAGCCAATCACGGTCAGCGTCTTCTCGCCCCGCGTAGTGATGGTTGTGAATTCGCGCGGGCGGTCGTCCTTGAAAGCCCAGCCGCGACCTTGGCGTTCGGCAAGATCCTGGTCCTTCAGGAAACGGCGAAAGCGCTCTGCCGAGACGCGGGCCTCCCGTACGGCATCCTTGATCGTGCCGGTCTTGCGTAACTGCCGCAGCGCCAGTTCAAGACGATCATCAGACACTGTCGGCTTGCCAGCCGGGCGATGACCGCGCGCTTGTGCTCTGTTCAGGCCCTTGGCCAGACCGCGCTCAATGCGGCGACGATACTCGGCGGCATAGTTGCGGGACATTTGGTGACCTCCGTTGAGGCCACCACAGATTCCAATTCGCGCGCTTGGCGTCGAACAGGTTAGGTGTCAAATGTAACTTGGGTGGCATTGATGACGCGGGACGAGGTGCTGACGATTGCCAACGACACCGCTCGCGCCATCGGCGGTGGCAAAGTCACATCGCGGGCGCTGCAAGACTGGGTCTATGCCGGGCTTGTGCCTCCGCCCACCGTTCATGGCCTTGGTCGTGGAGCTGGTGTGCGTTCGACATTCTCACCGGTCGCCGTCGCGGTCGTGCGAAAAATCGTCGAATTGCGGCAAAGAGGTATCCGCCGAAAATCACTGGTTGCTGTTTATCTCTGGCTGGATGACCAATTTTCGGATGTCTATAAAATCAGGGGGTTCCTGCTTTTAGAATTCGAACGAACATTTAGAAATTCCGTCAGAGGACAAAAAGCGCAGTTTGATCACCGCTTCGAGGACATTTCGGACGGAGCCATGATTGATAAACGCATGCGTGCCTTGCCAAAGGCTGCGCCAGCTATCTCGCGCTTGACAGCTGTTATACCTGCACAAGATGTGTTGCTTGCCGCATCTTCAGCTACTTGGGGCTCCTCCGTCGATAGAGCCGACTTCAAAATACCCTTGATGAGCTCCATCGCAGAATTCGGAAAAGGGCTATTTGGAGCCCCAGACGAAGCCAATCAATCCGTACTCGAATTGATCGAAAAGGCGTCTGAAGAGGACTTGGCTCAAGCCAAAAATAATCTGTGGATTTTTCTGACTATCTTTGCATTTTGCCGCGTATTTTCCGATTTTACAAATTCATCCGAAAATTCTAATATTTCAGTGTTTTACGATATGATTTTCGATACTGTTTTGTCACCGGACTGGATTGTCGGAATGACTGCAAATTTTGCAGCTTGCGAGATAAGAAATCGACATGGCAGCACAAGCTCTGACCACGGAAATTGACAACTCCCACGACTGGAAAATTCGCTCGGAATTGTGGGCTCGCAGATCTGGCGGGACGCCAAAACCGCCAAAAGGCCAACGGCGCAAAGAGCCACTTGTCCTGTGCGGCCATGGTGCTGCGCTAAAAATCGAAGCTGGTTCGCTGCTTGTGCGCAATGGCTTCACGCACCATCCCCAAGCCCGCGAAGAGTTCCGGTTCTTTCCCGGCAGCCTCGACATCCCGCCTCAGATCATCATGCTGGATGGCAGCGGTCATTTGACCTTCGATGTGTTCGA